>DATDNR010000203.1:0-63470 GCA_036518175.1 Marmoricola sp.
GAGCGCCACGGCCACCTGGAAGAGCGCGGACAGGTTCTTGGCCGCGATGGCAACCGCCCAACCGATGGCCGCGCCCAGGATGCCCAGGTGTGGGATCAGCAGCAGGTCGAGAGTGAGGTTGAGGACGAACGCGCCGGTGACGTTGATCATGCTCCACGAGGTGCGTGCTGCCATGATCAGCACGATGTCGACATCTCCGCACAGGGTCGCGACCAGCATTGCTCCGGCGACAAGCAGGAGGACCGGCGCACCCTCCGCGTAACCGTGGCCGAAGATCCGCAGGACGACGTCTCCTTCAACGCAGAGGGTCAGGTAGACCGGCCACGTGACCAACATCAGCCATCCGGTCGTGGCCTGGTAGAGCATGTTGGTGCCCCGCCTGTCGCCGCGCTGAAGCGACTGGGCCATCTCGGGCTGGACTGCGAGCGAGACGGCGTTGCGGCCCATCTGGCCGACCACCACGAACCGAGTTGCGGCAGTGTAGACGGCGGCCGGCGAAGGACCGGCGATGACCGCCACCAGGACGATGTCCATGCGCTGCAACGCGAGCTGCATGATGCTCGCGACCGATCTGGGCGCTGTGAAGGTCCAGAACTCCTTTCCCAGCCCTGTCGTCGCTCGCCCGCCCGTCGAGCCCCGCAGGCGCCGGCGCCAGGACGCCCAGGCGGCCAGCGCAGCCGGGGCGTAGCAGAACCCCCAGGCGATCGCCAGCAGCTCCTGCCGGTGCGTAGCGAGCGCCGCCAGCACCATCGCGTACTGCAGCAGTGGCCGTCCGATCTGCTCGATCAGGACGTTGGGCCGCATCGTGCCCAGGCCGCGGGTGGCCGCGAGGGCCACGCTTTCGATGCCTGCGCACGGGATGAGCACTGCAAGGGCGATCAGGTACTGCACGACGAGGTCGTGGTGATCGCGGCTGAAGACATCAGCAAGGTAGGGAACGCTGACCAGCAGCAGCAGCACCGTGACGCCGGCGGCGACCAGCACCGGCCTCAGTGCTGCTGCGACGTAACCGTGAACTCGTCGATCGTCGTGCTCCGCGCGTGCCCTCGCGATGAAGTAGACGAGTCCTGTGTCTGTACCGAGCCGCCCTATGGAGGACGCCATCAGGAACAGGGAGGTGATCGCGAAGAGCAGGCCGGCGACATCCTTGGACGCCCCGTGCGTGACCGCGATCGTCAGCAGGAAGTTCGTCGCGGCGGATACCGCCGCTCCCAGGAGGTTGAGGCCGCTGCCGCGCGCCGAGCGGGACAGGGCGGCCCGGTGATGATCGGTCCGCGAAGTCTCCTCGTAACGTTCTGGCACGCTCATGACATCCTCGCGCCGGAATGCGCCAGCGCTCTGCTCGCCGTGGCGACGAGCCGCCCCCGACCGCGGCTTCGCTCGCGACGTGGGGGCACGCTGAACACTCCGCAGATCGACACGCCGCGGACCCGAGCCCGCTGGAGGAGGCTTCTGACGTCCCGCGCGCGCGTCACCCCCTGCTCGACGATGAGCAGCACACAGTCGCAGGTCAGCCCAGCCATCCCTCCGTCGGCGGTGGACAGGGAGGAGGCGGCGACGAGGACGAAGTCCGCATCGTTGCGGTGCTGCGCCACCAGCCGGGGCAGGCGGACCTCGTCCAGGATCGCTTCCCGACCGCTGCCCTTGCGGGCGCTGACCAACGTCAGGGGCTGTGCGCCTCCTCCGTCGAGGAGGGCCCCGGCAGGTGCCTGCTCGTCTCCGATCAGGCGGTCGGAGACAAGGTCGACGACCTCCTGGGACGCTGTGCCATCCACCACGACGACGCGCAATCCTGCGCGGCACATCACGCGAGCCAGGGTGAGAGTGTGCAGGCTCGCATCCCCCGGGTCCTGGCTGTCGCAGATGCAGATGGAGCGCGCGTCGGGGACCGTGGCTGCGATGCCGACCCGGAGCCGGCGATAGGACTCGACGACCGTTCCACCCAGCTGGTCACCGTGCGTCGCCGGCGGGTCGCATCGTTCCAGCTCCGAGAGCACCGGAAGCCCGGCCACGAACGTCCCCTCGGAGGGCCGCACGGTGTCGTCACTCGCCTCGCGACCGACCGCCAGCACGATGCCCACGGCCAGGCCCAGCAGGGCACCTACAGGAAGGAGGTAGAGCGGGTTCAGCCCCGCGGGTGCGTCCGGGATGCGTGCTGGGCTGGAGACCACGCCGGGGTGCACGTCTGTGGCCTCCAGCTGCCCGACGCTCGACTGCAGGGTGTCCAGCCAGCTCGTGAGCACCTGTCGTCGAGCCATCGCCGAACTGTCGGCCTTGCCGACCAGGCCCGCCAGCTCCGTCTTCGCATCGTCGACCTGTGCGCGCAACTCCTTCATCTGGCGGTTCTTGACCTCGGACGCCAGAGCCTCCCGGAAGTCGAGGTATGCCCCGGCGAAGGCTTGAGCACCCGCGCGGGCCGCCTGCGGCGTCGAGGCGCTGTACTGGATCTGCACGATCTTGGTGTTGGAGGGCACGGTTGCGGTCACACCCGTCCGCAGCTGGTCCCCTGGCACGTGCAGGACCTTCCGGACGCGCCGGACCACGTACGGAGAGTCCAGCAATCCGGCCTCGGTCTGCATCGCGACCGTCACCTGATCTCCGCTGGCCGTCGCCTCGGGGGACAAGGCGTTCCCGGGAATCGGTTGCAGGAAGACCGACGCGCTGGCGACGTACTGCGGACTCGCGCGCAGCGCCAGGCCCGCGGCTACGGCCGTGAACACCGCGACCGAACCGAGCACGAGCAACCACCGACGACGCAGGGCCTGCCCCATCAGGCTCGTGCGCGGCAGGTCCTCGATCACCAGACTCATCGGCCCGCCCTCCTCATGACGGGCCTTCGGCCGCCGCGTCGAAGACCTGGCGGCTTAGCCGGCCGCTGCTCGTCGCGGCCGGTGCGACCCGGGCGCACCAGCACCAGACCCCTGATCTCGATCGAGGACGCGACAAGCCGTCGTATCGCAGGAGCTGCGCGTCCGACCCGTGTGCGCGTCGAAGCCACCACCACCGCGCCGCCTTCAGCGGAAGCGCGGCGCTCGCCGGACGCCCCCTGCCCGAGTCCGGTCCGAGTCGCGAGGCGACCCGCCAGGTGTCGCGACTCAGGGAAGCTGTCCAGCGCCACGCAGGCGGCTGGGCGCTCACGAGCGACGAGCTGTTCGAGCTCGCGCAGTGACACTGCGTCCCGCGGATCGGCCGAGTCGAAGCCGTCGACGATCGCCAGCACGCGGATCTCGCCCGCATCTCGGTGACGGACCGGCGTGCCCAGTCGTCGGCGACGCGGGACCCACCAGAGCCCCCATACGAGCCCGGCAGTGATGCCCAGAGCTGCGCCGCTGGCGATCGCCACCATCACGCCGTCGATGTCACGCCGGACCCTGACGTGCCCGGTGCTCCGACCGGGGTCGACGGAGGCGGTCTCGGCGCGGACCAGCTCGGTCGTCACATGGGCGCTCTCGGCCTTGAGGTCACGCAGCTGCATCGCGCTGAGTGCCGCGGAGCGGCCGGCGTGTCGTGCCTTCGACCGGACCTCAAGTACGGAAGCCGCCAAGTTGTCACCGCGCTGGCTCAGCAGCTGCACCTCACGGCTGCGCTGCAACGAGAGCTGTCGCCGTTGCTGCGCGAGCAGTGCCCGCACGGCGAGAGTCGCTCCGGTGCGCGCCCCGGTGATGCTGTGATCGGTGTAGGTGAGGTTCAGGATCCGGGTGTTGGGCAGGGCCGAGACGGTGAGACTCCGAGCAACCTGCGCCTGGCTCTCGCCGACCGAACGCGCCACCGACCCCGTCACCAGGGTGCCCTTCGCCACCTGGGCCACCTCATCCATGGTGAGCAGGCGTCCCACGTCGCCGGGATCCACGTGGTTCAGCGGGATCTCGACTGTGGCGGTCGCCTGAAAGGTGGGCTTCGACAGAAGTCCGACCGCCCCGCCGACGGCGACGCCCGCCAGCAGGAGCGCAAGCATGCTCCGACAGCACCCGGTCAGCAGCGAGCGGTACGCCCTCAAGGAAGTCGCTCCACCGCTTCCGCGGCCGAGGTTGAGCAGTGCCACGGCCACCATCACGGGGACCAGCGTGGAGTAGTCGAAGCCGTAGACCGGCATCGTGAACAGGAAGACCAGCAGCACAGCCAGGTTCATCGTGTCATCCGCGGTCCGCCAACGCGCCACGTTGCGCCCGAACTGGTAGACGAAGAACCCGACGAAGAGGAGCGCACCGCCGAGGCCATAGGCGAAGATGACCGTCCACAGCCAGCCCTGTGTCCCCACGGCAGGCGGCGTGCAGTGGGGACAGCTGGCGGTCGCTCCCTGCGCGATCGACTGGAAGCTGCCCTGCACGCGTCTGGTGGCGCCGAAGCCGACCACTGGTGAGGTCTTCGCCGCGTCGACCAGGGCGAGCGAGCTCAGGTTCGTGCGTCCTTCATTGCTGTTGTGACCGGTGAACTTCGCCTCGATCTTTCCCTGCAGCGGCGTAGCCAGGACCAGTCCGGTCACCAGCACGACGACCGCCAGGACCCCCGCCAGCATTCGGACGCGCCCAGCGACCAGCCCCCGGACCGCGACGAAGAAGGCGAGCACGATCAGCACGGCCCAGAGGCCGCGGTTGAGGGAGTAGACGACCGGCACCACGCTGACCAGGAGCACCAGCGAGCCGACCACGCGGCGGCGGAGGGAGCCCTCTGTCACCCACGCGCGAACGAAGAAGGGCAGCAGGGTGGCGTAGTTGTCGCCCCAGACATTCGCGTAGCTGAAGGGGGCGCTGGGTCGTGCGTTCGACCGCCCCAGATAGTCCTGCAGCTCGGCGGGCGTCGGATGGACCTGGTCGTAGATGAACGGCACTGAGAGCAGACGGTGCGGGAGGAGCAGCTCAGTCACCGACGGAAAGCTGAGTCGTGGAGCGACCACCCCCAACCAGCCGCCCGCGACCACCACGAGGAACATCACGCTCAGGATCCGCGCCAGCCGCCGCGCCGTCAGCCGAAGGCTGCACACGTAGACCAGCGCGACGGTCGCCACGACGAAGAACGTCATCCGGTAGGCCCAGGTGAAGTAGCGTGAGAGCTGGACGTCGGGCACCGTTCCGGGGGCGGCGACCTGCGCGACGAGTGGCCCGGTGAACGTCCAGAGGAAGAACAGCACCCAGACGCCGAAGAGCGCCGGCACCAGGATCTGGCGCCGCCGGGCCAGTTCGAGCGCCATCAGCGCAGTTGCCACCAGGAACATCAGCTCTGAGACGCCCAGTGCCCACCAGAGTGGATAGCCCGTGAAGAGCGCGGCCAAGGGCCATCCGGGCTTGAGATAGCGCTGTCTGAGCCGGACGAGGTCCCAGCGACCGTTCGGATGCACGGTGAACGCCGCGGCCGGCGTCGCGCTCACCATGCTCCCCCGCCCGGCGTGATCCGGTCTCGCGGAACGCGGGGCGGCGCGGTCGCAAGCCGGGCGGCCCGGCAGCGCTGGGACACACGATTTCGGCGAGGCCCGAGCGGACGACGGCTTGCTTCGGGTGCAGCACACACGCGCGGCTCACATGGGGTGACGGGCAGGAACTTCGTGTCGACCGGCCAGCGCCGGGACTTGCGATGCCTGAGGGCCGGTGTACACGGATGCTAAGGCGCTCGATGCGGGCCAGGGTTCGCCAATTTTGAGGATCTGCCGCCGTGGAGGAAGCGTCGCACGACCGAGGCCGCCTGAGCTCAGGGCCCCCGGTCCCGTTTCATCGATATGCGGGAAGCCTCTCGTGCGGTCCGCCCCTACGGTCAACCCAGCTTGCTGATTTCCACAATGATCAGCACGGCGTCGACCGTGCGGTCCCGAGGATGGGAAGTACAGAGATGACTGGTCGTCGTGTCATCGCCTTCGTCGTGGCGCTCTTCCTGCCGCTGCTCGGCCTCAGCGCCCTGGGTCAGGGGCCTGCGGTCGCGCACCAAGCGTCCTTCGGGGCGCCACCGACGCAGAACGCGATACCGAGTGCCGTTCCGTCGGCGATGACGCCGCAGGTCGACAACGGCGCGGTCTGGAGCGTCGCCCAGGTCGGCAACACGCTCGTCATGGGCGGCACCTTCACCTCCATCGGTGGCGTCGCGCACAACTACATCGCCGCCATCAACGCATCCACCGGCGCCGTGCTGTCGGGCTTCAACGCGTCGACGAACGGACAGGTCTACTCGGTCGTGCCAGGGCCGAACGACCACACCGTCTACGTCGGTGGGTCGTTCACCCAGGTCAATGGGCAGTCGCGTCCGTACCTGACGATGCTGGACACGACCACGGGAGCCATCGACCCCTCCTTCCAGCCGCCGACCTTCAACTTCGGGTTCATCCGCGACATGGCCAAGTCAGGCAACCGCCTCTACATCGCCGGGCACTTCACCAAGCTCAACGGCACGGCCCACGCGGGTATCGCTGCCCTCAACGCCACCACCGGAGCCGTCGACCCGTTCATGAACGTGCAGTTCGCCGGCCACCACAACGACACGGGCAGCGGAGCGCAAGGCAATGTCGGCCCTTGGGCCATCGACGTCAACGCGCAAGGAACCAGGCTCGTGGCGACGGGCAACTTCAAGACCGCCGACGGCCTCCTGCGCGACCAGCTGGCCCTGATCGACCTCGACACTCCGACGGCCCAGGTCGACCCGAACTGGGCCACCAGCCGCTACTCGCCCTACTGCTTCAACTGGGCATTCGACGGCTACACCCGTGGTGTGACCTTCTCGCCGGACGGCTCATGGTTCGTCGTCAATGCGACAGGCGGTGGCAACCCTGGCACCCTGTGTGACGCCACGTCGCGCTTCGAGACGGCCTCGACCGGCACGGACATCCAGCCGACCTGGGTGGACGAGACCGGTGGCGACACTGTCTGGGGCGTCACCGTCACCGACGACGCCGTCTTCATCGGTGGTCACAACCGCTGGAACAACAACCCCCAGGGTGTCGACAATGCAAGCCCCGGTGCCGTTCCGCGGCCCGGCTTGGCAGCGCTGGACCCGGTCAACGGCCGGCCGCTGACCTGGAACCCCGGCCACAACCCGCTTGGTTCAGCGGTCTACGCGCTGCTGGCGACGCCTAACGGCCTGTGGATGGCGTACGACGCCAACTGGGTCGGCAACTACAAGTACCGGCGGCAGAAGATCGCCTTCTTCCCCTTCCAGGGCGGTTACACCCTCGCCGACACCTCGCTCGGCAAGCTCCCGGGGAAGGTCTACCTGGGGCGGTTCGGATCGACCGGGCAGACCAACGTGCTCTATCGCGTAGACGCAGGCGGGCCTCAGCTGGCGTCGACCGATGGCGGACCGGACTGGGCGGAGGACGACAACGCCCAGGGGAGCCCCTACCGCAACCAGCAGAGCAACGCGGCGGACTGGAGCCCGGTGCCGAACGTGAGCTCATCGGTGCCGTCGACGACGCCCAGGGCGATCTTCGATCACGAGCGGTGGAGCCCCACCGACCTGCCACCGATGACCTGGGACTTCCCGGTGCCCGCCGGCACGCACACCGAGGTCAGGCTGTACTTCGCGAACCGTTACTCCGGCACCAGCCAGCCCGGCCAGCGCGTGTTCAATGTGGCGATCAACGGGAGCTCCGTGCTCAACAACTATGACATCGTGGCGGATGCCGGCGATCAGACCGGCACGATGAAGGCCTTCCCCGTCACGGTGCCGAGCAACGGAGACATCCAGATCATGTTCACCCACGTGGTGGAGAACCCTCTGGTGAACGGCATCGAGATCATCAACAAGGACGTGCCCGCGCCTCCGCCCCCCACGGACTCGCTGTCGGCAGTCGGCTTCGACGGAAGCACGGCCACCGGGCCGACCCCGGTCACAGGGACCAGCATCCCCTGGGGCCAGACCCGCGGGGCCTTCACCGTCGGCAACCAGCTGTTCTACGGACAGAGCGACGGGTACCTGCACCGGACGACCGTGAACGGGTCGACCTTCGGGACGCCCTCCACCGTGGATCCCTACCACGACCCGGTCTGGGACGGCGTGGACACGCACGACGGCACCACGTTCGACGGGAACTCTCCGCAGTTCTACAGCCAGCTGGCGCAGATGACCGGCATGTTCTACAGCGCAGGTCGTGTGTACTTCACGATGAACGGGGACCCGGCGCTGCACTGGGCCTGGTTCTCGCCCGACAGCGGCATCATCGACAACACGGAGTTCTCTGCGAGCAGCTCGGTCAACTTCGCGAACGCGGACGGGATGTTCGTCTCCGGCAACACGCTGTACTACGTCAACAGGAGTGACAAGAGCCTGTACTCCGTCAGCTTCTCGGGCGGATCGGTGACCGGTTCTCCGACGCTGGTCAACGGACCCTCGACCGGCGGCGTGGACTGGACGAACAAGTCGCTGTTCTTCGTGGCCGGCCCGGCGGCCAACCAGGCACCGACGGCGGCGTTCACGTCGAGCTGCTCCACGGACGGCTCGGCACGGTGCTCCTTCGACGGCAGCGGTTCCTCGGATCCTGACGGCTCCATCGCGTCGTACTCCTGGGACTTCGGGGACGGGGGCACCGGCACCGGGGCAACCCCGAACCACACGTATGCGTCCTCGGGGACCTACAGCGTGAAGCTGACCGTGACGGACGACAAGGGCGCGACAGGCTCGGTGACGCACTCGCTCTCGGTGACCTACACGCCACCCTCGACGAGCGTGGCCTTCGTGGGCGCTGATCATTCCGCTCCTGGTGCCACCAAGACGAAGTCGGTCACCATCCCGTCCACCGCCAAGGCCGGAGACACGATGGTGCTGGTCTTCACCGGGGGCACCGCGGCCGGTTGGTCAGGTCCTGGCCCCGGCTGGTCGCAGATCGGGTCCACGTACACGAACGTGAGTATCGACTCCACGGCCTGGACCCGGCAGGTCGCATCGGGTGATCCAGGGACCAAGGTGTCGATGACCAACCCCAACTACAGCAAGGCGATCCTGAGCCTGGCGGTCTACTCCGGGGTCTCGGGCGCCGCTCCGGTCGACGCCTTCGCCGTCAACGGCGACGGTGGGGGGACGAGCCACACCAGCCCTAACGTCACGGCGAAGGCGGGTGACCTGGTGGCGACCTGGTGGATGGACAAGTCCGCCGCGACTTCGCAGTGGACCCCGCCCGCATCGGTCACCAAGCGCGACGAGGCCTACGACACCGGGACGTCGGGACGCTACAGCGTGCTGCTCGCCGACTCGGGGAGTGCTGTGGCAGCTGGTTCGTACGGCGGGCTCACCGCGACCACCGATGCGGACAGCGCCAAGACCGCCATGTGGACCATCGCCCTGGCGCCGCAGTGACCGGCGGATCCGCCGACGGTCAGGTCAGGTCAGACGGTTCCACAGGTCGGCCGCAGCCGGGTAGGGCAGCAACCTGTAGTCGCCCTCGGACTTGTTCGTCTCGAACCAGATGACGAACTGGGCGTGGTCGGCCCGGCCGCGGCCGACCACGTCCCGCACCACGGTGGTGCGTGCCGGAGGGTTGGTCACCGCGTCGTCCACGGAGGTCTCGGCCACCCCGAACCCCATCCCGTAGGACGCCGACACCCTGGCAGCCTTGTCGTAGGCATCTGCGATGGTCGGGCACCACGTGCGGATGTAGGCGTCCCAGGCGAGCACGTCGATGCCGGGAGTCACGTAGCTGCGAACGGAGCGCACCCGGCTCTCGAGGTCCCAGCGCATCAGGATCAGGGTGGACCGCAGAGTGGAGCGGCGCGGCACGACAGCGAGGAGATGACTCCACGCGGCGCGGTACTGGGCCGCAGTGAACCGGCCGGCCTCGATCTCGTCCTCGGGCTCGTGGAAGAACGACCACCACACGAGCCGGTCCTTCGGGATGGAGTCGAAGAACGAACGCAACCGCGCGTCGTAGTCACCGGAGGCCACCCTGGCCGGGTCCGCCTTGAACGAGAGCACGACAGGGACGCCCAGGTCCGCCTTCGATCCCCGGAAGGTGGTCGGCGGCAGGCCATCGAAGTAGATGCGGTACACCGCGGGGGTGCCCAGCCGGGCGGCGATGTTGTCGAACCTCTGCCTGGGGGTCAGCGACCGGTCGGACGGAGTCTCGAGGCCCGGGAAGAAGCCGAACCTGGTGGATGCCGAGGCGGCGGTGGCCGGGGGTGGCGCTGTCGTGCAACGGCCGCCGGTCAACCGCGCGCGGCCGCCGGACCAGCGCAGACATTCCTGCCTGTGGCGCACCCGGACCGTGAAGGCCCGGTGGTGGATCGTGGACACAGCGCTCCTCAGGCGCCAGTGCCGATGGAACCCATCACGGACGCGCACCGCGGCTCGTCGCCCTTCGTGCGGGGACGTCTGCGACGCGGCAGCCCGCACCAGACGACTCAGGTGACGAGCGGTCGTCGAGCCGGTCGCGCCGTCGGCCGCCTGGGGCATCAACGAGCACGCAAGAAGAGCTGCGGTCAGGAGGGTGACAGGCGCCAGACGGGCGCACCGGACGTGGGATGTGGCCATTCGGGATCCCTCGCAACAGTCGAGCTGAGCTGGTCGAGGGCGGGCACCCCTGGTTGTCCGCCGCTTCCTTGGCGGACGAGAATGCCACACTTTGTCCGTTTTATCGCTCGTGCGAGGTTTTTCGTCATCTTCTGACGAGGGGCACGGCCGTACCGGTCATGGGCTACCGGACGTGGCGGCTCCGGCGCTCAGGCGCGGAAGTCGGCGTCGAAGCAGCCGTGCTCGGCGCCGACGGTGACCGAGAAGCGCCAGGTGCCCGGCGTGGGAATCTTCACGCTGATGGGGAAGTACTTCCACTGTGCGGCGTCCTCGACATGGTCGGAGACGACCCGGATGGCGTCAGCGTGACCAGTCTCGGGAGTGAGGACGACCTTGACTCGCTTGGCGTCTCGGCTCTCCGGGATGACGTAGAAGAACGAGGGATCGGCGTCGTACGCACCCTTGGTCTTCAGGAACCTGGCGCGGGCATCCGCGAAGTCGCCCATGGCGACGGAACCCGAGCGCACGGCGCTGAGCGAGCCGACATCGACGCAACCCCCGGTGCTCTTGCCCGGAAGCGTGTCGAGGACCTTCTTCTGAGAGCTGGGCTTCTTCGCGGTGGTGCCGCTGGTGTCGTCATAGGAGCCGCGCGGTAGCGGTGCGCCGGCCGTCGAAGCCGCCTGCGGACGGGTGCGGCCGCGATGAGTCGCGACGCTGCGTCCAGCACCTGAGGCACCGTTGTCGGAGGAGCTCGTCCCTGGGGACGCAGAGCCCGTGCCGTGGTTGCTGGCGGTGGCGGGAGTTGCGGAGGAGCCTGCCGCCGCTGGGGCGCTGTCAGCCTGGGGCGCCAGGTCGTGCCCGCACCCGGTCGTGGTACCCAGGACGGTGACCGCCGCAAGTGCGGCCCACCACCGGTGCTTGACCTGCATGTCCCGCTCCCTCATCGGCCGGGGCCGAGCGGCCCGGTGCCCGAAACGCTAGGCGGACGCTGATCGGCACGGTTCCCCAGGATTGGGGATCCGAGCCCGTCCCTGCCGGCGGGCGGCCGTGCCACCGCCCAACCTGACGGACGCGAACGCGGATGTGCGTTGCCGTCGCAACCTACGATGGAACGACCCTCAGACCCTGGAGGCACCGGTGAACCCTCTGCACCGCCTTCTCCCTCGTCGCCGCACCAGCAAGGGCGTCGCCGCCCTGGTCACCGCCGCCGTCGCGGCCACCCTGGCCATCGTCCTTGTGGGCGGAACGTCCGGGTGCGCCTCCCAGAGCGCCAATCAGGGGTCGGACAGCCACCGACCGGCCGCGCGCTCGACCGGGGGCTCCGGCCAGCGATCCGGTGCGACCGCCTCGCTCGCGTCTTCGGGCACCCACACCCGGGTGACCAAGCTGCTCGTCTTCATGGTCGAGAACCACTCGCTCGGCCAGATGCGGGCCCACATGCCGTTCACCTACGGCTTGGCGAAGCGGTACGCCTACGCCAGTGACTACCACGGCGTCAGCCACCCCTCGTTGCCCAACTACCTCGCGATCGCGGGCGGTTCCACCTTCGGGGTCACCGACGACGAGTACCCCTCGGTCCACCGGATCAAGGGGCGGTCGATCTTCGGCCAGGCCCTGCGCGCCGGCCGGACGGCGAAGCTGTACGCCGACGGCATGCCGGCGAACTGCGCGCTGACCAGCGGAGGGAACGACTACGCCGTCCGGCACAACCCGTGGGCCTACTTCGTCAACGAGCGCAGGGCCTGTCGAAGGTTCGACGTGCCGGCCTCCGCGCTGGTCGCCGACGCGCAGAACGGCACGCT
Source organism: Marmoricola sp. (assembly GCA_036518175.1). Taxonomy (GTDB): domain Bacteria; phylum Actinomycetota; class Actinomycetes; order Propionibacteriales; family Nocardioidaceae; genus Marmoricola. The sequence continues at coordinate 12,222 of DATDNR010000203.1, forward strand.
CCCCAACGCGGGCATGGTCGTCCCCAACGTCGTGCACGACGCGCACGACGGCTCGCTGGCCCAGGCGGACGCGTGGATCAAGCATCGGGTCAACATCATCCGCAAGGGGGCGGACTGGAGGTCCGGTCGGCTGGCGATCGTGATCACCGCCGACGAGGACGACGGTGGGCACGGCAACCGGGTCCTGACCGTGGTCGCCTCACGCTCGACGGCCCACCGGAAGGTGGTCTCGCGGCGACTGAACCACTACTCCCTGACCCGGTTGTACGACGACGTCCTCGGCGTGCCCCACCTGCGGCACGCGGCAAGGGCGGCGTCGATGACGAAGGCCTTCGGGATCACCGTCCGCTGAGCGACGAGCACGGTCCTGCTGGTCTATTCCGGGTGGCACGATGCTGGCCGGATTCGTCCCGGAGTGCGAGCATCGGTCCGGACTTGAGACGTTGGTCCAGACCGTTCCGAGCCGTGTCCGCGGGGGAGGGGGTCGGGGCTGTGCCGCTGCCGGGGGAAGGCACTCAGGAGCACGGCTGCGCGCGCCCACCGGCCGAGCCGACGCCGCTGCCGGACGACGCCTGGCAGGAGACGCCGCTGGAGCTCCGGCTCAACGAGCTGGTGGGGGCACTGCAGCTGACGCATCCGCGTGACTGGGGCGGGCTGGTCGCCCAGGCCGTGCTCGAGATCGTGCCCGACGCCGGGTTCGCGCTGGTGCTCTCCACGGAGCCCCTGGTGCCGCCTCGGGTGCTCGCGGCGGCCGGCGAAGGAGTGGGGGCCTGGCCGGGCGCCGACCTGGAGATGCCGCGAGCGGTCCTCGACCGGGTGCGGGCCGGGGGGAGGCTGCTGGCGCCGCGCCTGCGCCTGAGCGCGGCCGGCGGGTCGCTAGTGGCCGGCTCGCTGGTGCTGCCGCTGCCGTGCCCGCGGGCCCGCGAACGTGCCCTGGTGGTCGGGCGCCTGGAGGGGCGCTCCTTCTCGCTGGAGGAGATGGCGACGCTCGGCCAGCTCATCCGCCGGGTGCAGCTCAGCGTCGAGTGGCACCGGCGCTCCGAAGCCCTCGTCCGGTCGGAGCGGCTGCGCATCGCGACGCAGGCCCAGGAGCACGCGGTCGCGCCGCTGTTCTCGGCCAGCATGGAGCTGGCCAACCTGGCCGGTGCCGCGACGAACCCGCTGCTGCGTCGTCGCCTCGTCGGCACGGTGAGCACCCTCGACGAGGTCATCGCCTGGCTGCGGGGCCGGCTCAGCGCGGTCACCGCGCACTCGCCGTAGCGCGGGACCGGGTCAGCGCGGGACCGGCACCCCGGTCCTGCTGTGGCAGCGGTAGCCGTGCGGCACCTTGACCAGGTACTGCTGGTGGTAGTCCTCGGCGTAGTAGTACTCCGCCGCGGGCAGCACCTCGGTCGTGATCTCGCCGTACCCGCGCTCGGTGAGCACCGGCTGGTAGCGCGCGATCACCTCGCGGGCCACCTTCTCCTGCTCGGGGGTGGTGGTGTAGATCGCGGAGCGGTACTGCGTGCCCAGGTCGTTGCCCTGGCGCATCCCCTGCGTGGGGTCGTGCACCTCGAAGAAGGCGACCACCAGCCGCTCGTAGGACACCTGCGCCGGGTCGTAGACCACCCGCACCGCCTCGGAGTGGCCGGTGCGCCCGCTGCTCGACACCGCTGTAGTAGATGGCCGACCGGTATTGGCTGCCGATGTCGTTGCCCTGCCGCATGCCCTGGGTCGGGTCGTGCACCTCGAAGAAGGTGGCGACCAGCCGTTCGTAGCCGACCACGGCCGGGTCGTAGCCGACCTGCACGGCCTCGGTGTGTCCGGTCAGCCCCGAGCACACCTCTTCGTAGGTGGGGTGCGGGGTGTAGCCGCCGGCGTAGCCGACCGCGGTCGTCCAGACCCCGGGGATCTGCCAGAAGACCTCCTCGGCGCCCCAGAAGCAGCCGAGACCGAAGATCGCCACCTCGTAGCCCTCAGGCACCTGGTCGGTGACCAGGGGGGCGTCCAGCACGAGGTGCCGGTCGGCCAGCGTCCACGGCCGCGCGGGGCGGCCCGGCAGCGTCTGCTCCGGCGCGGGCAGTTCCATCTTCGAGCGGCTGAACAACATGCGCGGCTCCTCGGTCTCGGGGGGACACCCCTGACAACGCCGCACCGACCGGCGCTGTTCCCGGTCCGGCCGCGCACCCGGCATGTGCGCGGGGGTCACGGCTAGGCTCGGCCGGGTGAGTGAGCAGCAGAGCGAGCACAGGCACAAGGCGGGTTTCGAGACGCGTGCGATCCACGCCGGCTACGAACCCGACCCCACCACCGGCGCGGTGAACCCGCCCATCTACGCCACCAGCACCTACAAGCAGGACGGCGTCGGCGGCTTGCGCGGCGGCTACGAGTACAGCCGATCGGCGAACCCGACGCGCACCGCCCTCGAGGGCAACCTCGCCGCCCTGGAGGAGGGCGAGCGCGGCTTCGCCTTCGCCTCGGGGCTGGCCGCCGAGGACACCCTGATCCGCGCGCTCTGCCGGCCCGGCGACCATGCGGTCATCCCGGACGACGCGTACGGCGGCACCTACCGGCTCTTCGACAAGGTCGAGAAGGTGTGGGGCCTCGAGCACAGCCCGGCTCCCGTCAGCGACACCGAGCAGGTGGCTGCAGCGATCCGGCCGGGGGAGACCAGGCTGGTCTGGGTCGAGACCCCGACCAACCCGCTGCTCAACATCGGTGACATCGAGGCGATCGCCGCGGTGGCGCACGACGCCGGCGCCCTCCTGGTCGTGGACAACACCTTCGCGTCGCCGTACCTGCAGCAGCCGCTCACGCTCGGGGCCGACGTGGTGGTGCACTCGACCACGAAGTACGCCGGTGGACACTCCGACGTCGTCGGCGGAGCCCTGGTCGTCCGCGACCTCGAGCTCGCCGAGAAGGTCGCCTTCCACCAGAACTCCATGGGCGCGGTCGCCGGCCCCTTCGACGCCTACCTGACGTTGCGCGGGCTGCGCACGCTGGCCGTGCGGATGGACCGGCACTGCGACAACGCCGAGCGGATCGCGGAGTTCCTCGGCGGCCACCCGGGCGTCGCGCAGGTGATCTACCCCGGCCTCCCCGACCACCCGGGGCACGAGGTCGCCGCCCGGCAGATGCGCCGCTTCGGCGGGATGCTCTCCTTCCGCGTCGCCGCCGGCGAGGCCAAGGCGCTCGAGGTCTGCGAGCGTGCCGAGGTCTTCACGCTCGGTGAGTCCCTCGGCGGCGTCGAGTCGCTCATCGAGCACCCCGGGCGGATGACGCACGCCAGCGTCGCCGGCACCGACCTCGAGGTGCCCGCCGACCTGGTGCGGCTCAGCGTGGGGCTGGAGAGCGTCGACGACCTGGTCGCCGACCTGGACCGGGCGCTCGGGTAGTGCCCCTCGCGGTCTGCGTCGACTTCGGCTCGACCTTCACCAAGGCCGCCCTGGTCGACCCGGACACCGGTGACCTGCTCGGCACCGCGTCGCACCCGACCACGATCGGCACCGACGTGCTGGAGGGGTACGACGCGTGTCTCGCCGACCTGGCCGCCTCCCGCCCGGAGGCTCGCGAGGCCCGGGTGCTGGCCTGCTCGTCGGCCGGCGGCGGGCTGCGGATCGCCGTGGTGGGCAACGAGGAGCTGGTGACCGCCGAGGCGGGCCGTCGCGTCGCCCTCTCCAGCGGCGGCAAGGTGGTGCACGTGCTGGCCGGGGGCCTGGGCCGCGACCGGCTGCAGGGGCTGCGCGAGGCCAGGCCCGACGTGCTGCTCCTGGTCGGCGGCACCGACGGCGGCAACTCCGAGACCCTGAGGCACGACGCCGCCTTCCTGGCCCGCAACCGCTGGCGACGTCCGGTCGTGGTCGCCGGCGACGTCGAGGCGCAGCCGGAGGTGGCCGAGCAGCTGGCCGGCGCCGGGACGCCGTACGTCCTGGCCGACAACGTCGTGCCGCGCATCGGCGTGCTGGCCCCGGGTTCGGCCAGACGCGCGATCCGGGAGATGTTCCTCTCGCACGTGATCGGCGGCAAGCACCTGTCGAAGCGCGCGGACTTCGCCGCGATGGTGCGGGGCGCCACCCCCGACCTGGTGCTGAGCGGCGTGGAGGTGCTCGGCGCCGAGCTGGGCGGCTCCGGTGTGGTGGTCGTCGACGTCGGCGGCGCCACCACCGACGTGCACAGCGTCGTGGAGCTCGACGCGGAGGCCACCCTCGAGGACACCGGGCTCTCCCGCGAGGTCGTCGCCACCACGCCGGTGACCCGCACGGTCGAGGGTGACCTCGGCATGCGCTGGTCGGCGACCAGCACCGTGGAGGCCGCACACGACGCGGGCCTCCTCGACCCGCACCGCCTCGCCCGGCTCCGTCGCGCAGCCGTCCGTCGCTCGGGCGACCCCGGCTTCCTCCCCGACGACGAGACCGAGCGCCACCAGGACGAGCTGATCGCCACCGCTGCGGTGACCCTGGCGGTGCGCCGCCACGCCGGGCGGGCGCAGGTGGTGGTCGGCCCCGACGGCCGCGTGGTGCAACGCACCGGCAAGGACCTGCGCGAGGTGGGGCTGCTCGTCGGCTCCGGTGGCGTGCTGCGGACCGCGGCGCCCGAGGTCGCCGAGCGGGTGCTGCACGCGGTCGTGGGGACGCACGCCGACGGCTGGCAGCTGCCCGAGCACCCGCGGGTGGTGGTCGACCGTGACTACGTGCTGGCGGCGGTCGGGCTGCTCGCGGAGGAGCACCCGGCGGGGGCGGCGCGGCTGGCAGCGCGCCTGTTGCCCAGCCCGTAACCTCTCCTCGTGGCGAAGAACCGGGGATCACGGCTGATCGGCCGGTTCCGCACGCGCCGGTCCGGGCAGGACAGTGCCGGCGGCAGCCACCAGCCGCAGAGCTACGAGGAGTTCGAGCGGCGCTTCCGGGACCGCCTCGCCCAGCAGTGGGAGGAGGGGCGGGCCGCGCGCATGCGCGAGGAGCAGGCGCTGGAGATCGACAGCGGCCCCTCCAACTTCTCCCCGGCGCACGTCCCCTGGGGCGTCGACCTGGCCGCGGCGTGGGCGTGGCGGCTGCTGGTCATCGCGGGCGCGACGCTCGGTGTGCTCTACCTGGTCAAGTACTTCCTGGTGATCGTGCTGCCGTTGGTGATCGCGGTCTTCTTCGCGGCGCTGGCCTCGCCGGTGGTGGCCTGGCTCGAGCGGGCCCGGGTACGACGCGGGATCGGCTCGCTGCTGGTCGAGCTCATCGGCCTCGTCGTCATCGCGACGATCGTCACCTTCATCGGCCAGCAGATCGCGACCGGCGTCGGCAACCTCTCCGACCAGGTCGTCTCCGGTCTGGGCGAGATCAGGAGCTGGCTGCGCACCGGCCCGCTGCACGCGTCGAACTCGCAGATCAACGACCTGATCCAGAACGCCCAGCAGATGCTCACCCAGCGCGCCAAGGAGCTGCCCACCCAGATCACCGACATCACCAGCGCGGTGGGCCACATCGTCGCGGGCATCTTCATCGTGCTCTTCGGCACCTACTTCTTCCTCGCCGACGGCACGCTGATCTGGGCCTGGATGGTCCGGCTCTTCCCGCGCGCGGCCCGGCGCCAGGCCGACTCCTCCGGGCGGGTGGCATGGAACTCGCTGACCCAGTTCGTCCGGGCAACCGTGCTGGTCGCGGCCACCGACGCGATCGGGATCGCGGTGGTCGCCGCGGTGCTCGGCCTCCCGCTGGTCAGCACGATCGGGCTGCTGGTCTTCATCGGGGCGTTCGTGCCGATGATCGGCGCGACGATCTCGGGGACGGTCGCCGTACTCGTGGCGCTGGTGGCCAAGGGCCCGGTGGTCGCGCTGATCATGCTCGGCGGCGTGATCCTGGTGCAGCAGATCGAGGCGCACGTGCTGCAGCCGTTCCTGATGGGCCGCTTCGTCTCGGTGCACCCGCTGGGCGTGATCGTCGCCGTCGCCGCCGGGGTGATCGTGGCCGGCATTCCGGGTGCCCTGATCGCGGTGCCCCTCACCGCGTCGGCCAACGCCGTCGTCCAGCACCTCGCGGCCTACACCAAGGTGGGGGAGGACCCCGAGGAGGCGGGTGACCGCGATCCGGCCGCACCCGGGGGCCCTAGTGTGACCCCATGACCCCTGCCACACCCGAGGCCGAGCCGGAGACCGTCGACAGCGCGACCCAGCCGATCCCCGAGGTGTCGGCCGCCGACATCGAGTCCGCGGCCGAGAGGCTGCGCGGCGTCGCCATCCACACCCCGATGGAGGAGTCGCGGTGGCTGTCCTCGATCGTGGGCGGTCCGGTGCTGCTCAAGTGCGAGAACCTCCAGCGCACCGGCTCCTTCAAGATCCGCGGGGCGTTCAACCGGATCTCCCGGCTCGCCGCCGAGGAGTGCACCCACGGCGTGGTCGCGGCCTCCGCCGGCAACCACGCGCAGGGCGTGGCGCTCGCCGCGCAGATGCTGGGCATCAAGGCCACCGTCTTCATGCCCGAGGGCGCACCGATCCCCAAGCTCAACGCCACCCGGGCCTACGGCGCCGACGTGGTCTTCGAGGGCTCGGTCATCGAGGAGTCGCTGGCCGGGGCGCTGAAGTTCGCCGAGGAGACCGGGGCGGTGCTGATCCACCCCTTCGACCACCAGGACATCGTCGCCGGGCAGGGCACCTGCGGCCTGGAGATCCTCGAGCAGGCGCCGGAGGCGGCCACCGTGCTGGTGCCCACCGGTGGCGGCGGGCTCATCGCCGGCATCGCCACCGCGCTGAAGAGCGTGCGCCCCGACCTGCAGGTCGTCGGCGTCCAGGCCGAGCAGGCCGCCGCCTACCCCGAGTCGCTGCGCCAGGGCCACCCGGTCGGTCTGGCATCGATGAACACCATGGCCGACGGCATCGCCGTCGGGAAGCCGGGCGCGGTGCCCTTCCACGCCATCGAGAAGTACGTCGACGACGTGGTCACCGTCTCCGAGGAGTCGATCTCGCGCGCCCTGGTGCTGGTGCTCGAGCGGGCCAAGCTGGTCGTGGAGCCCGCCGGCGCGGTCGCGGTGGCGGCGATCCTGGACCATCCCGACCGGTTCGCCACACCGGCGGTCGCGGTGCTGTCCGGAGGCAACGTCGACCCGCTGCTGCTCGGCAAGCTGATCCGCCACGGCATGGCCGCGGCCGGGCGCTACCTCAGCCTGCGGGTGCGGATCCCCGACCGCCCCGGCGGCCTGGCCAGGCTGCTCGGGGAGCTCGCCGCGGAGCGCGCCAACGTCCTCGAGGTGGTGCACGAGCGCACCCTCACCACGCTGAGCATCGACGAGGTCGAGGTGCTCCTGCAGCTGGAGACCCGCAGCACCTCACACGCAGAAGCCGTGCTCACGCGGCTGCGCGAGCACGGCTACCGGGTGACGGCCTGAGCCGCCGGGCGGGGCCACCGGTACGGCGACCCCGGACATCTCAGCCGCTGTAGGGACGGGCCTGGACGATCTCCACCTTCAGCGTGTTGCCGTTGGGGGCCTGGTAGGCAACGGTCTCGCCGACCTTGCGCCCGTTGATCGCCGAGCCGAGCGGTGACTGCGGGGAGTAGACCTCGGTCTCGTCGTTGTCGCCCTTCATCTCCCGGGCGCCGAGCAGGAAGGTCTCGGTGTCCTCGTCGCCCGCGAAGCGGTAGGTCACCACCATGCCGGGCTCGACGATGCCGTCGTCGGCGACCTCGCCCACCTGGGCCCGGCGGAGCATGTCCTCGAGCTGGGCGATCCGGCCGTCGATCTTGCCGAGCTCCTCGCGGGCGGCGTGGTAGCCGCCGTTCTCCTTGAGGTCGCCCTCGTCGCGTGCGGCGGCGACCCGGTCGACGATCTCCTGCCGGCCCGGGCCGCGCAGGTGCTCCAGCTCGGCCTGCAGCTCGTCGTACTTGGCCTGCGTGAGCCAGACGGCCTCGCGCTCACTCGACTGCGTCATCGCCTCGTAACTCCTGCGTCGTCTCGACTACTCGTCCGTTCGCCCGGCCGGGATGAGCTCGACCGACCGGGCGAATAAGTCATCCACTCTACCAACGCCCGGGTCGGACTTCGAATCCCCGGACCCGGTCCTGGCCGCGCTGCGGCCGCCCGTGGGACGGTCAGCGGGGCCGGCGCTGGTCCGGCGTCGTGCAGCCGACCAGGTTCACCACGGTAGCCCGTCTCTCGGTGCGGAAGGTCCGGTTCACGGTGATCCGGCCGGCCCGCGACGGCCCGGCCCGGAAGTTCAGCTCGCCCACCACGCTGTGGTCGGCGGCCAGCGCCTGCAGCAGGCAGTCGGCCACGATGTGCGGCCCGCCGAAGGCGACCTGCACCTGCGCGGTCACCGCGTGGTCGTTGCGCACCCGGGTGCTCACCAACCCGGACTGCACCTGCGGGTTGCTCTCCAGCCACACCGCCCACACCAGCCAGCCGCCGCCCAGGACGGCCAGGACGAGCGCGATCGCCAGCAGCAGCCGCCGGTGGCGCGGCCCGCGGCCGCCGTAGCGCTCGGCCAGCAACGTGTCCGATCCGGGACCGCGACGCCCGCCCGGATCCGGCGCGGGATCCTCGGGATGGCTGGTCACCGGGCAATCCTAGGATGGAGGCCATGCTGCGCCTCATGCACGTGCACGCCCACCCCGACGACGAGTCGAGCAAGGGCGCCGCGACGACCGCCAAGTACGTCGCCGAGGGGGTGGACGTCCACGTGGTGACCTGCACCGGCGGCGAGCGCGGATCGATCCTGAACCCGAAGATGGACCGTCCCGATGTCCTCGCCAACATGTCCGAGATCCGCCGGCAGGAGATGGAGCGGGCCCGCGACATCCTCGGCGTCCGGCAGGACTGGCTCGGCTTCGTCGACTCCGGGTGGCCCGAGGGCGACCCGAAGCCGCCGCTGCCCGAGGGCTGCTTCGCGCTGGTCCCGCCGGAGGAGGCCGCCGAGCCGCTGGTCCGGCTGATGCGCAGCTTCCGACCGCACGTGGTGACCACCTACGACGAGCGCGGTGGCTACCCGCACCCCGACCACGTCCAGTGCCACCGGGTGGCCGTCGCGGCCTTCGACGCCGCCGGCGACCCCGACCGCTACCCGGACGCCGGCCCGCCCTGGCAGCCGCTGAAGCTCTACTACCACCACACCTTCAACCGGCCGCGCACGCAGGCGCTGCACGACGCGATGCTGGCGCACGGCCTCGAGTCCCCCTACGCCGAGCGGTTGGCGGGCTGGAAGCCGGACCCGGAGTGGGACGCCCGGATCACCACCCGGGTGCCGTGCGCGGACTACTTCGGCGTGCGCGACCAGGCGCTGCTGGCGCACGCCACCCAGATCGACCCCGACGGCCACTGGTTCGCGATCCCCCGCGAGCTGCAGGAGAAGGTGTGGCCCACCGAGGACTACGAGCTGGCCCGCTCCCTGGTCGACACCGAGCTGCCCGAGGACGACCTCTTCGCCGGCATCCGTGAGGGCACCGGCGGCCGGGCCGATCTGGAGACCGCGGGAGAGGCCTGAGACACTGGGGCCATGACCACCGTCGTCCTCCTCGTCACCGGGGTGCTCGCCCTGGTCGACAAGACCCCCAATGCGAACGACGTCAAGGCCGGGTGGACCGCCTTCGGCGTCTTCATCGCGCTCGGTGTCGCGGTGGTGCTCCTCGCCATCAGCCTCAGTCGGCACCTGAAGAAGGTGAACGCCGGCGCCCAGCACGGCGTGTTCGACGACGACGAGCGCTGACCCCGCCCCACCGGTGGGCGGTCACCGGCGTCGCAGGACCACCAGCGCGTCGTACGCCGTACGCCGCTCCTCACCGCCGTGGCCGTCGTCGGCGGTGACGGCGCGGGCCACGCGCTCGGCGCGCACGACCTCGAACTCGCGCCCGGACAGGTCGCCCAGCACGTCCTCGGCGGTGTACAGCACGCCGGGGTCCTGCGGGCCGCCGGTGCCCTCGGTGAGGTTGCTGGAGTCGTGCCCGACCAGGAAGAAGGTGCCCCCCGGCGCCAGCGCGTCGAAGCCGTGGCGCACGGCCATCGCCCGCTGCTCAGCCGGCAGCTGCAGGTAGGCGAGCACGACGAGGTCGACCGGCCGGCCGGGAGCCCAGCGGGTGGCGTCGGCACAGACCCACTCCACGTCGGTGTCCCCGGCGAGCCTGCGGCCCTTGTCGAGGCCGACCCGGGAGAAGTCGACGGCCGTCACCTGCCAGCCCCGACGGGCGAGCCAGATCGCGTTGCGACCCTCGCCGGCCGCGAGGTCCACGGCCCGGCCCGGTGTGAGGTCGGCCAGGGCCTCCTCGACGAACTGGTTGGGCCCTGAGGACCAGACCAGCGCGGTGGCGGCGTACCTCTCGTCCCAGGCGCTCGCGTCCATGGCGTCAGTGTGCCTCCCCTCGCGGTGGCGGCGCAGCCGGGACGGCCGTCCGGGGGCGGAGCCGGCGCCGGTCGTCGGGCAGCCGGAGCGTGCCGCCGGTGCGGTCGAGGTGCGCGAGGAGGGGCAGCGCGACCCGCCGGCTGGTGCCCAGCGCCCGCCGGGCGTCACTGGCGGTGAAGGGTTCCGGCAGCGTCGCCAGCCGGGCCAGGGCCTCGGTGGCCGCGTCCGGGAGCAGCACCACGCCCGGCGCCAGCCGCAGCAGGTGGCCCTCGCGGGCGAGCCGGGCGAGGGCGCCGTCGTCGATGCCGAGCTGCCGCAGCCGCTCGGCGTCCGGCGCGGCGAACGGGGCGTCGGCGAGCTCCGCGCGGAGCAGCTCCAGCGCGCGCCGGTCCGCCCGGCTCGGCCCGGAGGAGACCACCAGCCGCCCCTCCACCGCCCTGACCGGGGGGCGCACCAGCGCGGTGACCAGAGCCGGGTCGGGCAGGTGGAGCTGTTGGGCCGCCGCGGCGGGAGCCAACCCTGCCGTCGCGGCGCCGACCGCCTCGCGGAGCCGGTCGGCCAGCTGCTGCTCGAGCCCGGGGTCCAGCAGCCAGTCACCGGCGACGACGGCGGGCCGTGCGGCGAGGTCGTCGCGGAAGCCGAGCCGGACCAGCTCCGAGCGCCGGGCATGGCCGCGCAGCGCCAGCGCTGCAGACATCGTGCCGTCGAAGCCGGCGAGCGCCCGCGCGCGCCTGGCCGCGGCCCCACGTCGCCGGAGCGGGGGAGGTGCGGGGTCGAGCACCTGCACGCCCCACAGCCGCCGGTCGCCCGGGTCGCGCAGCACCGCCCGGTCACCGTGGCGCAGCGGCAGCGGCCGGTCGAGCGACAGCCGCGCCAGGTCGTCGGCGAGGGGGCGCAGGTGCACCTCGGTCGCGACCGCGCCGACGTGCAGCAGCGGGCGCTGGGGAGGTCCCTCCGCGCCGCGCAGCCGGACGTCGAGCTGCGTGGTCCACGCGAAGGCGTCGGGCGTGACCAGCACGCTGTCGTGGTCGAGGTCGTCGGGCACGTGGCCGCCCAGGTCGAGGGCCACCCGCGCCGGACCGGTGATCTCCTCCACCGAGCGGCCCAGTGCCTGCACGTGGCGGACCCGCACCCGGGCGTCACCGAGGGCGAGCTGGTCGCCGGCCCGCACGGTGCCCGACGGCAGCGTGCCGGTGACGACCGTGCCGGTGCCGTGCACGTGGAAGCGCCGGTCCACCCAGAGCCGGACGGGGGTCGCGGGGTCGGGGCGCGGCAGCTCCACGAGCATCCGCCCCAGCAGGCCGCGGAGCTCGTCGAGTCCCTCGCCGGTGCGCCCGCTGACCGCGACCGCCGGCGCCGCGGCCAGTGAGGATCGGGCCAGCTGCTCCTGCGCCGCGGCCATCGCCGGCGCCGGGTCGGCCAGGTCGGCGCGGGTGACCACCAGCACGCCGTGCCGGACGTCGAGGGCGTCGAGCGCGGCGAGGTGCTCGGCCGCCTGCGGCATCCACGGGTCGTCGGCGGCGACCACGAACATCACCGCCGGTGCCGGACCGAGGCCGGCCAGGGTGGTGGCCAGGAAGCGCTCGTGACCGGGCACGTCGACGAACGCGACCTCGCCCACCGGGTCGAGCGTGGTCCAGCAGTAGCCCAGCCGGATCGAGAGGCCGCGGCGCTTCTCCTCCGCCAGCCGGTCCGGGTCCGTGCCGGTCAGGGCCTGCACCAGCGTGGACTTGCCGTGGTCGACGTGGCCGGCGGTGGCGACGACGTGCACCTCAGCGCCCCGCCTGCGGTCGGGTCGGCCAGTGCCGGCGTACGGCGGCCAGCAGGGCGTCGTCGTCCGCCGGGTCGAGCGCGACCAGGTCCAGCAGCAGCCGGCCGCCCTCGATCCGGCCCACCACCGGCGGGTCGCCGTGGCGGAGCGGCTCGGCCAGGTCCGCGGGCACCGCGACCGCCGCGCTGGGCAGCGCCACGCCGGGAGCCCCGCCCCCTCCGACGGCGGCCTCGGAGTCGACCGCCTCCGCTGGCGTGCCGAGGGCCGCGACGATCCGGTCGGCACGCTGACGGAGGTCAGCCGGCCGCCGGGCGAGGGCACGGGCGACCGGGGTGACCGGCCCGGTGAGCGTCGCCTCGAGGGCGGCCAGGGTCAGCTTGTCGACCCGCATCGCCCGGGCCAGCGGGTGCCGCCGGACCTGCCGGACGAGCCCGGCGTCACCGAGCAGCAGCCCGCACTGCGGACCGCCGAGGAGCTTGTCGCCCGATGCGGTGACCAGGTCGGCACCGGCCCGCAGACAGCTGGCGGCGTCGGGTTCGTCCGGCAGCCGGGGGTGGGGGGCGAGCAGGCCGGAACCGATGTCGGCGACGACGGGCACGCCGAGCGTCGCCAGCTCGGCGATGTCCACCGAGGAGGTGAAGCCCTCGACGCGGAAGTTGGAGGGATGCACCTTGAGCACGAAGGCTGTCTCCGCGCCGATCGCCGCGGCGTAGTCCTGCAGCCGCACGCGGTTGGTGGTGCCGACCTCCCGCAGCCGCGCGCCGACGGACTCGACCAGCTCGGGGATGCGGAAGCCGTCACCGATCTCGACCATCTCGCCGCGGGCGATCACCACCTCGCGACCGGCCGCGAGGGCGCACGAGACCAGCGCGACGGCGGCCGCGCCGTTGTTGACCACGTGCACCCCGCCGGCGTCGGGCACCCGGGCGGCCAGGGCTGCCAGTGCCGCGTGACCACGTCCGCCCCGCCGCCCGGTGCGCAGGTCCAGCTCGACGTCGGTCGCGCCGGCCGCGATCGCCAACGCCTCGACCGCGGCGGCGGACAGCGGAGCCCGGCCGAGGTTGGTGTGCACCACCACGCCGGTCGCGTTCAGCACGCGGCGCAACGACGTGGGGGAGGAGGGCAGCGCCGCGAGCACCGCGTCGGTGACCGCTTCGGGGGCCACCTCCCCCCGCCGGCAGGCGTCGAGGACGGCGACGACGGCCTGCTTGACCCGGTCGCGGCCGAGCCGCTCGACCGCGAGGGCGACGTCGGGCCGGGCGAGCACGGCGTCGGTGCGTGGGGTGCGCCGGCGCGGGTCGACCGTGCCGGCGTCGGCAGCACGACCGGGCACGGGACCTCCTGCGGGGCGGTGGCGGAGGCGGACGGGAATCGAACCCGCCTGGCCGGGATGCCCGACCACTACGGTTTTGAGGACCGCGCCCGTCACCAGACGAGTTACGCCTCCGCCGCCACTGTAGTGGGAGAAGTCATCGTGCTGTGGAGTGAGTGCTCCCTGAGGGGGTACGTTGCCCGGACAGGAGGTGGAGATGGGCAAGGCGTTCCTCGGCTGGCCGTTGCTGCGTCAGCTCGCCGGAGCCGATCGGCTCGGCCGCGGGACCGCGGCGGAGTCCGGCCACAGTCGTGACCTCGAGCCGCGCACGGTCTCCGCCGACCGGGTCGTCGACTCGATCTGCCCCTACTGCGCGGTGGGCTGCGGGCAGAAGGTCTTCGTCAAGGACGAGAAGATCATCCAGATCGAGGGCGACCCCGCCAGCCCGATCTCGCGCGGGCGGCTGTGCCCCAAGGGCAGTGCCAGCAAGCAGCTGGTCAACTCCTCGACCCGCGTGACCAAGGTCCGCTACCGGCGCCCCTTCGGCACCGAGTGGGAGGACCTCGACCTCGACACCGCGATGGACATGATCGCGGACCGCGTCATCGCCACCCGCAAGCAGTTCTGGGAGTGGGAGGACGACCAGGGCCGGCGGGTGCGCCGGACCATGGGCATCGCCAGCCTCGGAGGAGCGACCCTCGACAACGAGGAGAACTACCTCATGAAGAAGCTCTACACGGCGATGGGCGCGATCCAGATCGAGAACCAGGCGCGTATTTGACACTCCTCCACGGTTCCCGGTCTGGGGACCTCGTTCGGGCGGGGAGGCGCCACAAGCTTCCAGCAGGACCTGGCCAACGCTGACTGCATCCTCATCGAGGGCTCCAACATGGCCGAGTGCCATCCGGTGGGGTTCCAGTGGGTGATGGAGGCCAAGCGCAAGGGCGCCACGATCATCCACGTCGACCCGCGGTTCACCCGTACCTCCGCCGTGGCCGACATCCACGTGCCCATCCGCGCGGGCAGCGACATCGCCTTCCTCGGCGCGCTGGTCAACCACGTCCTCACCAACGAGCTCGACTTCCGCGAGTACGTCGTCAACTACACCAACGCCGCGGCCATCGTGAGCGATGACTTCGAGGACACCGAGGACCTCGGCGGCGTCTTCTCCGGCTACGACCCGGAGAAGGGCAGCTACGACCCGACCAGCTGGCAGTACGCCGGTGCCCCCCAGGCACCGGCCGCCGGCCAGCGCGACCCCGGACAGCCGGGCGGCGCCAACGTGCCGGGGGCGGAGTCGGAGCAGAAGGGTCACGAGGCCGCCAAGTCCGAGCGGACCGGGTCCGGTGGCGCGGCGGTGCACGCCAAGCCCGAGCGCGACGAGACCCTGCAGCACCCGCGGTGCGTCTACCAGATCCTCAAGCGGCACTTCGCCCGCTACACCCCGGAGATGGTGCAGGAGGTCTGCGGCATCAGCCCCGAGCAGTTCCACAAGGTGGCCGAGGCGCTGACCAGCAACAGTGGGCGCGACCGGACCAGCGCGTTCTGCTACGCGGTGGGCTGGACCCAGCACAGCGTGGGGGTGCAGAACATCCGCACCGCCTCGATCCTGCAGCTGCTGCTCGGCAACATCGGTCGCCCCGGCGGCGGCATCATGGCGCTGCGCGGCCACGCCAGCATCCAGGGGTCGACCGACATCCCGACGCTGTTCAACCTCCTGCCGGGCTACATCCCGATGCCGCATGCGCACCTGCACGGGAACCTCGACGAGTTCGTGGCCGAGGACGCCGGCAAGACCGGCTTCTGGGGCAACATGCGCGCCTACGCCGTCAGCCTGCTGAAGTCCTGGTGGGGCGACGTGGCGACGGCCGACAACGACTTCTGCTTCGACTACCTCCCCCGGCTGACCGGGCACCACGGCACCTACGACACCGTGATGGGCCAGCTCGAGGGCAAGGTCAAGGGCTACTTCGTGGTCGGGGAGAACCCGGCGGTCGGCTCCTCCAACGGCAAGATGCAGCGGCTCGGCCTGGCCAATCTCGACTGGCTGGTCGTCCGTGACATGGCGATGATCGAGACCGCGACCTTCTGGAAGGACGGTCCGGAGATCGAGACCGGGGAGCTCGAGACCGACAAGATCGGCACCGAGGTCTTCTTCCTGCCGGCGGCCTCCCACGTGGAGAAGGCAGGAACCTTCACCAACACCCAGCGGATGCTGCAGTGGCGCCACAAGGCGATCGAGCCGCCGGGTGACAGCCGCAGCGAGCTGGACTTCTACTTCAAGCTCGGGCAGCGCATCCGCGAGCGGCTGGCGGGCTCCACCGACGAGATGGACCGGCCCCTGCTCGACCTCACCTGGGACTACCCGACCGAGGGGCCGCTCGACGAGCCCAGTGGCGAGGCGGTGCTGCGCGAGATCAACGGCACCGGTGCCGACGGGTCCGCGCTGTCGTCGTACACCCAGCTCGAGGACGACGGGTCGACCCGCTGTGGCTGCTGGATCTACTGCGGGGTCTATGCCGACGAGGTCAACCAGGCGGCCCGCCGCAAGCCGCGCTGGGAGCAGAACTACGTCGCGCCCGAGTGGGGCTGGGTGTGGCCGGCCAACCGCCGGATCATCTACAACCGGGCCTCGGCCGACCCCGACGGCAAGCCGTGGAGCGAGCGCAAGAAGTACGTCTGGTGGGACGCCGAGGAGCAGAAGTGGACGGGCGTCGACGTGCCCGACTTCATCGCCGACCGGCCGCCGGACCACGTGCCGCCGGAGGACGCCACCGGGCCGGACGCCATCGGCGGGCGCGACCCGTTCATCATGCAGACCGACGGCAAGGGCTGGCTGTTCGCGCCGACCGGGCTCGCCGACGGGCCGATGCCGACGCACTACGAACCGCCCGAGTCGCCGGTGCGCAACCCGCTCTACGACCGGCAGAACAACCCGGCACGCCAGACCGTCGACGCCACGGAGAACCCGATCAACCCCTCGCTGGGCCACGTGTTCCCCTACGTGTTCACCAGCTACCGGCTGACCGAGCACCACACGGCGGGCGGGATGAGCCGCACCCTGCCCTACCTGTCGGAGCTGCAGCCGGAGATGTTCTGCGAGGTCTCGCCGCGGCTGGCGGCCGAGCGCGGGCTCGAGAACGGCGGGTGGGCCACGATCGTGACCAGTCGTACGGCGATCGAGGCCCGCGTCCTGGTCACCGACCGGATGCGCTCGCTGCGCGTCGGCGGGCAGATGGTCGAGCAGGTCGGGCTGCCCTACCACTGGGGCGGCAACGGCGAGGTCACCGGTGACTCCACGAACGACCTGGTCAACCTCACCCTGGACCCGAACGTCTTCATCCAGGGCAAGGTCGGCACCTGCGACGTCCGGGCCGGACGGCGGCCCCGCGGGCCGGCGCTGACCACGTACGTCGACGACTACCGCCGGCGGGCCGCGGCCCAGGCCGAGCAGTCCTCGGGGCAGCAGGGCGGAGGCCATGACGTGGCGCACGAAGGGAGCACGAGCTGATGGGCTCGCTGTGGGGTCGCCTCGACGACGTGGCCGGCGACGCCGGTCATGAGGACCATCCGCCGCGGATGGGCTTCTTCACCGACACGTCGGTCTGCATCGGTTGCAAGGCGTGCGAGGTGGCGTGCAAGGAGTGGAACAACGTCCCCGACGACGGCTACCTGCTCACCGGGATGTCCTACGACAACACCGCGGCGCTGAGCGCGAACACGTGGCGCCACGTGGCCTTCGTGGAGCAGCCGGTGCCCGAGCGCACGCCCACCGACCTGGGCATGCCGGGCAACGGACCGCCCGGGCACGCGCGCAGCCAGGAGCAGCAGGTGCACGGCCACGAGGACCAGGGCGCCGAGTCCGGCGACTCGGGAGTGCGCTGGCTGATGTCCTCCGACGTCTGCAAGCACTGCACCCACGCGGCCTGCCTCGACGTCTGCCCGACCGGCTCGCTGTTCCGCACCGAGTACGGCACCGTCGTGGTGCAGGCCGACATCTGCAACGGCTGCGGCTACTGCGTGCCCGCCTGCCCCTACGGCGTGATCGACCTCCGCCCCGACGACGGGCGCGCGTTCAAGTGCACGCTGTGCTACGACCGGCTCAAGGAGGGGGAGACGCCCGCCTGCGCCAAGGCGTGCCCGACCGAGTCGATCCAGTTCGGCGAGCTCAGCGAGCTGCGGCAGCGGGCCGATCAGCGGCTCGCCCAGCTGCACGCCCAGGGCGTCGACGTCGCCCGCCTCTACGGCCGTGATCCGGAGGACGGCGTCGGCGGCGACGGGGCCTTCTTCCTGCTGCTCGACGAGCCCGAGGTCTACGGCCTGCCTCCCGACCCGGTCGTCACCACCCGCGACATCGGCTCGATGTGGCGCCACGTGGGTGCCGCCGCGGCCGCGCTGGCCGCCATGGGCGTCGCCTCCTTCTTCGGGAGCCGGCGATGAGCCCGCGCGAGCGCAGCATGGTGCCCGAGCCGGAGTTCGAGTCCTACTACGGCCGGCCCATCCTCAAGCCGCCGACGTGGAAGGTGCCCGACGTGCCCTTCTACCTCTTCGTCGGCGGCCTGGCCGGTGCCTCGGCCGTGCTCGCCGAGGGCGCCGCCCTGCGTGACCTGCCGGGCCTCGAGCGGGTCGCCCGGCTGGCCGCGGCCGGGGGTGCGGCCGCCGGCAC
This sequence comes from Marmoricola sp., assembly GCA_036518175.1. Classification (GTDB taxonomy): domain Bacteria; phylum Actinomycetota; class Actinomycetes; order Propionibacteriales; family Nocardioidaceae; genus Marmoricola. Next base: position 30,256 of record DATDNR010000203.1, read on the forward strand.
CGTCGCGCTGGTGCACGACCTCGGCCGGCCGGAGCGCTTCTTGAACATGCTGCGGATGTTCAAGCCGACCTCACCGCTCTCGGTCGGCTCGTTCATCCTCGCGCCGTTCAGCGGCCTGTCCGCGGCGGCCGCCGGCTCCAACCTCACCGGCTGGTTCCCGAGGCTGGGCAGGCTGGCCGGGCTCGGCTCCGCCGCGTTCGGGCCACCGCTGGCCACCTACACCGCCGCGCTGATCGCCAACACCGCCGTCCCCGCCTGGCACGACGCGCACCGCGAGCTGCCGTTCGTCTTCGCCGGGTCGGGGGCGACCGCCGCGGGCGGGCTGGGCATGCTCCTCGCGCCCGCCGCCCAGAACGGGCCGGCCCGCCGGATGGCGATCGCCGGAGCCGGGCTCGAGATCACCGCCGCCGAGCTGCTGCTGCACCGGCTGGGCATCGTGGCCGAGCCCTACCAGCAGGGACGGCCCGGCCGGCTGATGAGGGCGGCGCGGGCGATGACCGCCGGCGCGACGGTGGCCTCGCTGGCCGGCGGGCGCAACCGGGTGGTCTCGGCGCTGGCCGGAGCGACGTACATCGCAGCCTCGCTGATGACCCGCTTCGGCATCTTCGAGGCCGGGGTCGCCTCGTCGAAGGACCCCAAGTACACCGTCGTGCCACAACGCGAGCGGCTGCGCAGGCGCGAGCCCGAGCCGCACCGCACGCGGTCCTGACCGCGTCCCTGACGGGTGCCCGGCGGGCGGCTGCGCCAGCCGGCTGCACGGGGCGGTTGCGCGGGCCGCGCTAGTTTCCCGGTGTGACGATCGAGCTGCCCGCGGGCATGAGCAAGCGTCTCACCCAGTACGCCGCCGGCGGCGGCTGTGCCTGCAAGGTGCCGCCGGGTGAGCTCGAGCGGGTGCTCGGGGGGCTCTCCATCGGCCAGGCCCGTGACGACCTGCTGGTGGGGCTGGAGAACGGCGACGACGCGGCCGTCGTACGCCTCGACGGTGAGCGGGCTGTCGTCTGCACCGCGGACTTCTTCACCCCGGTGGTCGACGACCTCTACGACTGGGGCCGGATCGCGGCGGCGAACGCCCTCTCCGACGTCTACGCGATGGGTGGGGAGCCGGTGGCGGCGGTCAACCTGCTGGGCTGGCCGAGGGCAACGCTGCCCTTCGACCTGGCGGCCGAGGTGCTGCGCGGCGGCGCCGACGTCTGCGCCGAGGCGGGCTGCCACCTCGCGGGCGGGCACAGCATCGACGACCCCGAACCGAAGTACGGCCTCTCGGTCACCGGCATCGCCGACCCCGCACGGCTGCTCCGCAACGACGCCGGCACCGCGGGCCTGCCGCTGACGCTCACCAAGCCGCTCGGCGTGGGGGTGCTCAACAACCGCCACAAGGCGACCGGCGAGGTGTTCCCCGAGGCGGTGGCGAGCATGACCGCGCTCAACCGGGAGGCGTCCCGGGCGGCCGTGGCCGCCGGCCTGGGCTGCGCCACCGACGTCACCGGGTTCGGCCTGCTCGGTCACCTGATGAAGCTGTGCCGGGCCAGCGGTGTCGGCGCGGTCGTCGACAGCGCCGCCGTGCCCTACCTGCCCGGGGCGCGGGAGTCGCTCGCGGCCGGCTTCGTGCCCGGCGGGTCGCGCCGCAACCTGGACTGGGTGCGGCCGTCGCTGCAGGCCGACGTCGACGAGGACGAGCTGGTGCTGCTTGCCGACGCACAGACCTCGGGGGGCCTGCTGGTCGCCGGGGAGCTGCCGGGGCACCCGGTGATCGGCGAGCTGGTGCCGCTCGAGCCGGCAGGTCCCCTCCTCCGGGTCGCCTGAGCCCGTCGTGCGCGCCGGGGGCCGGAGTGCCGCCGGGTAGCGTGAAGGAGTGGCGAACCGACTCGCGGGGGCGACCTCGCCGTACCTCTTGCAGCACGCCGACAACCCGGTGGACTGGTGGGAGTGGGGTGAGGAGGCGTTCGCCGAGGCCCGACGGCGCAACGTGCCGGTGCTGCTCTCCGTCGGCTACTCCGCCTGCCACTGGTGCCACGTGATGGCGCACGAGTCGTTCGAGGACCCGGACACCGCCGCCTTCCTCAACGAGCACTTCGTGCCGGTGAAGGTGGACCGCGAGGAGCGCCCCGACGTCGACGCCGTCTACATGCAGGCCACCGTGGCGATGACCGGGCAGGGCGGCTGGCCGATGACCTGCGTGCTCGACCACGAGGGCTCGCCGTTCTTCGCCGGCACCTACTTCCCCGACCGGCCGCGGCAGGGGATGCCGAGCTTCCGGCAGGTGCTCGAGGCGCTCAGCGACGCGTGGGTCAACCGCGCCGACGACGTGCGCGGCACCGCGACCAACATCCGCCGGCACCTCCAGCGCGAGACCGTGCTCGGCGGGGAGCAACCGATCGACGCGGACGTGCTCGACGCCGCCGTCGAGCAGTTGCTGGGCGAGTTCGACGAGAGCAACGGCGGTTTCGGTCGCGCCCCGAAGTTCCCGCCGAGCATGGTGCTGGAGTTCCTGCTGCGCCACCACGCGCGGACCGGCTCCGAGGAGGCGCTGCGGATGGTCTCGCGCACCTGTGCGGCGATGGCCCGGGGCGGCATGTACGACCAGCTCGGTGGCGGCTTCGCGCGCTACTCCGTCGACGCCGGCTGGGTGGTGCCGCACTTCGAGAAGATGCTCTACGACAACGCCCAGCTGCTCGGCGTCTACGCCGACTGGTGGGCGCTCACCGGCGACCCGCTGGCCGAGCGGGTGGCGCTGGAGACCGCGGACTTCCTGCTCGAGGAGCTCGGCACCGACGAGGGCGGCCTGGCCTCCGCGCTGGACGCCGACTCCGAGGGCGAGGAGGGCAGGTTCTACGTCTGGACGCCCGCCCAGCTGCGCGAGGTGCTGGGGGAGGAGGACGGGAGCTGGTTCGCCGAGCTCTCGTCGGTGACCGAGCGCGGCACCTTCGAGCACGGCACCTCGACGCTGCAGCTGCGCCACGATCCCCCTGCGTCGGACCTGCCCCGATGGCGGGAGCTGCGGCGCAGGCTGCTCGAGGCGCGGGCGCAGCGGGTCCGTCCCGGACGCGACGACAAGGTGGTGGCCGCCTGGAACGGGCTGGCCGTCTCCTCGCTGGTCCGTGCCGGCCTGCTGCTGGGCCGGCGGCGGCTCGTCGACGAGGCCGCGCGCATCGGTGACCTCCTGTGGCGGCTGCACGTCGTGGGCGAGTCGGGCCGGCCCGAGCTGCGTCGCGTCTCCCGCGAGGGCGTCGTCGGCGACCCGGCCGGCGTGCTCGAGGACCATGCCTGCGTCGCCGACGGGTTCCTCGCTCTCGGCGAGGCAACCGCCGAGCCGGAGTGGCTGGAGCGCGCGGGTGCCCTCCTCGACGCGGCGCTCGAGCGGTTCGCGGCCGACGACGGCGGCTTCCACGACACCGCGGTCGACGGCGAACTGCTGCTGGTCCGCCCCCGTGACCCGTCGGACAACGCGAGCCCCTCGGGCCACTCCGCGATGGTGCACGCGCTGGCGCGGTACGCCGCCCTCACCGGCTCCTCGCGCCACCGCGAGGTCGCCGAGCGCGCGCTCGCCACGGTCCGCCCGCTGGCCGAGCAGGCACCGCGCTTCGCGGGCTGGTCGCTGGCCGCGGCGGAGATGATGCTCGACGGGCCGCGCGAGATCGTGGTGGTCGCCGAGCCCGGCGACCCGGCCGGTGAGGAGATGGGTCGCCTCGCCCGCGCCGTACCCGGAGCGGTGTCGCTCGTGGTCGCGCCCCCGCAGGTCGGTCCGGCCATCCCGCTGCTGGAGGGGCGTTCGCTGCTCGACGGGCGGGCGACGGCGTACGTGTGCCGCGCGATGGTCTGTCGGCGGCCGGTCACCACGCCCGAGGAGCTGCGGGAGCTGCTCGCGGACCGCAGCTAGCGCAGGGCGTAGGTCGCGATCGAGGCGGCGATGTAGTGACAGGTGAAGGCGGCGATCGTGAAGCTGTGGAAGATCTCGTGGAAGCCGAACCAGGTAGGGAAGGGGTCCGGCCTCTTCAGGCCGTAGACCAGGCCGCCGAGGGTGTAGAGGCCGCCGCCCACCACGACCAGAGTGGTGACTGCGGTGCCGCCGGAGCTGAGCTGATGGGCGTAGAGGATGGCCGACCAGCCCAGCACGAAGTAGATCGGCGTCGACAACCAGCGTGGCGCATCGGTCCAGAAGAGCTTGAACACCACCCCCGCCAGCGCGCCGCCCCACACGATCGAGAGCAGCACCAGCCGGTCGGTGCCATGCAGCAGGATCATCGCGAACGGCGTGTAGGAGCCGGCGATCAGCAGGAAGATGTTGGAGTGGTCGAAGCGCCGCAGGAACGCCCACGTGCGCGGCGACCAGTTGCCGCGGTGGTAGATCGCCGAGACGGTGAACAGCAGCAGCGCCGTGCCCACGAACACCGCTGATCCGACCCGGGTGGCCACCGTGGGGGAGAGGCAGATCAGCACGATCCCGGCCGCCAGCGTCAGCGGTGTCGTCGCGGCGTGCAGCCAGCCGCGCAGCCTGGGCTTGACCTCGCGCGCGCGGTCGCGGGCCCGGTCACGGACCTCCTGGCCGACCTCGATCGCGCGATCCTTCGCCACCGCCGCGCGTTCCCGCGCCTCGCCGGCGACGTCCCCTCCCCGGGGGCGCTCCTCGAAGCGGGGTACGGCACTCATGTCCCGAACCTACCCAACCGTAGGTTGATCCAATCCACCGGCATCCCCCACGCGGAGGACCCCTGCGCCGGTAGAGTCGAAGACCGTGGCGGACTGGAAACGCGTCGTACGCCGGGTGCTCTACCCGGCCTACGAGTCGCGGCTGGCCCGCCGGCTGCCTCCCGACCGGCTCCCCAAGCACGTCGGCGTGATGCTCGACGGCAACCGGCGGTGGGCCCGTGCGGTCGGCGCCGACTCCGCGCACGGCCACCGCGCGGGGGCGGCCAACATCGAGCCGCTGCTCGGCTGGTGCGAGGAGGTCGGCGTCGAGGTGGTCACCCTGTGGCTGCTCTCCACCGACAACCTCAACCGGCCCCCCGCCGAGCTCGAGCCGCTCCTCGACATCATCGGCGAGGCGGTCCAGGCGCTCGCCGAGCAGCGCCGCTGGCGACTGCACCCGGTGGGAGCGCTCGACCTGCTCCCGGCCGCGGTGACCGCCCGGCTGAAGGCGGCCGAGGAGGCCACCAGCGACGTCGACGGGCTGCTGGTCAACGTCGCGGTGGGGTACGGCGGCCGCCGCGAGATCGCCGACGCCGTCCGGGCGCTGCTGCACGAGCACGCCGGGCGGGGCACCACGCTGGAGGAGCTCGCGGAGGTGCTCGACGTCGAGCACATCGCCGAGCACCTCTACACCAGGGGGCAGCCCGACCCAGACCTGGTCATCCGCACCTCCGGGGAGCAGCGGCTGGGTGGCTTCCTGCTCTGGCAGAGCGCGCAGAGCGAGTTCTACTTCTGCGAGGCCTACTGGCCCGACTTCCGGCGCGTGGACTTCCTGCGCGCGCTCCGGGCCTACGCCGAGCGGGAACGCCGCTTCGGCGCCTGAGCACACCGCCCTGGTGTGGACCGGTTCGTCCCCTGTCGTGCGTGTCGCTCTTGGCGGGCGCCCCGCGGCGTCGTACGTTGCACCCGTCGGCGGGTGGGGAAGCCCGTCGATCCGGGAGGCGAAGTTCGTGAGCCCTCACGACGACACCTCCGGAGGTCGGCACTCAGGCCTCCGGGCACTGTCCCGGTCCGTGCAGCACTGATCGGACCGGGGCGTGGAGTGCGCGTCCTGGCCGCTGAGGGGAACGCTCGTGGCCACTGCCAAGCGCGACGCGACGGCGCAGAGCCGCCGCACCTACGTCCTCGACACCTCCGTCCTGCTCGCCGACCCCGGTGCCCTGCGCCGGTTCGCCGAGCACGAGGTGGTGCTGCCGGTGGTCGTGGTGACCGAGCTCGAGGGGAAGCGGCACCACCCGGAGCTGGGCTACTTCGCCCGCACGGCCCTGCGCATGCTCGACGAGCTGCGCGTGACCCACGGCAGGCTCGACGAGCCGGTGCCGGTCGGTGACGACGGCGGCACGCTCCGGGTCGAGCTCAACCACACCGACCCCGACTCGCTCCCCTCCGGCTTCCGGCTCGGTGACAACGACACCCGCATCCTCGCGGTCGCCCGCAACCTGGCCAACGAGGGACACCGGGTGACCCTGGTCTCCAAGGACCTCCCGCTGCGCATCAAGGCCTCCGCCGTGGGGCTCGACGCGCAGGAGTACCGCGGCGAGCAGGTCTCGGAGTCCGACACCGGGTGGACCGGCATGGCCGAGCTCGACGTGACCGGCGCCGACCTCGACGAGCTGTACGACGACGCGGTCGTCGACCTCGACGACGCCCGTGAGCTGCCCTGCCACACCGGGCTGGTGCTGATGTCCGACCGCGGCAGTGCGCTCGGCCGGGTGAAGCCCGACAAGCGCGTGCACCTGGTCCGCGGCGATCGGGAGGCGTTCGGCATCCACGGCCGCTCGGCGGAGCAGCGGGTCGCCCTCGACCTGCTCCTCGACCCCGAGGTGGGCATCGTCTCCCTCGGCGGCCGCGCCGGCACCGGCAAGTCCGCCCTGGCGCTCTGCGCGGGCCTGGAGATGGTGATGGAGCGGCGGATGCACCAGAAGGTCGTGGTCTTCCGCCCGCTCTACCCCGTCGGCGGGCAGGAGCTCGGTTACCTGCCGGGCAGCGAGTCGGAGAAGATGTCGCCCTGGGCGCAGGCGGTCTTCGACACCCTCGGCGCCGTCGCCGGCCGGGAGGTGATCGAGGAGGTCCTCGACCGGGGCATGCTCGAGGTGCTGCCGCTGACCCACATCCGCGGCCGGTCGCTGCACGACGCCTTCGTGATCGTCGACGAGGCGCAGTCGCTCGAGCGCAACGTGCTGCTGACCGTGCTCTCCCGCATCGGGGCCAACTCCAAGGTGGTGCTGACCCATGATGTCGCCCAGCGGGACAACCTGCGGGTGGGTCGGCACGACGGCGTCGTGGCGGTGGTCGAACGGCTCAAGGGCCACCCGCTGTTCGCGCACGTCACGCTGACCAGGTCCGAGCGGTCGCCGATCGCGGCGCTGGTCACCGAGATGCTCGAGCACGTCACCATGTGAAGGGTCGGGCAACAGGGCCGAAGGTCCCGACTTCTGGTCATCGGTCCAGACCGGTGGTCCACATGGTGAGATCGCTGTTACTGCTGTGACGGACGGGGCATCACCCGACGGACGTGTGGGCACCGCCACCCACGGAAACGGCGCTTCGAGTTGCGGTGCGCCGCCGGTATCGGCATGGTGGGTCGCGCTTTGGCGCAAATTGCGCAGATTCCGACCACGTCGTCGACCGAAGGTTCCGTACTACGCATGCCGTCTGACACGTACGCCCCGAGACACCGGGGCGCACCGAAGAAGCCTGTCCGCACGGGGGTCCGCAACATCACTGTCCTCTCCGGGGTGGCCGTCGCGGCGACCGGGATTGCCGTCTCCAGCGGCGTGCTGAGCACCGGCCCGGTCTCGGGCGACGGTGCCGCCGTCGCCTCCAGCGGCCACCACGCCGGGCACGAGCTGACCCCGGCCGAGCTCGCCCGTCGGGAGCAGACCCAGGTCTCCCGCTCCTCGGGGGACAGGATGGCCGCGGCGAAGGCGCTGAAGGCCCGCGACCTGCAGGACGCCACCGGCAGGGCGAAGACGCACACCGAGGACCTCTCGCAGGCCGACCCGCACCAGATCGCCCAGGCGCTGATGCCGCGGTTCGGGTTCGCCAGCTCGGAGTACTCCTGCCTGGTGGACCTGTGGAACAGCGAGTCCGGGTGGAACGTCCATGCCGACAACCCGACCTCGTCGGCGTACGGCATCCCGCAGGCACTGCCGGGGTCGAAGATGGCCTCGGCCGGACCTGACTGGGCCAACAACCCCGAGACGCAGGTCCGCTGGGGACTGGGCTACATCAAGAGCAGCTACGGCAACCCGTGCTCGGCCTGGTCGTTCAAGCAGGGCCACGGCTGGTACTGAGGCGAAACCGCCGATCCTAGGGCGTCTCGTCGCGCGGCGGGGCGAAATGCGCACACGCATCAGCCGAACGGGCACTGCTCGGGCTAGACCGCAGCGGCGACTTTGTGCGGGTTTCAACCTTTCGGAACCCCTATGTCCGAGCTGCTCCCCATGCTCTCCCCAGGGACGCGACCAACGGGGTCGCGGGGATGTCACGAAGCCTTGGGGGGCTGAAGATGAAGAAGAACCGTGGGCTCATCAGAGCCACGGCCGCCGGCTCGGTCGTAGCGATGACGCTCGTCGCGGCGCCCGCGCTGGCCAGGCCGGCGCAGCGACCGGTGTGGCCGAAGAAGGCCACCGTCAGCCTCGGCCAGCAGGCGGTCAGCGGCGGCGCATACTCGATTCCGGCGTCATGGAGCAAGACCACCTACACCACCGAGTTCCGCGTCGCCCTGAAGGACGCGGCCAACAACTCGCTCGACAGTGAGACGGTCCCGTCCACCACGGTCTCGTGGACAGCGCACACGACCGCCAGGCCGGGGACGCAGGTCCACGTGGTCGTCACGCCGTACAACGGCACCCGCGCGGGCGCGTCCAAGAGCAGCGCCACGATCAGCCTCAAGGACATGACTCCGCCGCAGGGCACCTACACGGCGAAGACCAACGTCTACACCGCGACGCTCACCCAGCAGTCACTGAGCGACGACGCCGGGGCGGCGGGCGTCACCAGGACGGTGGAGTGGGGCGACGGCTCCTCCGACCCGTGGGGCACCGGCTCGACGATGACGCACACCTACGCCGCGCAGGGCAGCTACCGCGCCGTGGTGCACCTGAAGGACGCAGCGGGCAACACCACCGACGTGCCGGTGGACATCGTCGTGAAGGACTCCACAGCGCCCAGCGGCACCTACTCCGCGAGCTGGTCGGACTGGACCGGCACGATCAGCCAGGACGTCGCTCCGTCCGACGACTTCGACGGGGCCAACGTCTCGGCGACGGTCGACTGGGCCGACGGCTCGCCGACGGAGGCCTGGACCCCGGGTGCCGCCACGATGTCACACGACTACCAGTCCAAGGGGCAGGGGCGCTACATCGCCACCGTCACGCTCGCGGACTCCTCCGGCAACTCGCGCGTCTACCAGCTGCCGGTCCTGATCCACGACGACCTCGCGCCTGTCGCGACGTACACCGTCTCGACCGCCACCCGGACGGTGTGGGCGCGCTACACGAAGGTCAAGCTCACGCAGGCGGACTCCGCGGGTGCGTCGAGTGTCGACAACATGAGCCCAGACTCCGCGGTGAAGCGAGTCGTGCGCTGGGGAGACAAGACCTCCACGGCCGGTTTCGCAGCCACCACCTCGCTGACGCACGTCTACGCGGCGGCGGGCACCTACCACCCGGTGGTGACGCTGACCGACGAGTCCGGGCACGTCACGAAGGTCGACGTCGATGCGGTCGTGGTGCGTGCGGACACCGCTGCGCCCCGCGTGGCGCTGAAGCTGCCGGCCAGGCCGCGCAACCAGGTCAGGAAGTGGCGCACCCTGCGGGGGACCGCCTCCGACCGCGGCGTCGGCGTCCGGATGGTGCGGCTGCAGGTGCTGGAGAAGCGTGGCAGCTACTACTACGCCTACAAGCCCGCCACCGGGCGCTGGGTCAAGGCCGGCACCCGCGTGGGCGCCGCCTGGAAGAAGGCGGGCGTCGCCCGGCTCCACCCGACGGCCCGGCACACCTGGGCGAAGCGCGTGGCAGGCCTGCGCAGGGGCGTGCTGACCTACCGCGTCGACGGCATCGACAGGATGGGTCACACCTCGCGCTGGCTGGTGCACAGCCAGAGGCTGACCCGCTGACGCACGACAGGCTGCAGCAGGAGGGCCCCTCGGCCCGGTCGTCACGACCGGCCCGAGGGGCCCTCTGCTGTCGTCCGGCGCCCTCAGCGGCCGGTCATGGCATGCACGTCGAGAGCCTTGTCGAGCTGCTCCTCGGTGAGGTCACCGCGCTCGACGTACCCCATCGACAGCACCTGCTCCCGGATCGTGCGACCCTCCTTGAGCGCGGCCTTCGCCACCTTGGCCGCCTCCTCGTAGCCGATGTAGCGGTTCAGCGGGGTGACGACCGAGGGTGAGGACTCGGCGTACGTGCGCATCCGCTCGGCGTCGGCGGTGATCCCGGCGATGCACCGGTCGGCGAGCACCCGCGTGGTGTTGCCGAGCAGACGGATCGACTCGAGCAGGTTGCGTGCCATCAGCGGCATCATCACGTTGAGCTCGAAGTTGCCGGCCGCGCCGGCCATCCCCACGGCTGCGTCGTTGCCGACCACCTGCGCGCACACCATCAGCGTCGCCTCGGGCAGCACCGGGTTGACCTTGCCGGGCATGATGCTCGACCCCGGCTGCAGGTCCGGCAGGTGGATCTCGGCGAGGCCGGTGGTCGGGCCCGAGGACATCCAGCGCAGGTCGTTGCAGACCTTGGTCAGTCCCACCGCGATCGTGCGCAGCTGGCCGGAGAGCTCCACCAGCGCGTCCTGTCCGCCCTGGGCCTCGAAGTGGTTGCGGGCCTCGGTGAACTCGAGCCCGCTGTCGGCCGACAGCCGGGCGATCACCTTCTCCGCGAAACCGGACGGGGTGTTGATGCCGGTGCCGACAGCGGTGCCGCCGAGGGGCAGCTCGGCGACCCGGGGGAGGGAGGCCTCGAGCCGCTCGATGCCCATCCGTACGACGGCCGCATAGCCACCGAACTCCTGCCCGAGCGTCACCGGTGTGGCATCCATCAGGTGCGTGCGGCCGGACTTCACCAGGTCGGCGAACTCCTCGGCCTTGTCCTCCAGCGCCGAGGCGAGATGGTCGAGCGCGGGCACGAGGTGCAGGCGCGTCGACTCCACCGCCGCGACATGGATCGAGGTCGGGAACGTGTCGTTGCTCGACTGGCTGGCGTTGACCTTGTCGTTGGGATGCACCTCCGCGCCGGCGCGGGCGGCCAGGGAGGCGAGCACCTCGTTCATGTTCATGTTCGAGCTCGTCCCGGAGCCGGTCTGGAAGACGTCGATCGGGAAGGCGTCGTGGTGCTCCCCACCGATGATCCGGTCGGCCGCGTCGACGATCGCCTTGGCCTCGTCCTCGTCGACGACGCCGAGCTCGGCGTTCGTCTGGGCGGCCGCCTTCTTGATCCGGGCGAGGGCGACGATGTGCGCAGGCTCCAGCGTCGTACCGCTGATCGGGAAGTTCTCCACCGCGCGCTGGGTCTGCGCCCGCCACAGGGCCTCGCGAGGCACCCGGACCTCGCCCATGCTGTCGTGCTCGATGCGGAAGTCGTCAGCGCTCATGTCCTCGACCGTACCCACGCGCGCGGCATCGATTGCCGCAAAGGGACCTCTCGCGACCTCCGCACCCAGTAGCCTCGCAGCGCTGTCCGGCCGGACGGCCTACACAGCAGGGGGCGGACGTGGCTTCATCTCGGCGGGTCGGTGCGGGTCTCGCGCTGGCTCTGGTCACTGCAGCGACCACTGCAGTCAGCGGCCCGGCGACCGGCACTCCGCTGCAGGCAGGCGGGCACCACGGCGAGGGACTCGCGTCCCGCCTCGGAGCCGCCCGCGACGCCGACGTGCACGTGTCGCGCGCGGCGAACGGGCTGGTGCGCTTCGTGGGGACCCGTGCGGGCCGCCCGCTGGCGAGGCCCGCCGGCGTCGACGGGCACACCCGGCCGACCACGGCCGCGCGGGCGTTCGTGCAGCAGCACGGCGCACTCTTCGGGGTGGCCGGCCCGTCGACCGCCCTCGGCCGCGGACACGCCTTGGCGACCCCGGCCGGCGGGCACGTCGTCCGCTTCGACCAGCAGCTGGGCGGACACCCGGTGCTGGGTGGCACCGTGTCGGTGTCGCTGACCGCAGCGAACCAGGTCGCGGCCGTGGCGGCGCACACCGCTCGGCCGATCCGGCTCGAGGCCTCCACCCAGGTGTCCCCGCTGCGGGCCGGCCGGGCGGCCCTCGCCGCGACCGCGCGTGCCGAGCACGCCCCGATGCGGCAGCTGCGCCTCTCCGGAGCCCCGGCGCTCACGGTCTTCGAGCCCTCCCTGCTCGGCCTGCCGACGGCCGCGCAGCCGGGTCTGGTCTACAAGGTGGAGGTCGTCTCGGGACCCGCGGCCTCACCGGTGCGCGAGCTGGTGCTCGTCGACGCGACCAGCGGCAGCGTCGTCCTGCACTCCGACGAGCTGATGAAGGACGCCGTCGACCAGCAGACCGTGTGCACCGCCGGGCGCTCGATCTCCGTCACCGACCCGACCTGCCCGCCCAGCGGTCTGCGGACGCAGCCGACGCGGGTCGACCCCACCTCCAGCACGGACAACGACGTCCACGCGGCCTACACCAATGCCGACGCCACGTTCCGGTTCTACCGTGACGTCGTCGGGGACACGTCCGCGCTCGGCCTCCCCACCGGGGCCGGCGACCGGGCGCTGAACTCGACGGTGCACCTGTGCGACCCCAGCTCGACCACCGTCTGCAGGCCCTACGCGAACGCGTTCTGGGACGGACACGAGATGGCGTACGGCGACGGCTTCGCCTCCGCGGACGACGTGGTCGGTCACGAGCTCACGCACAGCGTGACCGAGCACACGTCGGACCTCCTCTACTGGTACCAGTCCGGTGCGATCAACGAGTCGATGTCGGACGTGATGGGCGAGCTCATCGACCAGTGGGACGGCATCGGCTCCGACGGTGAGGGCAGCCGCTGGGTGCTCGGGGAGGACCTGCCGGGCAGTGTCGGCCCGGCACGGAACATGAAGGCCCCCGCGTCCGCCCCCGCCGGAGTGGTGCTGGACAAGGACGGCACGCCGGTCTACTGGTACCCGCAGCCGGACCGGATGAGCAGCAAGTACTACTTCGAGCACGACGCCCTCGCCAACGCCGCCGGTGCGCAGGACTTCAACGACGACAACGGTGGCGTGCACATCAACAGCGGCGTGGGCAACAAGGCGGCCTACCTGATCGTCGACGGGGGTGTCTTCAACGGCGTCGACGTGGTCGGCCTCGGCGGCGCCGACCCCGCGACCCGCAGCGCTGCCATCACCAAGGCCGCCCGGATCTACTACCTCACCGACCAGCTGCTGCCCTCGGCGGCGAACTACGCCGACCTCTACCGGGTGCTCCCGGCTGCGTGCGACCAGCTGGCGGCCACGGCCACAGCGGGGATCACCGCCGCCGACTGCTCCACGGTCCGCGACGCGGTGCGGGCGACCGAGATGGACAAGCAGCCACCCGGCGCCACCGCGCCCACCCACGTCCCCGGTTGCGGCTCTTCGGCAACCAGCACCGACTGGTACGACAACCTGGAGAACCCGGCCGCCGGCCGGTGGACACGCTCGTCCGCGCACCCGGCGTCCGGCCCCTTCTACTACCCCCAGGACCACAACGTCTACGACAACTACCCGATCCGCTACGCGACCAGCGGCACGCGTGAGATCTGGGGAGACGACCCCGACCCCGACGGCTACTACAACGGCACGTCGAGGTCGCTGCCGCGTGACGGCGCCGTCTCCATGAGCCACTCGGTCCGCGTTCCGGTCGGCAAGACGATGTACCTCCGCTTCAACCACGCCTACCAGTTCGAGTGGTACCCCGCCGGGGGCGGCTACCCCGCGCTGTTCACCGACGGCGGACGGGTGGAGTACTCCGTCGACGGGGGCGCCTGGCGCTCGGCCGCGAGGCTCTTCGACTTCGGTGGCTACAACCACACCCTCCAGGGGCTGAACGCCAACGCCGACGCCTTGATCTACTCCTTCCGCGGATTCGGCGGCGACAGCCACGGCTACACCAGTGCGCGCCTCGACCTGGGAAGCCTGGCCGGCAGGTCGGTCAGGTTCCGGTTCCGCCTCACCGCGGACGCCGCCGTGGGCGCGATGGGCTGGTTCATCGACGACGTGCGCTTCTACACCTGCGGCGCGCGCCCGGCGATGCCCTCACCGGTGCGCGAGGCGGCGGGGCACCGTTCGGTCAAGGTGACGTGGCGCGTCCCTGCCGACCACGGCACCTCGGCGATCACCCGCTACCAGGTCGTGCTCAAGTCGGGGACCCAGGTGCTGCGCCGTGCCACTCGCGGCGCGTCGTCCCGGGCGGTGTCGTTCACCCACCTGCCGAGGGGCAAGCGGCTGACGGCCTCCGTCTCCGCCCGCAACGCCGCCGGCGCCGGTCCGTCCGCGAGATCCGCGGCGGTCAGGCTGAGGTAGCCGGGCGGGTCAGCTGCGCGAGCCGCCGCGGGCCACGTAGAGGTGGTACTCCTCCTCGCGGCCCTGCAGCAGCACCGGGAGCGTGACCCGCTCGCACCCCTCGAAGAGGTCATGCAGCGAGCGTTCCAGCTCGGGAGCCTCGGCTGCCGACCACACGACGCAGGCGCCGGCGGGTGCGAGCACCTCCCGGACCTTCAGCAGGAAGTCGGGCTCGTAGAGCGCGGCGTTGCGGGTGTGCACGAGGTTGCCCGGCCCGTTGTCGACGTCCATCAGCACCAGGTCGTACGTCGCCCGGGCGGCCTCCTCGACGAAGGTGGCCACGTCGGCGTGGATGACGTTGATCCGGCGCTCGGCCAGCAGGGCGGGGCCGTGCGGCACCGTGCCGTCGCGCATCCAGCCGATCAGCGCTTCCTCGAGCTCGACCACGTCGACGCGCTCCACCCGGCGGTCGGCGAGCAGCTCGTGCGCGGTGAAGCCGAGGCCGAGCCCTCCGACCAGCACGCTGCGCGGATCGGGCACCAGCTCGAGGGCGCCCTTGGCCAGCGCCCGCTCGGTGCTGGTCTCCCGGGTGTCCATCACGAACACCCCGTTGACCCGCAGCTCGAGCACCGCCGGCCCACCGTCGGCGTTGCGGCGGCGCAGCACCACCTCGCCCCGCGGCGACTCGGCGCGCGCGACCTCGGCGTACTCGGTGCTCGGCTCCACGTCCCCCTCCTCGTGGCCGTGCCTGTGCCTGTGCCCGTACCTGTGCCCGTGCCTGTGGCCCGGAACCCTAGCGACGCTCTTGCCCCGTCTCACCGCGGACATGCGTGGCCGTCGGCGTGCCGGAGGTCACCCCTGCCGTCGGGAGATCACGATGCCCAGCACCGACCGGGGGGTGAGACCCCGACGGACGACGAGGGTGACCGTGTGCGGGCGGCCGGGGGAGAGCACCGGGCCGCCGGCGTACGACGAGCCTCCGCCCTGGACGCCGTCGTCCGACCGGCCGTCGATGACCACGTCGACCTCGCCGCGCACGTGGGAGGTGCCGTAGTTGACCAGTCGCCGCTGGGAGGCAGCCGCCAGGTGCAGGGTGAGCCGTGCCTGCCCGGGGCGGGACTGCGCGCTGCGCTGGTACCGGTAGGTGCCGCCCGGCCCCTCGACAAGGGCCGGGACGTCCCAGCCGGCCACCCGGGCCACGGGTGCTGCGAGCCGGTAGACCCCGCCGCCGAGCACCACTCCGGGCACGGTGGTCGGGCGGTCGTGCCGGCCGAGCAGGCGCAGGGTCAGGTGCAGCGTGGCTCCCGGGTGGATGCCGAGCGACCCGTCCCAGCCCTGCGGGCCCCGGCTGGCCCCGCTCGCCCCGGGATCGAGGTCCGGCAGCGGGTCGCACGAGCTCGAGCCGAGGGGCTGGCCGTTCACGCTGAGCTCGACCATGTCGTGCGTGGGGGCGCCGGCACACGAGGTGCTGAACCGGAGACGGGTGCTGGGCACCGTCACCTCGAAGGCCACGCGGGACTGCCCGCTCCGGCCCAGATGCGCGCCGACCAGCGTGTCACCGGCGATGGTGGAGCGGAAGGTGGTGGCCCCGTTGGTCACGCCCGCCGGGGCCGTGCCGGCCAGGTCGTAGACGGCCACGCCTGCCCGGTTGCCGGGGGAGTGCTTCCGGAAGCTCACCACCAGGTGGTGCGGCCGGCCGGCGGAGAGCACGTCTCCGGAGGTCCAGGTCGCCGGACCGGTGTGGTCGACCACGACACCGTCGAGGCGCAGCGTCGCCGTACGGTCGGAGAAGCCGCTGGCCCGCACGCCCCAGCCGAAGATGCGCTGCTCCTTCGACGAAGGCAGGTCGAGCACCAGCTGCTGCTGGCCCCGGGCGCTCTGCACGCCCTGGGCGTAGCGGAAGTCCCAGCCCGAGAACGACACTCGTGGGTCGACCCGGTAGCCGGCGAGCTTGGCGGGAGTGTGGTGCTCGGCCGGCTGGACCTGCGGCCGGTCGGGCAGCAGGGACAGCGCCCCGGCGGTGACCACGGCGATCACCGCGGTCGCCACGGCGGCGACCACACCGGCCCGCCGGCGGCGCCGTACGACGACGACACGCTCGTGGGTGGCCGCGATGCGGGCCGGCGCGCCGATGTCGGCGACGTGGTCGGCCCGGTCGTGCAGCGCGTCGCGCAGCTCCTGGACGTTCATCGTGCCTCCCCCTTCTCGTCGTCGGGCGTTCGGCCGCCCACCGCTGGATCGACCCGCAGCTTGGCCAGCGCCTTGGACGTCTGGCTCTTCACCGTGCCCGGGGAGCAGTCGAGGATCCGGGCCGTCTCCGCCTCGCAGAGATCCTCGAAGAAGCGCAGCACCACCACCGCGCGCTGGCGACGCGGCAACCGGCCGAGCGCCGCCCACAGGTCGCGGGAGACACCTGCTCCCTCGGCGTGGTCGGGGTGGCCCGGGTCGGGGAGCTCCTCCACGGGCTGCTCGCCGTTCCACTTGCGCCGCCACCAGGTGGCGTAGGTGTTCACCAGCACCTTGCGGACATACGGCTCCGGGTCGCGCTGGATCCGCCCCCAGGCGAACCAGGCCTTGGCGAGCGCGGTCTGCAGCAGGTCCTCGGCGAGGCCGTGGTCGCGGGTGAGCAGGTACGCCGTACGCAGCAACCGCCCCGACCGGGCGGTGACGAACTCGTCGAACTCCGGCTGCTCCATCGGCCGTCGCCGTCCCGAGAGCGCGGCGTCACGCGCGTTGATCGCCAGCGTGGATTCGTGGGCCTCCACCGGTCCCCCTTGGTCGGACTGCGGGCGACCACCCCGTGGTGGACCGTCCCACGCAGGAGGACCACCCGGCAGTGCCGGTTGGTTGCCTCGGGATTCTGGCATCGCCCGCTGCCGCCCCGCCGGGCGTCCTGCGGTGTGGCTGTTCGGGCGACCGGGATGCAGGACGTTGTGGGCAGTGTCCTGCGGTGTGGTTGTTCGGGCGACCGGGGTGCAGGACGTTGTGGTGAACGACGGAGAACGCGTCGGCACTCTTGTCCACAGGGGCGAAGAGCGTCGTGGCGCAGGGGTACGCCGGGCGCGACACTCATCGGATGCCGCCCGGATCAGAGCCTTCGTCCACCCTTGCAGCTGCCCGTCTCGCGCGCGTCCACCGACTCGCCGAGCGGCAGGGCGCGGTCGTCTCCAGGCGGCAGCTCTACGACGCCGGCATGACGCGCGCCGAGGTGCGAGCCCAACTTCGGGCTCGTCGCTGGCAGCGCATCGGAAGCCAGAGCATCGCCGTACACACGGGGCCTCTGACGGCGTCTGGCCGGCAGTGGGCGGCCGTCCTCGAGGCGGGCCCGCGGGCGCACCTCGACGGGGCGAGCGCGCTGATCGCCTCCGGATTGACCAACTTCACGGTCGAACGAATCCGCGTCTCGGTGCCCAAGGGAGCACGAATCCGTCGCAGGCGCCGACCCTCCGTGGACCTTCGGGAGACTCGCCGTTTCGACCCCGATGACATCGCGACATCGGGCGTACCCCGAGCCAGGCCCGCGGTCGCGGCGGTGCGGGCGGCACTGTGGGCGACCTCAGACCGCCAGGCCAGCCTGTTGATGACGATGGCGGTTCAACAGGGACTCTGCACGGTGGAGGAGATCGCCGTGGAGCTGCTGCGCATCAAGCGCGATCGCAGGCGGCGCCTCCTCCATGACCTGGTCATCGACCTTGCCGGGGGAGTGCGATCCCTGGGTGAGCTGGATTTCGTGCGTGGATGTCGCGACCGGGGCCTTCCCGAACCTGATGCACAGGTCCTTCGCCGGGTCGCACCCGATCGTTACTACCTCGACTTCCGGTGGGGGCGGTGGGGCGTCGTCGTCGAGGTGGACGGCATCCACCACGCCTGGGCAGCAGTCCTGGTGGGGGATGCCCTCAGGCACAACAGCATCGCCCTCCAGGGTGACGTGGTCCTCCGGCTCCCGGTGCTGGGCCTCCGGGTCTGCCCCGACGACTTCTTCGCCCAGGTGGCCGAGGCCCTTCGGACCGCCGGCTGCCCACTGCCGGAGCACCTGTCCGCCTGACAGCGTCCTGCGGGGTGGTTGCTGGGGCGGCCGGGGTGCAGGACGTCGTGCGCAGTGTCCTGCGGGGTGGTTGCCGGAGCGACCGGGGTGCAGGACGTCCGGGCGGGACGGCACCGCAGACAGGTCAGCGCTCGCGCGAGCGCACCCGCACCCCACTCAGCGGCACGGTCACCGCGCCGGAGGGATCGGTGAAGAAGTCGTTGCCCTTGTCGTCGACGACGATGAACGCCGGGAAGTCCTCCACCTCGATCCGCCAGATCGCCTCCATGCCGAGCTCGGGGTACTCCAGCACCTCCACCGACCTGATGCAGTCCTGGGCGAGGCGCGCAGCCGGACCACCGATCGAGCCGAGGTAGAAGCCGCCGTGCTCGGCGCAGGACTCGGTCACCACCTTCGACCGGTTGCCCTTCGCGAGCATCACCATCGATCCACCGGCGGCCTGGAACTGCGCCACGTAGGAGTCCATCCGGCCGGCGGTCGTGGGACCGAACGACCCCGACGCCATCCCGGACGGCGTCTTGGCCGGGCCGGCGTAGTAGACGGGGTGGTCGCGCAGGTACGCCGGCATCTCCTCGCCGGCGTCGAGCCGCTCCTTGATCTTCGCGTGCGCGATGTCGCGGGCGACGACGAGCGGGCCGGTCAGCGACAGCCGGGTCTTCACCGGGTGCCTGGACAGCTCGGCCAGGATCTCCGGCATCGGCCGGTTGAGGTCGATCGGCACCACGGACCCGCCCTGGATCAGCTCCGCCTCCGAGGGGTCGGGCAGGTACCGCGCGGGATCGGTCTCGAGCTGCTCCAGGAACACCCCGTCCGGGGTGATCTTGCCCAGCGCCTGCCGGTCGGCGGAGCAGGAGACCGCGATCGCGACGGGGCACGACGCGCCGTGCCGCGGCAGCCGCACCACCCGCACGTCGTGGCAGAAGTACTTGCCACCGAACTGGGCGCCGATCCCGAAGGACTGGGTCAGCCGGAAGACCTCCTCCTCCAGCTCGAGGTCGCGGAAGCCGTGCGCCGAGAGCGAGCCCGACGTCGGGAGGTTGTCCAGGTAGTGCGCGGAGGCGTACTTGGCCGTCTTCAGCGCGAACTCCGCGCTGGTGCCGCCGACCACGACGGCGAGGTGGTACGGCGGACACGCGGCCGTCCCCAGCGAGCGGATCTTCTCGTCGAGGAACTCCAGCATCCGCCGGGGGTTCAGCACCGCCTTGGTCTCCTGGTAGAGGAAGGACTTGTTCGCCGAGCCGCCGCCCTTGGCCATGAAGAGGAACTTGTACTCCGGCGTGCCGTGCTCGGGGGCGGAGTAGATCTCGACCTGCGCCGGCAGGTTGGTGCCGGTGTTGCGCTCCTCCCACATCGACAGCGGCGCCATCTGGGAGTAGCGCAGGTTCAGCCTGGTGTAGGCGTCGTACACCCCGCGGCTGATCGCCTCGGCGTCGTCGATGCCGGTGAGCACGCCCTCGGACTTCTTGCCCATCACGATGGCGGTGCCGGTGTCCTGGCACATCGGCAGCACCCCGCCCGCCGAGATGTTGACGTTCTTGAGCAGGTCGAGCGCGACGAAGCGGTCGTTGCCGGACGCCTCGGGGTCGTCGATGATCCGGCGCAGCTGCGCGAGGTGCGCGGGCCGCAGGTAGTGCGCGATGTCGTGCATGGCCTCGGCGGTCAGCCGCCGCAGGGCCTCCGGGGCCACCTGCAGGAAGGTCCGCCCGCCGGTCTCGAAGGTGGAGACCCCTTCGGTGGTCAGGAGGCGGTACGGCGTGTCGTCCTCGCCGGTCGGCAACAGGTCGGAGTACCGGAACTCGGGCTCGGAGGCGGATGCTGCAGTGCTCACAGTCGGAGGCTAGTCCAGCCAACGTGCCGCACTATCCTTCAGGTCCATGAGCGGTCCACTGGAGCCGTTGCCCCCCTCGCAGCAGCGCATCTCGGACGCCGAGCGTCACGAGGTCGCGGAGATCCTGCGCCGCGCGGCCGGGGAGGGGCGCATCGACCTCGAGGAGCTCGACGAGCGTCTGGAGGCGACGTACGCCGCGAAGACCTACGCCGACCTCTTGCCGATCACCCACGACTTGCCGTCGGCCGCCCCCCGGCAGCCCGCGGTGCCGGCCACCGGCCCCCGCCCCGAGGTGGTGCCCGGCCCGAGCCGTGAGCACGGCATGGCGATCCTCGGGGGCTACGAGCGCAAGGGCGTCTGGACCGTGCCGGAGGTGCTCACCGTCGTCTGCGTGATGGGCGGCGCCGAGCTCGACCTGCGCGAGGCGAGGTTCGCCGCGCGGGAGGTGGTGCTCAACGTCAGCGCCTTCATGGGCGGCGCCGAGATCACCGTCAACGAGCAGACGCGGGTGGTGCTCGAGGGGGTCGGCATCATGGGCGGCTACACCGGTCCGCGCCACGGTGCCCCTGCCGACGACGATCCCGACGCGCCGGTGGTCCGGGTGCGGGGAGTCGCGGTCATGGGGGGCGTCTCGGTGAGCCGCAAACCGCCGCGCCGACCGTCTCGGTGAGACTCGTCCCACGTCCGGGATAGGGACAGCAGCACCGACTTGGGTCTACTGTGACCGTCGTCACTTCCACTACGGATCGTCCGGCACGTTCCTGCCGGTTGAAGGGATGAGTCCAGATGGCGTCGATCACGTTCGACAAGGCCCAGCGGTGGTACCCGGGCGCTGACCGGCCGGCGGTGCCCGGCATCGACCTCACCATCGACGACGGCGAGTTCATGGTGCTCGTCGGTCCGTCGGGGTGTGGCAAGTCCACCACGCTGCGGATGCTCGCGGGCCTGGAGGAGGTCAACTCCGGGCACATCTACATCGGCGACAAGGAGGTCACCCACCTGCCGCCGAAGGAGCGTGACATCGCCATGGTGTTCCAGAACTACGCGCTCTACCCGCACATGTCGGTGGCCGACAACATGGCGTTCGCGCTGAAGCTGGCCAAGGTGCCCGAGGCCGAGCGCAAGGAGCGGGTGGCCAAGGCTGCCCAGTTGCTCGGGTTGACCGAGTTCCTCGAGCGCAAGCCCAAGGCACTGTCGGGTGGGCAGCGGCAGCGGGTCGCGATGGGCCGGGCGATCGTGCGGGAGCCGCAGGTCTTCTGCATGGACGAGCCGCTGTCCAACCTCGACGCGAAGATGCGCGTGCAGACCCGCACCGACATCGCCAAGCTGCAGGCCGACCTGAAGGTGACCACGGTCTACGTCACCCACGACCAGGTCGAGGCGATGACCATGGGCGACCGGGTGGCGGTGATGAACTTCGGTGAGCTGCAGCAGGTCGACACCCCGTTGAACCTCTACGACAAGCCGGCCAACCTGTTCGTCGCGGGCTTCATCGGCTCACCGCAGATGAACCTGATCAGGGGCAAGGCCTCCGGCGGCGAGGTGCACATCGGCAAGTACTCGCTGGGGGCCGAGCAGCTCGACGCGCAGTCGGGCAACGTCACCATCGGGGTGCGTCCGGAGGCCTGGCGGATCGTCTCCCAGGAGGACGGCGGCCTGCCGGTGCAGGTGGCCGTCGTCGAGGAGCTGGGCGCGGACGGCTTCGTCTACGGCTCCACCGACGTCGAGGGGACGCCGCACGACCTGACCATCCGGGTCAACGCCCGCGACTCGGTGCGCAAGGGCGACACCGTCTACGTGACCACCGACCCCCACCAGGTCCACGTCTTCGACTCGGAGAGCGGGGAGCGGCTCAGTGCCTGACCGGAACTCCGGCGGCCGCGCCAGGACAGGCGTTATCCAACCGTTACGCCCCCGGTCGCGACATCGTTGCGTCTGGGGTATCGACAGCGCTTACATGACTGACGTGAGCCGTCGGGGCCGTTCGTGCCCCGGCCGGAACTGAGAGGAGTGGCCCCGGATGGCCAACCAGTGGAGGAGGGGGCGGCTCCTGACGGGAGTCGCGGCGGTGGCAGTTGCCTCGCTCACCCTCGCAGGATGTGGCGGCGGTAGCAGCAGCGGCGGGGGGTCGAGCAGCGGCAACTCTCGCGGCCCGATCACCTTCGTCACCGGCAAGGACAACAGCGGTGTCTGGGCGCCGATGATCGCCAAGTGGAACAAGGCGCACCCGAAGGAGAAGGTCACCCTCAAGGAGCAGACCGACCAGGCCGACCAGCAGCACGACGACATCGTGCAGCACATGCAGGCCAAGGACCCCGGCTACGACATCGTCACCGTCGACGTCATCTGGACCGCGGAGTTCGCCGCCAAGGGGTGGCTGCAGCCGCTCACGGGCCAGTACAAGTTCGACACCAACGGGTTCCTGCCGCCGACGGTCAAGGCGGCGACCTACAACAACACCCTGTACGCCGCGCCGTGGGCGTCCGACGGTGGTCTTCTCTACTACCGCAAGGACCTGGTGAAGACGCCGCCCAAGACGCTCGACCAGATGTGGAACGACTGCAAGATCGCCAAGCAGCACAACATGAGCTGCTACGCGGGCCAGTTCGCGAAGTACGAAGGCCTGACGGTCAACGCCACCGAGGCGATGAACACCTTCGGTGGGCAGGTCGTCGACAGCGCCGGCAAGCCGACCGTCAACAGCCCCCAGAACCAGAAGGGGCTGCAGATGCTGGTGGACCACGTCAAGAACGGCGACATCCCCAAGCAGGAGAGCACCTTCCAGGAGGAGCAGGGGCGCATCGCCTTCGAGGCCGGCAAGTTCCTCTTCATGCGCAACTGGCCGTACTGCTACTCGCTCGCTTCGACCGAGGGCTCCTCGAAGGTGAAGGGCAAGTTCGCCGTGGCGCCGCTTCCGGGCGTGAACGGGCCGGGCGCCTCCTCGCTCGGGGGGCACAGCGAGGCGATCAGCACCTACAGCGACCACAAGCAGACGGCGCTGGACTTCCTGAAGTACATCACCGCTCCGGCGCAGCAGAAGTTCATCGCGATGAAGGGGTCGCTGGCCCCGGTGCGGGCGTCGCTGTACGACGACCCGGCGCTGATCAAGAAGCTGCCCTACCTGCCGACGCTGAAGACCGCGATCGCCAACGCGGTGCCGCGACCCGTGACGCCGTTCTACCCCGCGGTGACCACGGCCATCGAGGACAACGCGTTCGCCGCTCTGTGGCAGGGCAAGCCGGTGTCGGCGGCCCTGTCCGACATGCAGAAGGCGATGCAGTCGGCGAGCTCGGGCTCCTGACCTGCTGATCACAACCTGACCGTGCGGGCCCCGGGGTCACCGGGGCCCGCACGGAGCCACCCAGGGAGGGCACCATGGCAGCAGCAACCGTCGCTCCGGCCCCGGAGAAGACGCGCAAGAGCCTCAGGGCCGGGGAGGGCCGCCGCGGCATCCTCCTGGTCGCGCCGACGCTGGTCATGCTGGCCGTGGTGATCCTCTATCCGCTGGTCCGCGCCGTGATCCAGTCCTTCCAGAAGGACGAGGGCCTCAACCCCGCGACCGGCATGTTCGTGCAGGGCGGCTACGCCGGCCTCTCCAACTACTCGCACTGGTTGCTGCAGCAGTGCGCCGTGGCCGGCGGCGGCACCCAGCCGTGTCCGGAGGGCACCCTGGGCAGCCAGTTCTGGGGCGCCTTCGGCATCACGGTCTTCTGGACCGTGGTCTCGGTGGGCATCGAGGTGATCCTCGGGCTCTGGTTCGCCACGATCATGAACCGCGAGTTCCGCGGTCGCGGCCTCGTCCGGGCCGCGATCCTGGTGCCGTGGGCGATCCCGACCGCGGTCACCGCCAAGCTCTGGTTCTTCATCTACGCCTACGACGGCGTGCTCAACCACATCCTCGGATTCGCCGGGATCCCGCCCCAGCTGTGGACCTCCGACACCTGGCCGGCCCGCATGGGCGTGGTGATCGCCGACGTCTGGAAGACCACGCCGTTCATGGCGCTGCTGATCCTCGCCGGCCTGCAGCTGATCTCGAAGGACGTCTACGAGGCGGCCGAGGTCGACGGCGCCTCCCGCTGGCAGGTCTTCACCCAGATCACCCTGCCGCTGATCAAGGTCCCGCTGATGGTCGCGGTGCTCTTCCGGGTGCTCGACGTGATGCGCATCTTCGACCTGCCCTACATCATGACCGGTGGCGCCAACGGCACCACCAGCCTCTCGATCCTGGTGGTCAAGCAGATCCGCCAGGGCTTCAACAGCGCCTCGGCCCTGTCCACCATCGTCTTCATCATCATCGCGTTGACCGCGTTCGTCTTCGTGAAGTTCCTCGGTGCCGACGTCATCCAGCGGCCCCCGGGCTACACCAAGCGCAAGTGGTTCCGGCGGAAGCCGCCCGAGGCCTCCCAGAGCGTCGAAGCGACACCGGAAGGGGCTGAAGCAGCATGACCACCGAGGCACTTCCCGTCACCGCCGGTGCCGCCGAGCAGGAGATCGGCCCACCGCCGAGGAGGAAGGACCGCGGCAAGGCGGTCCGGAGCTACCTCGGCCTGGCGATCATCGTGCTCTGGGGCCTGGCGCCGTTCTACTGGATGATCGTCACCGCGTTCCGCCAGGTCGGGTTCACCTTCGTCACCACGCCGTGGTTCACCCACACCACGCTGGACAACTTCCGCACGGCGTTCTCCACCGCCCGGGGCAACCACTTCGGCCAGGCCCTGCTCAACAGCGTGATCATCGGGGTTGCCACGACGGCGATCGCGATGCTGATCGGCGTCTTCGCCGCCTACGCGCTGGCGCGGATGCAGTTCCGGTTCAAGTACCTGATCCTCGGCATCATCCTCGGCGCCTCGATGTTCCCGGGCGTCGCGCTGGTCTCGCCGCTGTTCTCGCTGTTCTCCAACATCGGCTGGCTGCAGGGCTGGAACTACCAGGCGATGATCCTGCCCGACATCTCCTTCGCGCTGCCGCTGGCGATCTACACCCTCACCGCCTTCTTCGGCGAGCTGCCGTGGGACCTCGAGGAGGCAGCCCGCATCGACGGCTGCACGCCCGGCCAGGCGTTCCGCAAGGTGATGCTTCCGCTGGCGGCGCCCGGGCTGTTCACCACCGCGATCCTGACCTTCATCAGCGCGTGGAACGAGTTCCTGCTGGCCTCCCAGCTGTCGAACTCCGACCCGCACCACTACACCGTGCCGGTGACCGTGGCGATCGCGTCCTTCTCGGGAGCCCAGCCGCACCAGGAGCCCTACACCGCGGTGATGGCCGCCGGCACGATCGTCACCGTGCCGCTGATCATCCTGGTGCTGGTCTTCCAGAAGGCGATCGTCTCCGGCCTGACCGCCGGTGGCGTGAAGGGCTGAGCCCGGGAGCACGATGGGCATCTTCAACCCGGGCACCGGCACCGGCAGCCATCCGCGCGCGACCGCGCAGCGGCTGGAGATGGTGATCGGCATCCTCGGGTTCTTCACCCTGATGGCGCTGATCCAGACGGTCGTGCGTGAGGTGCGCGGTGAGGACGCCGTGGGCCCGGCGATCCTGCTGGCGGTGCTGGTCGGGGTCACCGGCTACGCGATCCACCGGCGACGCTCGATCAGGACCTGAACGCGTTCGCGAGCCGCGCTCAGGCCTCGCCCTGGCCGTTGAGCCGGGCCAGCATCCGGTTGTACGCCGCCAGCGCTGCGTCGTCCTCGTCGACGTCGACGCCGGTGTAGCCCTCGGTGTCCCCGCTCGCCGCCACGTTGTCGACCAGCGTCTGACGGCGCACCGACTCCAGCCACGGCCCGACCATCTGGTTGCGGGCGGTCTTGCCGGCGGCGAGCGCCACGATCAGCGCGACGCCGTAGCACATCATCAGGCCGTCGCCGACCACCCACATCAGGCCGCCACCGACCGCGAGGTCACGCAGGGGCGCGGGCGCCCACCCGGGGTGGTGGGCGAACATCAACGGGTAGGGCACCTTGGTGGTCTGCATCAGCACGATGCCGACCACCGCGTCGGGGACCATCCCGACGAGCACCAGCACGAAGCGCATCAGGTAGGGCAGGTGCCAGCGGATCGGCTCGTCGCCGATCAGGGTCACCAGCATCAGCCACCCGGCGGCGACGTACAGCGCCTGCTCGGTGGGCATCAGCCAGGGGTGCAGCACCATCTGGTCCATGAACGAGGTCAGGTGCGTGGCGATGATGACGGCGGCGTAGGCGAGCATGCCGACCGCGGGATGGGTGAGCACCGCCACCGGCCCGGACTGCAGCACGGCGTCGACCCGGGCGCGGTGCTCGGGGCGCACGCCCGCCCGCAGCACCGTGAGCGGGTGGCCGGCGACGAGGAAGGCCGGCACGACCATGATCAGCATCAGGTGCTCGACCATGTGGACCCAGAAGGCCGCCATCGCGTAGCTGTCGATCGCCGAGCTCACCGTCGCGACCAGCAGCACCAACCCGGTGACGAAGCAGCCGAACCGCCAGGGGGGCACGGGAGTCCCACCACGGCGGCGGGCAGCGGTGTGCAGCGCGAGGTAGCCAACGAGCAGCGCGAGCGCGAAGACCGTCCAGCCGGGGACGAACTTCCAGTCGTCGAGGAGTGGCCCCCAGCCGAAGGGCGGGAGCATGCCGGTCATGTCGTGCACCGCACCACGGTATCTCCGGGCGGCGGGCAGGCTCCGTGAGGGCCGTCGTACCTCGGGGGCCGTGCTCCACCTCCCCGGCACCGGCTCGCGAGGCGGCGGTGCCGGCAGCGGTCAGTGCGTGGTGGCCCGGTCCGCGGTGCGCCGGATCACCTCGGTGAAGGTGGCGAACATCTCGGCCGGCAGGTCATGACCCATGCCCTCGACGAGCAGCAGCTCCGAGCCGTTGATCGCGGTCGAGGTGGCCCGCCCGCCCGAGACGTGCACCATCTTGTCCGCCAGCCCGTGCACGACCGTGGCGGGCACGTGCACCGAGCGCAGGTCACGGGTGCGGTTGGGCTGGGTGAGCACCGCGAGCATCTGCCGCAGCACGCCCTGCGGGCTGAAGCCGCGGTCCCAGGTCTCGCCGGCCCGTGCGCGCACCTTCTCCTCGTCGACGGGGAAACCCGGCGAGCCGATCATCTGCCACGTGCGGGTGGAGCTCTCCACGTAGGCGTCGCGGCCGACGCCACGCCTGCCCAGCAGGGCCGGGAAGAGGCTCGGGTGCTGCCAGCCCACGCTGCGTCGTCCGGTGGTGGACATGATCGAGGTGAGCGAGCGGACGCGGCGGGGGGCCTCGATCGCCATCGTCTGCACGATCATCCCGCCCATCGAGACGCCGGCGAGGTGCGCGGACTCCCAGCCGAGGTGGTCCATCAGCCCGAAGGCGTCGCCGGCCAGGTCGGCCATCGTGTACGGCGGCCGCACCTTCATGCCCAGGAACGCCTTGACGATCATCTGCCGCGTGACGCGTCCGCCGACCTTCGTGGACCGGCCGGTGTCGCGGTTGTCGTAGCGCACCACGTAGAAGCCCTCGCGGGCGAGCAGCTCGCAGAGGGTGGGATCCCACCAGTTCATCGGTCCACCCAGCCCCATGACCAGCAGCAGCGGCTCGTCCGCGGGATCACCGAAGGTCTGGTAGCACAGCTCGACACCGTCACCGACCGGCGCGAGGAGCTCCTCGGAGACCGCCACCCCCGGCTGGCCGGACTCGGCCTGGATGGACGACATCGCCTTCTTCCCTTTCCTGCGCAGATGGCCCCCTGGGCGCGAGTCTAGGTCGACCGCACCTCTGGGCAGCCTTCCCCCGTTGGGCGTACGGAATGCGTATCAATGCCCGGTTCATGTGGGTTGCGCCACAGAACTGGGTAGGTTGACGGCGTGGGATCACCGATGGGTGCGTTCCTGCGGCCTCCGGACTTCGTCGGGCCGCAGGGGCTGCGCGCCCTGGCGCGAGAGACCAGCGCGGCCGTGGAGGCCGTGCGGCTGGTCCGACGCACCCGTGAGGACCGGCGTCGCCGCGCCGCCCTGCCCTACGCAGACCGCCACCGGCGCACCGGTCTGGAACCGGTGCTGCTCATCCCCGGGTTCATGGCCGGTGACCCGACCCTCTGGCTGCTCTCCGCGTTCCTGCGCAACGAGGGCTTCCGCACCTACCGCTCGCAGATCCACGTCAACGTCGGCTGCACCCGCGACGCCGCGAACAGACTCGAGCGTCGCCTGGAGTCGATCGCGCTGCGCCGCGGGCGCAAGGTCAGCATCGTCGGGCACAGCCTCGGCGGCATGCTGGCCCGCGGCCTGGCCGCGCGGCGGCCCGACCTGGTGCACGGGATCGTGACGATGGGCAGCCCGGTGCTGGCGCCCGGCGCGGTCCACACGGTGCTCGCCTGGGACACCGAGATGCTGATCCGGCTGGCCAGGGCGGGGTTCCGCGGGTTCATGAGCGAGGACTGCATCGCCGGCGCGTGTGCCCGCACCAGCTTCGAGGACATGCAGCGGCCGCTCGACCCGGCAGTCGGCTACACGGCCATCTGGTCGCGCCGCGACGGCATCGTGGACCCCAACGCCTGCCGCGACCCCGGGGCGGAGTGCGTCGAGGTGAGCACCAGCCACTGCGGCATGGCCGTCGACCCGGTGGTCTTCGACGCGGTGCTGAAGGCGCTGCGCGACCAGCAGACCGACGTCAGTCCGGCCAGCCGTCAGGCAGCTCCGCCCGCGTAGGCGGCTCCGCACCGCGCCGGGCGCAGGTGCGCGCCGCGACCTCGGTGGCAGCGCGCAGCAGCCGGACCAGCGCCTCCTCGTCGCCCGGCATCCCGGCGCCGAAGTCACCGACGGCGCCGGACTCGAGCAGCACGGCCAGCGCGGCCGCCATGAACGCGTCACCGGCGCCGATGGTGTCCACCAGCGCGGTGGGCGGGGCAGGCACGTCGACGACCAGCTCCTCGGCCCCGACCCGGGTGTACGCCGAGGCACCCTCGCCGCCCCGGGTGAGCAGCACCAGCTCGGTGCGCTCGCCGGACAGCAGCGACCGGGCGATGTCCCCCGGGTCCGCTCCCGGGTGCAGCGCTTCGACGTCCTCCTCGCTGAGCTTCACCAGCTGGGTGCGGTCGGCGAGGGCCTCGACGTCGCGCCAGGTGCTGCTGCGGTCGTCGACGAAGACCGGCCTGACGTTGGGGTCGTAGCTGACGAAGGTGCCGCGGGCGTAGGCCTGGTCGACGAGGTCGAGCACGCTGTCGCGCCCGGGCTCCAGCGCCGCCCCCAGCGAGCCGACGTGCAGCACGTCGCAGGCCGGCAGCTCCTGGTGGGGAAGGGCCCAGTCGAGGTCGAAGACGTAGCTCGCCGACCCGTCCCGTGCCAGTCGTGCGGTGGCGGTGGCGGTGCGTCCGGAGCGCGTGGTGGCGCAGAGCAGCTCCGCACCGCTGCCGGCGAGGCGCTCGGCGATGCGGCCGCCGTACTCGTCGTTTCCGGCCTGGGTGATGAGCACCGTCGGCACCTCCAGGCGCGCCAGCGTCAGGGCGACGTTGAGCGGCGAGCCCCCGACCGCCTCGACGAGGGTGTCCCCGTCGGCATCCACCACGACATCGATCAGCGACTCCCCGACGACGACGATCATTCGCCGGAGAAGTCCACGGCGGCGTAGGCGTGCAGCTTGCTCAGCTTGTGCTCGGAGTGGATCGAGCGGATGGTGCCGCTGCGGGAGCGCATCACCAGCGAGTGGGTGGAGGCGCCGCCGGAGGTGTAGCGGACGCCTCGCATCAGCTCGCCGTCGGTGATGCCGGTCGCGACGAAGAAGCAGTCGTCACCGGAGACCAGGTCGTCGGTGGTCAGCACCCGGTCGAGGTCGTGGCCGGCGTCGAGCGCCTTCTCCCGCTCGGCGTCGTCCTTGGGCCAGAGACGGCCCTGGATGACGCCGTCGAGGCACTTCAGGGCGCAGGCGGCGATGATGCCCTCCGGCGTGCCGCCGATGCCCATCAGCAGGTCGATGCCGGTGCCTTCGCGGGCGGCCATGATCGCGCCGGCGACGTCGCCGTCGGTGATGAACTTGATCCGCGCGCCGGCGGCACGGATCTCCTCGACCAGCTGCTCGTGCCGGGGTCGGTCGAGCACGACCACGGTGACGTCCTCGGAGCGGCGGCCCTTGGCCTTGGCGACCTGGTGGATGTTCTCGGCGACGGGGTAGCGGATGTCCACCACGTCGGCCGCCTCCGGACCGGTGGCCAGCTTCTCCATGTAGAACACCGCGGAGGGGTCGTACATCGTGCCGCGCGGGGCGACCGCGAGCACCGAGACGGCGTTGGCCATGCCCTTGGCGGTCAGCGTGGTGCCGTCGATCGGGTCGACCGCCACGTCGCACTCCGGGCCGGTGCCGTCACCGACACGCTCACCGTTGAAGAGCATCGGGGCGTCGTCCTTCTCGCCCTCGCCGATCACCACGGTGCCGTTCATGCCCACGGTGGAGATCAGCACCCGCATCGCGTTGACCGCGACCCCGTCGGCACCGTTCTTGTCGCCCCGGCCCACCCAGCGTCCGGCCGCCATGGCGGCGGCCTCGGTCACGCGCACCAGCTCCAGGGCGAGGTTGCGGTCGGGGGAGGTGGGGGCGACGGCGAGCTCGTCAGGGATGCGGCTGTCGGACATGCCCCGATGGTAGCGGCGCTCAGCCGAGCACGCCCGCCCATGCGTCGAGCACCACCACGCCAGCGACCACGGCCAGCGGGGTCGCGAGCAGGGAGAGCCGGTGGAAGTCGAGGCCGGTGGCGGTGCCCCCGTGACGGGCCAGCGAGCGCCGCCACAACAGGTTGGCCAGCGACCCGGTCCAGGTCAGCGAGGATCCGACGTTGATGCCGACGAGCAGGGCCAGCACGGCGGTCGCGCCGAGCGGCGCCACCATCGGTGCCACCAGCAACGTCGCCGGCAGGTTGTTGACCAGGTTGGCGAGCACGGCGCCGAGCAACGCCACCGCGAGGAGCCCGGCGAGTCCGTCGTGGGCCGGCACCAGGTGGTGCACCGCCGAGCCGAGCCAGGTGCGGGACAGGACGGCGACCACCACGCCGAGCCCGAGCACGAAGACCCCGAAGGGCAGGTGCGCGCTGGCCAGCAGGTGCC
Source organism: Marmoricola sp. (assembly GCA_036518175.1). Taxonomy (GTDB): domain Bacteria; phylum Actinomycetota; class Actinomycetes; order Propionibacteriales; family Nocardioidaceae; genus Marmoricola. The sequence continues at coordinate 61,332 of DATDNR010000203.1, forward strand.
CGGGCGAGACGCGGCGCCGGCCCAGCACGTAGCCGGAGAGCGCCACCGCCGCGGCCAGCGCCGTCCACACCGGCTGGACCCCGAACGCGGAGGTCACCCCGAAGGAGCAGAGCATCAGCACGATGGCGACCAGCGGCACCGACGGCAGGGGCGGCAGCACGTCAGCGTCGACCGGTCCGGCGAGGCGTCGCGCCGGCAGGTCGCCGCGGCAGACCAGCCGCAGGACGACGTACTCGATCACCACGACCACCACCCAGCTCGGTGCCATCCGCAGCAGGAAGCCACCGAAGGACAGCGACAGCGACGGCAGCGCGAGCAGGTTGGTGAGGTTGGAGACCGGCAGCAGCAGTGACGCCGAGTTCGCCATCCGCACGCAGGCGAGCTCGGCCGGCCGCGAACGGGCCCGGGTCGCCGCGGCCGCCGCGATCACCACGGGGGTGAACAGCACCACGGTCGCGTCCAGGCTCAGTGCCACCGTGACCAGGGCCGCGACCAGCACCGCGAGCACGAGCAGCCGACGCGGATCGCCGCGCAGCGCGAGCCGGGCACCGAGCGCGCTGAAAAGGCCCTCGGCGCGGCACGCCTCGGCCACCACGAGGATGGCCAGCAGAAAGCCCACGACCGGCAGCAGACCGGTCACCTCCGAGCGCACGCCGGCAGCGCCCAGCGCGCCCGTGGAGAGCGCGAGCGCCGCCCCGCCCGCGCCGGCCAGGGCCTCCACCCAGCCCCGGGGATGCACGTAGGCCACCACCAGCAGGACGACCAGCGCCACCACCGGCGCCGCGTCGCGGTAGGCGTGCAGCACCGCTCGAGCCTACCCAGTGCGGAGGGTTCCGACGCCCTTGGCAGGATGGAGCCGATGACCACCGCACCACCCCTGCCGCGTCGCCGCCAGCCCGGGGCCGGCGATGGCTGACCGGCCGGCACCTGCGGCAGCCGAGAGGCCCGGGCGCTACCAGCGCTCGCCGCGCGGCATGCTCGTCGCCCTCGTGGTCGTGGTCTTCGCGGTCGCGGGGTTCGTCGGCCTTCGCGGCCTCGGCCGGGACAGCGGTGCGGTGCCCGTGCAGACCGTCGACTACCACGGCTGGGTCAAGTCCGGCCGCGACGACGGCAAGCTGCTGACCCTGGCGCCGCGGCAGCTGCCGAAGGGCTGGCGCGCCACCAGCGTGGACTACGCGACCGGGACCGACCCGCGGTGGCACCTGGGAGTGCTCACCGACCAGGGCCGCTACATCGGGCTGGAGGAGTCCTGGGCAAGCGCGGCGCAGATGGTGCAGCAGTACGTCGACCAGAACGCGTCGCGCGGCAAGGCGGTCACCATCGCCGGCCGGCACTGGCAGGTGTGGACCGATCCGGGCGGGGACTACGCGGTGGTCGACACACGGCCGAGCCCCGTGCGACGACACCCGGAGACGGTGCTGGTCGTCGGTGACGCCGACCCGTCGGTCATCCGCCGTTTCGCCGGGTCGCTGTCGGCGCACTGATCAGTCGTCGGCTCCCTCGGCGAGTGCCCGGTCGAGCCGCGCCCGCGCGCCCTCGAGGGCGGTCTGGCACACCCGGGCGAGCTCCTCGCCGCGCTCCCACAGCGCCAGTGACTCGGCGAGCGTGGTGCCGCCCTGCTCCAGGGTGCGGACCACCTCGACGAGCTGGTCGCGGGCGTCCTCATAGCTGAGCTTGCCGATCTCGTCGCGCTCACTCACGGCGACTCCTCCTCGTGGTGCTGTCCGGGGTGGCGTCCCCGGGAGTGTCATCGTCGGGCGGCTGCTCGCCCTCGTCGTCGGTGTCGAGGTCGACCAGCGGGGCGGGCTCCACGCTGGTCGTGCTCGCGCCGATGCGTCCGTCGGCGACGCGGATGTGGATGTCCTGGCCCGGCTCGAGCGTGACGATGCTGGACAGGGCGTGGCCGTCGGCGTCGGAGAGCACGGCATAGCCGCGGCGCAGGGTGGCCAGCGGGGAGAGCGCGCGCACCCGGGCGAGCTGGTGGACGAGGTCGTCGGAGGCGCGGGCGAGCGTGTGGCCCAGGCAGCGACGGGTCCGCTCGCGCAGCTCCACGACCTCCTCGCGCCGGCCGGCGAGGCCGGCGCGAGGGTCGGCCAGGCTCGGCCGCGAGCGCAGCGCCTCCAGCCGCTGCTGCTCGCG
>DATDNR010000204.1:0-16017 GCA_036518175.1 Marmoricola sp.
ACGGCCGCCTGGGTGCGGCGCTCCAGCCCGAGCTTGGACAGGATGCTGGAGACGTAGTTCTTCACGGTCTTCTCGGCCAGGTAGAGCTGCTCGCCGATCTGCCGGTTGGTCAGCCCCTCGGCGATCAGGCTGAGGATCTTGCGCTCCTGATCGGTGAGCTCGGCGAGCTCGTCGGGGGTGTCGGGCCCCTTGCGCACCCGCTCGAGCACCTTCGCGGTCAGCGAGGGGTCGATCAGCGACTGCCCCTCGGCGACCCGGCGTACGCCCTCGATCAGGTCGGTGCCGGTGATCTGCTTGAGCACGTAGCCCGACGCTCCGGCGAGGATCGCCGCGAACAGCGCCTCGTCGTCGTCGTAGCTGGTGAGGATCAGCGCCCGGATCGCGGGGTCCACCGACCGCACGTCGCGGCAGACGTCGATGCCGCTGCCGTCGGGCAGCCGGGCGTCGAGCACGGCCACGTCGGGGCGCAGCGCGGGGATCCGTGCGGTGGCCTCGCGGACGGTGCCCGCCTCGCCGACGACCTCGATGTCGTCCTCACCCTCGAGGAGGTCGACCAGGCCACGGCGGACGACCTCATGGTCGTCGAGCAGGAAGACTCGGATGGTCATGGCCCTAGGCTAAGGGCGTGACGCCCTCCGACACGCACGACTACGTCATCGTCGGCGCGGGAAGTGCCGGAGCCGTGCTCGCCGCGCGGCTCACCGAGGACCCGGGCACCCGGGTGCTGCTCCTCGAGGCCGGGCCGGCGCCGGACGCCGACGAGATCGACATCCCGGCCGCGTTCGCCACGCTGTTCAAGACCCGCTGGGACTGGAACTACTCCACCATCGAGCAGAAGCAGCTGCACAACCGGCGGGCGTTCTGGCCGCGGATGAAGGCGCTCGGCGGCTGCTCGTCGATGAACGCGATGATCTACATCCGCGGCAACCGGGCCGACTACGACGCCTGGCGCGACCAGTACGGCGCCACCGGCTGGGGGTACGACGACGTCCTGCCGTACTTCGTCCGCGCCGAGGGCAACACCCGGCTGGGCAGGCCCTACCACGGCCAGGACGGCCCGCTGCACGTCGAGGACCGCCGCTACACCCACGAGCTGACCAACGCCTGGGTGGACAGCGCCGTGGCCGCGGGGATGAAGCCAACCGACGACTTCAACGGCGCCGACCAGCTGGGCGCCGGGCTCTACCAGGTCACCTGCCGCAACGGCCGGCGCTGGTCGACCCACCGCGCCTACCTCGAGCCGGCGATGACGCGGCCGAACCTCGACGTGGAGACCGGCGCCTTCGTCACCCGCATCGAGCTGGCCGGCGAGCGAGCCACCGGGGTGCGCTACCGGATCGGTGGCCGCGAGGTCACCGCGCGCGCCCGCCGCGAGGTGCTGCTCTGCGGTGGCGCGGTGAACAGCCCGCACCTGCTGCTGCTCTCCGGGATCGGCCCGGCGGCGCACCTGCGCGAGCACGGCATCGACGTCGCCGTCGACCTGCCCGGCGTCGGCCAGGGCCTGCAGGACCACCCGGCCTGCCCGATGATCTGGTACACCCGCGACTCCACCGACATCGCCGAGCTGTCCAACCTGCGCAACCTGGTGCGCTGGAAGGCGCGCGGCAGCGGGCCGCTGGCCTCCAACATCGGCGAGGCCGGCGGCTTCGAGCGGGTCGGCTCCGACCCCGCGGGCGACCCGGCCGTGCCCGACATCCAGTACCACGTGGCCCCGTCCGGCTTCTACGACAACGGCCTGCACGAGCCGACCGCGCGGATGGTCACGGCCGCACCGACCCTGGTGCAGGTGCGCAGCCGCGGGTCGCTGCGGCTGCGCTCGGCCGACCCGGCGTGGCACCCCGACATCGACGCCGGCTACTTCGACGACCCCGCGGACCTCGACACGATGGTCGCCGGCCTGCGCCGGGTGCACGAGATCTGCACCCAGGGGCCGCTGGCCCGCCACCTCACCCGGCCCTGGCAGCTGCCCGACCAGCCCGGCGACGACGACCTCGTCGAGCACGCGCGCACCTGGAGCCAGACGCTCTACCACCCGGTGGCCACCTGCGCGATGGGCAGCGGCGAGGACGCCGTGGTCGACCCGTCGCTGCGGGTGCGCGGGGTCACCGGGCTGCGGGTGGTGGACGCATCGGTGATGCCCGTCGTACCCCGTGGGAACACCAACGCCCCGACCATCATGGTCGCCGAGCGGGCCGCCGACCTGATCAGGAGTGCGCGATGACGACGACGCAGGACGCCACCACCCGGGTGGACGACGCGCTGCCCACCTTCGACTCGATCAACCCGCGCACCGGTGACGTGGTCGGCACCTGGCCGGTGCACGGCGAGGAGCAGGTGCGGGCGGCCGTCGAGCGGGCCCGGGAGGCGTCGCGCTGGTGGGGCGGGTTGTCGTACGCCGACCGCCGCGAGCGCCTCGACGCCTGGAAGGGTGTGCTCACCCGGCGGATGCAGCAGCTGGCCAACGTCGTGCACGAGGAGACCGGCAAGCCGCATGCCGACGCCGTGCTGGAGATCGGGCTGGCCATCGACCACCTCGGCTGGGCCGCGAAGCACGCCCGCAAGGTGCTCGGCCGGCGCAGGGTGCCCCACGGGCTGCTGATGGCCAACATGGCCGCGACCGTCGAGCACCCGCCGCTCGGCGTGATCGGCGTGATCGGGCCGTGGAACTACCCCGTCTACACCCCGATGGGCTCGATCTCCTATGCGCTCGCGGCCGGCAACGCGGTGGTCTTCAAGCCCTCGGAGCTGACCCCCGGCGTCGGCGCCTGGCTGGCCGACACCTTCGCCGAGGTGGTGCCCGACCAGCCGGTGCTGCAGGTGGTCACCGGGCTCGGCGAGACCGGTGCCGCGCTGTGCCGTGCCGGCGTCGACAAGCTCGCCTTCACCGGCTCGCCGGCCACCGCCCGCAAGGTGATGGCCGCCTGCGCCGAGACGCTGACGCCGGTGCTGATCGAGGGCGGCGGCAAGGACGCGCTGATCGTCGACGCCGACGCCGACCTCGATGCGGCCGCCGACGCCGCGGTGTGGGGAGCCTGCAGCAACGCCGGTCAGACCTGCGTCGGCGTCGAGCGGATCTACGTGCACACCGCGGTCCACGACGACTTCCTCGACCGCCTCGTCTCCCGGGCCCGCGAGGTGCGCGCCGACGACGGCATCGACACCAGGATCGGGCCGATCACCATGCCCGAGCAGCTCGACGTCATCCGCGAGCACATCGACGACGCGCTCGCCCGCGGCGGCCGCGCGGTGCTCGGCGGGCCGGCCGCGGTGGGCGAGCGCTTCGTGCAGCCGACCGTGCTCGTCGACGTGCCCGAGGACGCCCGCGCGGTGCAGGAGGAGACCTTCGGCCCGACCGTGACGGTGACGCGGGTGGCCGACATGGACGAGGCCGTGGCCCGGGCCAACGGCACCCGCTACGGCCTGGCTGCCGGCGTCTTCGGCAGGGCGCGCGCGATGGAGGTCGCCTCCCGGCTGCGCACCGGGATGGTCTCGGTCAACTCGGTGATCTCCTTCGCCGCGATCCCCTCGCTGCCCTTCGGCGGGGTCGGCGACTCCGGCTTCGGCCGGATCCACGGCCCCGAGGGGCTGAAGGAGTTCAGCTACGCCCACGCGATCGCCCGCCAGCGGTTCAAGGCTCCGCTGCTGCTGACCACGTTCGCCCGCACGGCGGCCCAGGACAAGCAGTTCGCCCAGCTGATCACCCTGCTGCACGGCCGCGGCACGACCATCAGGGACTGAGGAGCCCGGCTGGTCTCCCTGAGGCTCAGCCCAGCTCGCGGACGACCGAGTCCACCACCGCGACCAGGTCGCCGCCGGTCTCCTCGGCCACCGTGCGCTGCCGCTGGTACGACGCCCCGCGCCGGGGTATCTCCGCGACCAGGCCCAGCTCGTGCTCGCAGCCCAGCCGTCGGGCCACCGGCTGCAGCCGCTCGAGCAGGTCGGCGAGGTCCTCCAGCAGCAGCCGCTCGCGCGACTCCGCGTCGAGCACGACCCAGGCGTCGAGGCCGTAGCGGGCGGCGCGCCACTTGTTCTCCTGCACGTGCCACGGCGGCATCGTCGGCAGTGTCTCGCCGCGGCGCAGCCGGTCGGAGAGGTCCTCGACCAGGCAGTGGGTGAGCGCGACCAGCGCGCGCATCTCGTGGAAGGTGGACACCCCGTCGCAGATGCGCACCTCCACGGTGCCGAGCCGGGGCGCCGGCCGGACGTCCCAGCGGATCTCGTCGACCTGCTCGATCACGCCGGTGGTGAGCAGGTCGTCGGCGTACCCCTCGAACTCCGCCCAGGTCTGGAACTGGAAGGGCAGCCCGGCGGTCGGCAGCTGCTGGAACATCATCGCCCGGTTGGAGGCGTAACCGGTGTCCTGGCCGGCCCAGATCGGGGAGGAGGCGGACAGCGCCTGCAGGTGCGGGAAGTGGGTCAGCAGGCTGGAGACGATCGGCATCACGTGCTCGCGGGCGACTCCGACGTGCACGTGCACGCCCCAGATCAGCATCTGCCGGCCCCACCACTGGGTGCGCTTCATCAGCTCCTCGTAGCGCTGCCCGGGCGTGACCAGCTGGCGCGACCACGCGGCGAAGGGGTGGGTGCCGGCGCTGTAGAGGTCGACGCCCAGCTCGCCGGCCAGCGGCCGCACCAGCGCGACCATGTCGGCGAGCTCGTCGACGGCCTCGCCGGCGCTGCGGCACACCCCGGTGGTCAGCTCGATGGAGTTGCGCAGCAGCTCGCGGTGCAGCCGGGGCTGCTCGCCGTGTCGCTCCTCGACGAGGTCGAACAGCTCGGCCGCGGCGTTCGACAGGTCCCGTGTCTCGCGGTCGACCAGCGCGAACTCCCACTCGACACCGAGCGTCGCCCCTCCGAGTGGGCGAACTCGATCCCCATTGCCAGATGGTTCCACATCCACGGGGTCTCAACCGGACTCCGGCCCGGCCACGGATTCGTCCGTTTCCGGCTCGGCGGGCGACGCTTTTCGTCGTTTCCGTGCCCGTTGACCGTTGTGATGGGTAAAGCGTCACTGCCATACTCCCGGCATGCCCGCCGCGATCGAGCTCCGCGACCTGCACAAGTCCTTCGGGCCGGTGCACGCGGTCGACGGCATCGACCTCGAGATCGGGGACGGGGAGTTCTTCTCCATGCTCGGCCCGTCGGGCTCGGGCAAGACCACCGTGCTGCGCATCGTGGCCGGCTTCGAGTCGCCGACCGCCGGCCGGGTGCTGCTCGAAGGCACGGACGTGACCGACCGGCCGCCGTTCGCCCGCGACGTCAACACGGTCTTCCAGGACTACGCGCTGTTCCCGCACATGAGCGTCGCCGCCAACGTCGAGTACGGCCTGCGGGTGCGCAAGGTCGACCGTGCCGAGCGGCGCCGCCGGGTCGAGCAGGCGCTGGAGACCGTCCGCCTCGGCGGGTACGGCGACCGCAGGCCGACCCAGCTCTCCGGAGGCCAGCGGCAGCGGGTCGCCCTGGCCCGGGCGATCGTCAACCGGCCCAAGGTGCTGCTGCTCGACGAGCCGCTGGGTGCCCTGGACCTGAAGCTGCGCCGGGAGATGCAGATCGAGCTGAAGCAGATGCAGCGCGAGCTCGGCATCACCTTCGTCTTCGTCACCCACGACCAGGAGGAGGCGCTGACGATGAGCGACCGGATCGCGGTCTTCGACCGGGGCCGGATCGAGCAGGTCGCCACCCCCGTGGAGCTCTACGAGCGGCCGGCCACGCCGTTCGTCGCGGGCTTCGTCGGCACCTCCAACATGCTCGACGGCGCGGTCGCCCGGCACGTCGTCGGCGAGGACGGGGTCTTCAGCGTGCGCCCGGAGAAGATCCGGGTCGACGCACCCGGCGCGGACATCGAGCGCGACCGGTGCGTCACCGAGGGCGTCGTACAGGAGGTGGCCTACCTCGGCTCCACCACGCACGGGATCGTCGGCCTCGACGTCGCCGACGGCAGCCGCACCACCCTGACCGTGCAGCAGCAGAACGCCGAGCAGCTCGACGGCCACACCCTGCTGCAACGAGGCCAGCGGGTGCGGCTGAGCTGGCCGCGGGACCACCTGGTCCGTCTTGCCGTCGCGGGCGACCTCCGCCCGGACGGAGCTCCAACCGAGGAGGAAGCATGAAGAAGATCGGCGTGGCGCTCGGGGCCGGATTGCTCGCGCTCGCCGTGGCGGCGTGTGGCAGCTCGGGAGGTGGCTCGACGTCCGGGGGAGGCGCGGCGAGCGGGTTCACCCCTCCGGACATCCCGATGAAGAAGAGCCTGGGCCCCGGCGAGGGGCAGGTCGACATCCTCGCCTGGCCGGGCTATGCCGAGGACGGCAGCAACGACCCCAAGGTCGACTGGGTGACGCCGTTCGAGAAGCAGACCGGCTGCAAGGCCAACGTGAAGTACTTCGGCACCTCCGACGAGGCCATCAACCTGATGAAGAGCGGCGGCTACGACGTGGTGAGCGCCTCCGGCGACGCGACGCTGCGGCTGATCGCCTCCGGCCAGGTGGCCCCGGTGAACACCAAGCTGGTGCCGAACTACAAGGACATCCAGCCGTTCCTCAAGGACCGGGCGTGGAACTCGGTCAACGGCCAGATGTACGGCATCCCGCACGGCTGGGGCGCCAACCTGCTGATGTGGCGCACCGACAAGGTGCACCCGGCGCCGACGAGCTGGGGCGCGGTCTTCCAGAAGAACTCGCCGTACGCCGGCCACATCACCGCCTACGACAGCCCGATCTACATCGCCGACGCGGCCCTGTACCTGATGAAGACCAAGCCCAGCCTGGGCATCAAGGACCCCTACGCGCTGGACCAGAAGCAGCTCGACGCGGCGGTCAACCTGCTCAAGGTGCAGCGTGCCCAGGTCTCGGAGTACTGGTCGGACTACCTCAAGGAGGTGCAGGCCTTCAAGACCGGCGACTCCCAGATCGGCACCACCTGGCAGGTCATCGCCAGCCTCGCCCAGTCGGAGAAGGCGCCGGTGAAGGCGATCCTGCCCAAGGAGGGCGCCACCGGGTGGTCGGACACCTGGATGATCTCCGCCAACGCCCAGCACCCGAACTGCGCCTACAAGTGGATGAACTACATCGTCAGCCCCAAGGCCAACGCCGCGGTGGCGCAGTACTTCGGTGAGGCGCCGGCCAACGCCAAGTCGTGCGCGATCACCAGCGACCCGCACTTCTGCGCCACCTACCACGCCGGCGACGCGGCGTTCGCGAACCGGATCTGGTACTGGACCACGCCGATCAAGCAGTGCCTGGACGGGCGGAAGGACACCACGTGCACGGACTACAGCCAGTGGACGCAGGCCTGGACCGAAGTCAAAGGCTGAGCTGGACCCTGCATCGGCGGCCCCGGCTGCGGATGGGCCTGCTGCTGGGCCCGCCGATGCTCTGGCTCGGTGTCGCCTACCTCGCCGCGCTGGCCGCGCTGCTGATCACCGCCTTCTGGACGACGAACTCGTTCACCGGTGAGGTCGAGCGGATCTGGTCGCTGACGAACTTCCACGAGCTGTTCACGATCGACGTCTACCGCACCATCACCGTGCGCACGGTCGGGATCGCGGCGCTGGTCACCGTGGTGGATGCCCTGGTCGCGTTCCCGATCGCGCTGTACATGGCCAAGATCGCCTCGCCGCGCGTCCAGCGGCTGCTCGTGGTGGCGGTGCTGATGCCGTTGTGGGCGTCGTACCTGGTCAAGGCGTATGCGTGGCGCGGGATGCTCGCCGAGGGCGGCCTGATCGACTGGATCGGCAAGCCGTTCGGCTTCTCCTCGCCGGGGTTCGGGGTGACCGCGACGATCCTGACGCTGGGCTACCTGTGGCTGCCCTACATGATCCTGCCGATCTACGCCGGCCTGGAGCGGCTGCCGGACTCGCTGCTGGAGGCCTCCTCCGATCTCGGCGCGGGGCCGGGGGTGACGCTGCGGCGGGTGATCCTGCCGATGGCGTTCCCGGCGGTGGTGGCCGGCGCGATCTTCACCTTCTCGCTCTCGCTGGGTGACTACATCGCGGTGACCATCGTCGGCGGGGCCAACCAGATGCTCGGCACGGTCGTCTACGCCAACGTCGGCGCGGCCGGCAACCTGCCCTTCGCCGCCGCGGTGGCGATGGTGCCGGTGGCGATCATGCTGCTCTTCCTCGCCGCCGTGCGCCGGACCGGAGCCCTGGAGAACCTGTGACCCTCTCACGCGGCATGCGCATCGTCCTGCTGGTCTTCACCCTGCTCGCGCTGGTGGTCGTCTACGTGCCGCTGGCGCTGGTGGTCATCAACTCCTTCAACTCCGACCGGACCTTCGGCTGGCCCCCAGCCGGCTTCACCACCCGGTGGTGGTCGGCGGCCTGGCACTCCGGCGGTGCCCGCGACGCGCTGGGGGTGAGCGTGCTGGTGGCGATCGCGGCCACCGCCATCTCGCTGGTGCTCGGCACGCTCGCGGCGATGGCGCTGGGCCGCTACCGGTTCTTCGGCCGCAACACCGTCAGCCTGCTGATCATCCTGCCGATCGCGCTGCCCGGCGTGGTCACCGGCCTGGCGCTCAACAACGCCTTCCGCACCTGGTTCGGCATCGAGCTCGGCTTCGCCACGATCGTGGTGGCGCACGCGACCTTCTGCATCGTCACGGTGTTCAACAACGTGCAGGCGCGGTTGCGGCGGATGGGCACCGGGCTGGAGGAGGCGTCGATGGACCTCGGCGCCGGGCCCATGCGAACCTTCGTGCGCGTGACGCTGCCGCAGTTCCGCTCCGCCCTGCTCGCCGGCGGGCTGCTCGCCTTCGGGCTGTCCTTCGACGAGATCATCGTGACCACGTTCACCGCCGGGCCGCACCAGCAGACGCTGCCGCTGTGGATCTTCAACAACCTCTTCCGGCCCAACCAGGCGCCGGTGGTCAACGTGGTCGCCGCGGTGCTGGTGATGCTCTCGGTGGTGCCGATCTGGCTGGCCCAGCGGATCTCCGGGGAGACCGGCGAGGCGGTCGCCGGCGGCGCGCACTGACGTCCTGCGGTGTGGTGGTGCTGGGGACCGTGGTGCAGGACGTTGGCTGGGATGTCCTGCGGTGTGGTGGTTCTGGGGACCGGGGTGCAGGACGTTGGGTGGGATGTCCTGCGGTGTGGTGGTCCGGGTGACCGAGACGCAGGACGTCCCGGGTCGGCTACGGCTGGTAGGCGATGCCGTTGATCGACTGCACCACGCCGGTGGCCGAGACGACGACCGTGACCTGCTGCTGCTCGAGACCGGCGAACTCCTCGGCGTACGTCTCGGGGTTGCCGTCCCCGTCGTAGTCGGCAGCGGCGGTCGCGCCGGGGTCCGGGCTGCCGAGGTCGAGCACCACCCCGCCCACGCAGTAGGCCGCGCCACAGGCAGACCACGTCCCCGGGATCGTCTTGGTCGTCGGCTGCGGAGTCGGGCTGGGCGTGGGGGTGGGCTTCGGGGCGGGTGACGGCTTCGGCTTCGGGCCGGGCGCAGGGCTCGGCTTCGGCGTCGACGGCGAGGTGCCGGTGCCGGTCGGCGTACCCGTCGTGGTCGTGTGGTGTCTGCTGTGGTGCCGCGTGGTGTGGTGCACCGCCTTGTGGTGCGCGTGCTTCTTCGCCCTGTGGTGGTGCCGGGTGGGCGTGTCCGGCGCGGGCGGCGAGGGCATCGCGAAGACGCCGGTGCGGTAGCCGCGCTCGAAGGCGAGCACCAATGAGACGTAGTAGTCGGACTGGTTGTAGCGCCAGGCCGCCTGCGCCATGCCCGCGCTGGTGGCCAGGTCCGAGCCGCCGGCGCACAGGTAGGTCGCGGCGCCGAGCGCGCTGTCGTTGATGTCGTCGGGGTTGGCCACCCCGTCGCCGTCGCCATCGCGGCCGTAGGCGGACCAGGTCGAGGGCAGGAACTGCATCTGCCCGACCGCGCGGTCCCAGGTCTTGTCGTGGTCCAGGCGGCCGTTGTCGCTGTCGGGTATGGCGGCGAACGGGCCGGCGCCGTCGAGCACCGGACCGAGGATCTCCGGCCGGGAGACACCGTCCGCGGCGAGCTGGCTGCCGCCGTACCGTCCGTGGTCGGACTCCACCCGGCCGATCGCGGCCAGGAAGGTCCACGGCAGATGGCAGGAGGGGTCGCTGGCGGCCAGGGCTGCGGCGGCGTGGTGGTAGGCGGTCAGGGCCGCGAGGGGTACGTCGTTGCTGCCGGTCGCGCTGATCGCGTAGAACCGCTGGTCGGCCTTCGCCGTGCGGCGGTCGTGTCGAGCGTGCCGCCTGACCAGCAGGGTGCCCGGCAGCACCGGCTGGCGTGAGGCGCTCGAGACGCTGGCCGCCGCCTGTGCCTGGTGATCGGCGAGGCGGGCGCCCACGGCACGGTCGAGGGTCGGCCGGGTGGACGGTGGCTGGGCATCGGACCGGGACGCGGCGAGCGCTCCGGTGATGCTGGTGGCGGCGCAGGTCACGACGGCGACCAGCGCCCACCCCGGCTTGTTCATGTGTGCGTGCAACCCCTCAGTACGGCAACCCACAGCGACCCTAGGCAAGGTTGTCGGCGTCCACGAGGGCCCTCAGGTGAAACCACCCCGAAGGACTGGCGGCTATGACCCGTTCGTGCCAGTTTGCGGCGGGACGAAGGACCCGTCGGCGCTGCGGTAGGCGAGCCCGCCGATGGTGTGCACCACCGCCGGGTCGGTGCCCCCGGCGACCTGGACGGTCAGGCTTCGCCCGACCAGGCCGGCGAGCTCGGCGGCGTTGGTCTGCACCTGCCCGTCACCGTCGAAGTCGGCCGCGGCCAGGGCGGCCAGCTGGCTGGCCGGGCCCAGGTCGAGCGTCGCGCCGTCGAGGCAGTACTCCGGCTGGGCGGCCATGCTGCCGGCGCACTCGTGCCAGGTGCCGGTCAGCGACGTCAGCACCGGGCCCGGACTCGCGGTCGCGGGCGGGGTGTCCGTCGGCGGCGGCGGGGTGTCCGTGGGAGGCGGCGGGGTGTCCGTCGGTGGCGGTGGCGGTGGCGGTGGCGGTGGCGCCGGGGTGCTCGGCGGGGGCGGGGTGTCGGGCGTCGTGGGCGTGCTCGGCGGCGTCGGCGTGCCGGGCGGTGTCGGGGTGCCCGGCGAGCTCGGGGTGCCGGTCGGCGTCTGCGGGTCCTGCGGTGCCGGGTTGTGCGTCGGCCTCGGACCGGGCGGTTGCCCGGTGGGTGTCTTGCCCGGCGTCGGAGTCGGCGTCTGGCTCGCCGGCCCGGGCTGGGCGGTGCCCTGCGGCTGGGCGGGGCCCGGCCCGTGGTGCCCCTGCGGCGTCGGTGTGGGCGACGGGATCGTGGCGAGCACGTGGGTGTCGAAGGCCGTCGTGCCCGTGCTCGCGGCGATGATCCGGCCGGTGGCGTAGGCGTGCTGGAAGGCCAGCACGGTCGCGACGTAGCTCTGCGAGGGGTTGTAGCGCCAGGCGGCGCGCGCCATCCCGGCCGGGGTGTCGAGGCCCTGGGCGCCGTAGCAGAGGTAGACCGCGGCGGCCAGCGAAGCGTCGTCGATGTCCTGGGGGTTGCGCACGCCGTCGCCGTCACCGTCGACGGCGATCACCCGCCAGGTGCCGGGGATGATCTGCATCGGGCCGACCGCGCGGTCCCAGGTGGGGTCCCCGTCGAGGGTGCCGTTGTCGGTGTCGGGGATCCGGGCCACCGGCCCCTGGCCGTCGAGCGGCAGCCCGTAGATGGGCGGACGGGCGACCCCGTCGGTGCCCAGCGACGAGCCGGCGAAGCGGCCGTGGTCGGACTCCACCCGCCCGATGGCCGCGAGCAGCGTCCAGGGGAGCTTGCACGCGGGGGCCGCCTGCTGCATCACCGCGGCCGCGCGCTGGTAGGCCTGCAGCGCCGCCAGCGGGATGTCGTCGGCGCCGGTCTGGCTGACCTGGGCCCACGGGGTGCCGTTGCGGGTGACCTTCGCGCCCTTCAGCTTCGGGTGGTGACCGTCGACGACCTGTGGGGGAGCGATGTTGCTGTGCTGTGCGGCCCTGACGGCGGCGACAGCGGTCGCCTCGGCCGCGTCGTACCGGATCGGGGCCTGGGCGCTGACCGCGATGGCGGTGTCGAGCAGGCAGGCTGCGCCGACGACGGCCGTGGCGGCCAGCAGTCGTCGTGCCAGTCGTCGCTGGACGTGCATCGGCAAGCTCCCTCGACGGGTCGGATTTCTCGACCCTAGGTGGACCTACCGGGGCAGAAAAGAGCCCGCGGGCGTAGCAGAAGTCGTGCAATCGGGGGATCACAGCGCGCGGAAGCGCGCGAGCCAGCCGTGGGCCGTCCGGTCGAACGGCGCCGTGCCGCCGGTCACCGCGGCGTGCACCCGGTCGCACGCGGCGAGCGCCTGCTCGACCACCTCGGCGGGGTAGCCGAGGGAGTGTCGGTGCTGGGCGAACTCGTCCTCGTCATCGACCCAGATGCGACCGCTGACGCCGCGCACGACGTCGAGGTCGAGGTCGACGCTGTGCACCAGGTCGCCCTCCCAGCTGACCGGCGTGGCGATGTCGACGTACACGTCGACCGGGCGCTCCGGGTCGTCGCCGTAGAACGTGCCCAGCCACCAGTCGTCGTGCGGGAGCAGCACCACCTGGTCGCAGTGGGCGTGGAAGCCGGCGCCGGGGCGGGAGATCCACTGCCCCTGGGGTACGCCGACCCAGTGGCCGAACCCGTCGACGCCGAGGTGGACCGCGTCGTACTCCCAGTGCGGGCTGTCCGGCCACTTGCGGGTCTGCAGGTGCACGGTCCGGCTCACGGAGCCACCCTAGGGGTACCAGCGAGGGCGGTCGGTTTCCCAGGTTGAGAGGTGGAACTGCCCAGGGGCGGGTGGCGAAGGGGACGGTTTCCCAGGTTCAGAGGTCAAACTGCCTCTGGCGGGTGGCGAAGGCGGTCGGGTTCCCAGGGTCAGAGGTCGAACTGCCTCTGGCGGGTGGCGAAGGCGGTCGGTTTCCCAGGTTCAGAGAGCAAACTGCCTCTCCGCACAGGGAGCAACGTGTGTGGAGAGGCAGTTCGGGTTCTTCACCTGGGAAACCGTCAGCGCAGAACGAGCTTCGAGGCCCGCGCGAACAGGTCCTGGTAGCGCGACCCCAGCAGCTTGCCGATCCAGTGGATCGCGTGCGCGTCGGCGCCGACGAGCACCCGCGGCTTGTTCGCCAGCACCGCGTCGACGATGATCTCCGCCGCCCGCTCGGGGGTCATCCGGGCCAGCCGGGTGTCGAACTTGCGGGCCAGCTCGGCGTGGTCCTCGCCGGCAGTGGTGCGGCCGTTGCGGGCGATGCCGGTCTTGATGCCGCCGGGGTGCACGCAGGTCACCTGCACCGGGTGCCCGGCGACGATCATGTCCTCGCGGACGGCCTCGGTGAAGCCGCGCACGGCGTACTTCGTGGCGTTGTACGTCGACTGCCCCGGCATCGAGACCAGCCCGAAGAGCGAGGAGATGTTCACCAGGTGGCCGTCGCCGGACTCGATCAGGTGCGGCAGGAACTCGCGGGTGCCGTGCACCACGCCCCAGAAGTTGATCCCGACTATCCAGTCGAAGTCGGCGTACTCCATCTCGGTCACCGGCCCGGAGTGCGAGACGCCGGCGTTGTTGACCACCACGTTGACGCGGCCGAAGTGCTCCTTGACCCCTGCCGCGTACGCCGCGAACGCCTGCCGGTCGCTCACGTCGAGGCGGTCCGCGCGGATCTCGCGGGCACCGGCCTGCTTGAGCAGCTCGACGGTCTCGTCGAGGCCGGTCTCGTTCCAGTCCGAGACCGCGAGCAGCGCGCCCTTGTCGGCGGCGTTGAGCGCCAGGGCCCGGCCGATGCCCGAGCCGGCTCCGGTGATGACGACGACCTTGCCGTCGAGGGTCCTCATGCGGCGTTCTCCTTGCGGTTGTCGGTGACGGGCGTGGCGTCGTACCGCTCCACGTCGAAGCGGCGCAGCAGCTCGCGGAACTTGAAGGTGGTGCGCGGCCACAGGGTGGTGTTGCGACCGTGCTCGTCGAGGTACCAGCTCGCGCAGCCGCCGGTGCTCCAGACGGTACGACGCATCCGCCGCTGCACGTCCTCGGTCCACGCGGCCTGTGCCTCGGCCTTCGGCTCCAGGGCGGTGATGCCGCGCTCGCCCATCGCCTGCAGCGCGCCGAGGATGTAGCCGACCTGCGACTCGATCATGAACACCATGCTGGAGTGGCCCAGGCCGGTGTTGGGGCCGACGATGAAGAAGAAGTTCGGGAAGCCGTTGACCGCGGTGCCCTTGTAGGCGGTCATCCCCGACTCGCGCCAGGCGTCGGCGAGGGTGCGGCCGTCACGGCCCTTGACGTGGGCGGCGATCGGCATGTCGGTGGTGTGGAAGCCGGTCGCGACCACGAGCACGTCGATCTCGCGCACGGTGCCGTCGCCGGTGCGGATGCCGGTAGGCGTCACCTCGACGATCGGGTCGGTGACCAGGTCGACGTTGTCGCGGTCGAGGGCGGGGTAGTAGTCGTTGGAGATCAGGATGCGCTTGCAGCCGATCTCGAAGTGCGGGGTCACCTTCTCGCGCAGCGCCGGGTCGGAGATGCCGCGCTCGATGTTCGCCAGCGCCGCCTTCTTCGCGGGCAGGGCGATCTTCGGGGTGACCGTGAACGCCGGCACGAAGGTCTCGCGACCCCAGTAGATCGCGGTGCGGTAGAGCCGCTGCATCCCCGGCAGGTGCCGGAGGCCGAACCGCTCGAGCCGGCCGTAGGGCCGGTCGCGGCGCGGCATCACCCACGGCGCCGTGCGCTGGTAGACGTCGAGGTGGGCCACCTGCTTCGCCAGCTCCGGCACGATCTGGATCGACGAGGCGCCGGTGCCGATCACCGCGACGCGCTTGCCGGTCAGGTCGGCCTCGTGGTCCCACCGGGCGGAGTGGAAGATCCGGCCGCCGAACTCCTCGATGCCCCGGATGTCGGGCAGCCGCGGCTCGGACAACGCGCCGGCCCCGTTGACGATCACGTCGGCGGTGAGGTCGCCGGCGCTGGTGGAGACCTGCCAGAGGCGGGCCGACTCGTCCCAGGCGCAGTCGCGCACCTCGACGCCGAAGCGGAACCGGTCGAGCACGCCGGCCTCGCGGGCGACGCGCCGCAGGTAGGCCTGGATCTCCGGCTGCGGCGAGAACGAGCGCGACCAGTCGGGGTTCAGCGCGAAGGAGAAGGAGTAGAGCTGGCTCGGCACGTCGCACGCGGCACCGGGGTAGGTGTTGTCGCGCCAGGTGCCGCCGACGTCGTCGCCCTTGTCCACGACCACGAAGTCGGAGAAGCCCGCCTCGTCGAGCTTGATCGCCATGCCGAGCCCGGCGAACCCCGCGCCGATGACGAGGACGCGGGTGTGCGCCGGGAGCCCACCTGGGAGGGAGGAGTTCATGGCTTCCACGCTAGCCAGCGTATTGAACAACCGTCAATAGTGCTGTTGACATCGGTTCAGTAAGATGCGCCACGTGACCACGACACCGCGCGTCCGGATGAGCCCGGCCAGCCGTCGGGAGCAGCTGCTCGACCTCGGCGTACGCCTGCTCGCCACCCGCTCGGTCGACGAGATCTCCATCGAGCTGCTCGCCGAGCAGGCCGGGATCTCGCGCGGGCTGCTCTACCACTACTTCGGCAACAAGCAGGAGTTCCACCGCGCCGTCGTACGCCGGGCCGCCGACGACCTGATCGAGGTCACCGCCCCGCGCTCGGACGCCGACCCGCTGACCCAGCTGATGGTCTCGCTCGGCGCGTACGTGGACTATGTCACCGAGAACTTCGAGGGCTACGTCTCGCTGGTGCGCGCTGCGGCCGGGGGCGACGAGGCGCTGCGCGAGATCTATGAGGAGGCGCGGGCCGCGCTGACCGACCGGCTCTTCGACGTGGCCGGTCGCGAGCAGCTCGCCGACCTCGGCGTGACCGACTCGGCGGCCACCCGGCTGATGGTGCGTGGCTGGTCGGCGCTGACCGAGGAGGTCGTCATCTCCTGGGTGCGCGCACCGGCCGGCGTCTCCCGCGAGGAGCTGCTGCAGCGGTTGGCCCAGGGGCTGGTCGCGCTGGTGCAGGACCCCGCCTGACCTGGCCCGGTCGTGTGCCCAGCTGGTCGCCATG
>DATDNR010000205.1:0-15621 GCA_036518175.1 Marmoricola sp.
CCTGAGCCAATTCGAAAGGCCGCCGCGGTGGGTGGTAACTTTCTCCACGCATCGCAGATGCACTTGGGGCTGTGGCGCAGTTGGTAGCGCGTCTCGTTCGCAATGAGAAGGTCAGGGGTTCGAATCCCCTCAGCTCCACCAGACCCGAAACCCGCCCTCACCAGCAGCGATGCTCATGACGGGCGGGTTTCGCAATTCAGGAAGACCCAGATCCAACGTCGTTGCGAGAACCGGCCGCGGGTTACGGCACAGGGGTCTCACCCCAAGGGGGTGATGTCCGCGGCGGGGTGCACTTCGACGCTGGAGCCATCTCTGATCGTCTCGATTCGAGGAGAGCAGTGGGATGGCCAAGAAGGACCAGGACACCCTGTACGTGGTCGCCGCGACGTACGACGACATCAAGGGTGCAGTGGCGGATTATGAGGCGCTCAAGCAGCTCTACTACCAGATCAAGAGCTCGCACGACTTCGACGCGGCCGTGATCGCCAAGGACGCTGACGGTCACGTCGAGGTTGTGAAGAAGCACGAGCAGCCGACCCGGCATGGGGCGGCCGTGGGGCTCGGTTGGGGCCTCGGAGTTGGGGTGGTGGCAGCCCTGTTCCCGCCGGTCGGGATCGGCCTGGTCGCGGCCGGGGGCGGCGGCGCCGCCATCGGTGCGGTGACCGGCCACGTCACCGGCGGCATGTCCCGGAAAGACCTGAAGGACCTCGGCGAGGCGCTCGATTCCGGCACGGCCGGGCTGGTCGCGGTCTACGAGGTGAACCTTGCTGATCACATAGCGGCCACCATCAAGGCAGCCAATCGGGTGGTCTCGAAGGCGACCGACATGGCCGCAGACCAGCTGGCGGCTGACATCCGAGAGGCCGAGAGCACAACCGGTCCAGCCGCGATGCCTCAGCAAAGGGAAGCCACGGCGCCACAAAGGGAGGCCGAGGCTCCGTCGGGAGGCTGAGCCTTCGACAGCGTCCACTCCGCCCAGGCCCAGCGGTATGCCCGTCTGGGCAGACCGTCCGGAGAACGACGACGCTGGGATCGCAGGTGCTGGCCCATCAGCTGCGGATCCCGGCCCTGACAGTGCTGCTTCGTGGGCTTCACCGCGGGCGCGTTGACGGACTTCATCAACCCGATGAACCTGCTGGGGCCGGCCTTCCAGCCCTTGGTAGGGCGGAGATGGAGATGAACAGCAGCAGGCCGATGCTCAGCGGCACCAGGGTCCCGGAGAACGGACCGCTGGTCGGCCGACCCTCGGGCAGGTCGTAGCCGGGAAGATTCGTCACCGCGACACCCATCCCGATGGCCGCGATCAGAACCGTGTCTGGTGACTTCCTCCTCGTTGCTTCATCTGATCCTGCCCACCGTAGGACTGGTCGCCGTCCTGGTGCTGGTCGCAAGACCCCTCGTGGCATTCGTCGCCGCCGCCTCGAAGATCCTGCCGGCCCACGTTCCTCGTGATCGTGGCCACCGTGACGATCTACGAACTCTCCGCGGCGCCTGTGGCGCGGCGCCTCGGAGTTCTGATATCGAGCACGACCGCGTCGGTTACGCCACTCACCTCCGAGCCGCCGCCCCGATCAGACGCGCACGATATGCACGCAGCCAGACGCGGCCGGCCGGGTGCGGCTGTTTCTCGCCCCTCCCGAGGCGGTTGAGCGGTCGAGGTCCGGTGCCGGCGACTTGCGAGTGCGCCGGCGATGAGGGTGGCGAGCAGTCCAGCCGCCGCTACCGCGGCCAGGCCGACCTCGCCCGCCATGGCGGATGTCAGAAGGATGCCCATGCAGGCCCAAGTGGCCCCGACCACGAAGCCGGCCGAGCCGCGGAAGAACAGCGCCCCTGAGACGCACGTGGCCGCCGCGGCCAGGAGCGCGGTGGCGAGGACCGCCCGATCACCTTGCACCTCCAGGGGCAGCACGGTGACCAGATTCAGCCAGACGGCGCCGGCCGTCCACCCGGCGTACAGGCCCAGCGACCCGCCGAGCAACACGCGGGTCACTCGGTCGGCCGGGCTCGAGACGACCACCTTCATGGCATACGTGAGCAGTGCCAGCATCGTGGCGAAGACCAGCACCGTGAGCGGCGGGAGGAAGCGCGCCAGCACCAGCCAGACGATGAACAGCACCTGCACCACCGAGACGGGCATCTGGACACGCCGGTACGGCGGCCGGGACGCTCGCGATTGCGGCATCCCCCAGGCGGCCGCGGCGACGCACCCGATCGTGATCACCGACCAGATGCCGAAGAAGAAGCTGGGCGGCACGACCGGTAGGTCCCGGGCCGAACCCCCATCGAAAGGGATGACCGCCGGGCTGACCAGCTGCAGCACCGCCGTGCCCAGCAGCCACCACCGGGCCGAGCCAGTAGTGAACAGCGGTCGCATCGCCGTCGCCTGCCTCCTCGCGCAACGTTCGCGGCCATCGTCGCGCTGGCGAGCCAGGCACAGCGGGGGACTTTCGACCCGGACCGGCTGGCGACCGACCCGGATCCGATGCGCGGCGCCGACCTCACTGGGCAGGGGAACGGCGGTGCGGCTCCGGACCGGTCACCATCGCCACGCAGCGAGACTGTCTCTGCCACGATGGCTGCGTGGGTATCCGTGATCGGTTGCTCCGGCGGGCCCTCCGCTTCGTGGCATTGCCGTATGTCGTGATCGTGGCGGCGATGGCGACGCTGGGGTTCGCCCTGGAGTCGACTCCGCTGATCCTGCTCGCGGCGGTCTTGACGTTGCCGTCGAGCGTCGTGGCCGTCCCCAGCTACTACCTCGTGTATGGGCTGCTGGCGCAGATTCCCGGGGCCAACCCGTCGCGCAGCTCCGGGTCCGGCTCCTGCGCGCCCAACGGAGGATGCCACGAATCGACAATGGGAGATGCCGCGGCCTGGTTCACGCACGCGACCGCTCTGGTCGGCATCATCGGGCTGACTGCAGCCGCCGTGCTCAACGTGGTGCTGCTCCAACGGCTGATCGCCGCCACGCAACAGAAGGCGGGTGCACCGACGCAGCCAGGCATGTAGTCACCAGTCCCAGGGTGGAAACTGCCAGCCATCCTTCCAGGCGGCCCGGGCCGCGCTAAGCGTCGGCGGGTTCGTGGTCGATCCGCAAGAAGCGGCGCACGACGTCAGCGCCCTCGACCGAGACCTCTTCCTCCGGACGAACAAAGGTGGCGGGCGTCACCACGACGCGCTGCTCGTCGACGCCGACCTTGCCGTGCCGTGTGCGTTGCACGATCCGGCGCCGGCCGTTGTCGACGTACCCGACCTTGCGACTGACCGCTGCCGAGGCGTGGTTGCCCACGATGTAGCCCGACTCGCACTGGTCCGCGCCGAGCTCGTCGAACGCGAACCCGACAGCGAGTTGTCGCATCAGCGTGCCGGTGCCCATCCCCTGATGGTCTCTGCCCAGCCACGAGCCAGTCATCACATTGCGCGTCTGCCGGAAGTCCATCGCATGCAGGTCCTGCATGCCGACGAGCTCTCCATCGCGACGGACCACCAGGGCAAGGCGCCACTCGTCGGGTGCGAAGGTCGCTCTCTGCGTCCACCACCACCCCAGTGAGGTCGTCGGGAACCCGTCGGGAGATCCGGGCGCGAAAGGCTCCTCGTGCCACGCCTGGAGGAAGGGCATCGGCAGGCCGGGAACCTGGATGCCACGACCGACGAGCTCGACCAGCTCGGGAAGATCGTCGTCGCGCAGGACCCTCAACTCCACGCGGCCGCAGGAGATCCGCAACGCGAACGGGGGGAAGACATCGTCCAGGGTGAGCATGCTGGATTGTGTCCGACGGCGAAAGCTCGCGTACAGCGACATTTCTCATCCAGGCGGCCGCTGCTGTCGCGGAGGAAGCAGGCGTTCACGGCTGCTTGATCAGCCGTTGACGTGGCTTGCACAGTGTGCAAGTCTTTGCGGCATGTCGACGCGTCACGCCGGTTTGCGTTGGCGCGAGGCACGCCGCGAGGCGGCGCGCGCCGTGATCCTGGAGGCGGCGTGGTCGGCGGCGCGCGAGGAGGGGCTCACGTCGCTGTCGTTGCGTCGGCTGGCGGCTCGGGCTGGAATCACCCCGCCGACCGTCTACGCCTACTTCCCGTCGAAGAATGCGATCTACGACGCGATGTTCTTCGAGGCCGCGGCCCACTTCGAGGCCCACATGGCGGCGCCGTACGACGGGCTGTCTCCTGACGAGATCCTGGTCGAAGGTCTGCGGCGGTTCCTCGAGTTCTGCACCAGCGACTCTACGCGCTATGAACTGCTGTTCCAGCGCGTCGTGCCGCAGTTCGAGCCGTCTCCCGAGGCGTACGAGCCGGCCGTACGCGCTCTGGACAATTCAAAGGCTCGGCTGCGCGCCGCGGGGGTGGTCGATCAGAGCCACGTGGACCTGTGGACCGCGCTGACGACCGGATTGGCCAGTCAGCAGATCGCGAACGATCCGGGTGGACAACGTTGGGTCTCACTGGCCAGCCAGGCGACCTCGATGTTCCTCGCGCACTGCCGGGCCAGCTCCCAGGCCCCGCCCAAGTAGACGACACCCGAGCGATCAGCCCAGAGGAGGACCCCGTCATGACGCATCCGACGCGACCGCAGGTGCACCACGTCGCGCTGACTGTCACCGACGTCGACAGCAGCGTCGAGTGGTACGAACGGATCTTCGACATCCGCCAGCAGGCTGAGATCCCGCATGACGGCGGGGTCGGCAAGCTCCTGAGCAACGAGGACCGCACCCTCATGATCGTCCTGCACCACCACGATGCGAATGACGGCGCGCTCTTCAGCGAACGTCTCACGGGGCTCGACCACGTCGGGCTCGCCGTGACCACGAGGAGGGAACTCGAGGACTGGGAGCGCCACCTCGACTCCAACGGGCTCGTGCTCACGGACGAGGCGGCGAAGCCGCTGACGCGGTCACCGATCATCGACGCGCCCTACGCATCCGTCATCGTCTTCCGCGACCCGGACAACATCCAGTTGGAACTCTTCGCCCCCGCCGCCACGCGAGGCTCCGTGTGACCACGCCATGTGCGTGGCATCCGGTGCCGGTATCGCAGCGGTCGAGACGGCTCAGGAGGGCTGATCTCAGCGCGCGTTGAGCTGCGCCACGGTGCCGTGCAGCCGCCAGAACATCGCGCGCGGGAGGGGTGAGCCGAGCGCTGCGGCCTCCAGATAGCTCAGGTGAACGCACCATCCATCGCGGTAGGACTCCGCGAGGTCACCGAGTCCACCGTGGTCGAGCCGGAGCTCGGTGATGCCCTTCGACTCCTCGAGTTCGATGCTGACCCGCGAGGCTGGTTCCTCGGGGAAGTGCCACGAGAAGTCGAGCCTGCTCGGCTCGGCGCACGTCACGACGGTCGACCGGCAGCAACAGTCGTCGCCGTGGTCGATCACGAAGTCGGACTCGGGTCCGACCGCACCGCTGACCAGTTCACCCAACCATTGAGCGAGCAGGCCGGCCTCGGTGAGGCACTGCCAGGCCCGGGCGCGAGGCACCTCGATGCGCCACGTGAGGCTGACGTCGACCGACTCATCAATCCGGATCAATGGCACGGCGCGAGCCTATGGCCCCGCCGCCCGTGGTCGCTCGTGTCTCCTCGGTGAGCGCGGCCTTCCGGCGTTCCAGGACCGCCAGGTCGCGCTCGGCGTACTGACGGTGCATCCACTCCTCGTTGAGGATGGTTTCGAGGACTCCGGCCACCGGGAACGATCGTGGTGACGGGTAGCCCGGCCCTTCGACCACGGTGGTGTGCCCTGCGAGCTGCTCGTCGGTGAGCTCGTCCACGACGCGGCGCATCGACGCCATCCGGTCGCGGCGCAGCTCGAGCATCTCCTCCAGCGTCGGCCGCGCGTCGGCATCGTTGGGCACGACCCCGGGCGCGGCGGCCATGTCCTCGTGGGGCAGGTCGAGCGGGCTGTACGGCGACGGGTCACCGAGCAGGGCGCGCCGGACCCACGCGTCGGTGGCGAAGACCAGATGACGAAGCGTCTCGATGAAGGACCACTCACCATCCACCCGTTCGTGCAGTTGCTCAGCGTCGAGGTCTCGCGCGCGCTCCACCGTCTCCGCCCAGCGGCGCTCGATGATGTCCCATGCCTCTCGGAAGCCCGCGGCGTCCGTGGGGTGCATCTTGGTGCGCTCGGGATCGCGACGGTCCAGCTCCGCCTCGACGAGGGGTGCAACATCGACCCCGTTGACGATGAGATTCTGGATCTCTCCGTCGATCTCGACGTCGACCAACATCGAGCCGCGGATCCTCACGCCGCTCAGGTCGACATTCTTCAATCGTGCACGCTGCATGAGGCAGTCATCGAGCGTGATCCCCTCGAGGTCGTACCCGTGCAGGGTCACGCCCTTGTGCGAGCTGTCGTAGTCCTCGAGTCTCATCGCGAGCCCTCCGCGTCACGGCCTGACAGGAACATTGACCAGACCGTATGCCGCATTCGGGACGCTGTGCGTCCGCCTTCCTCGGATGGGGCCCTGCGGCTCCGTGATGGGGATGCAAGGGCTCCGTGTACCCCTCTCAGGGCAGATGGTCCAGAGGCGCGGCACTGGCCGGCCCGGAGGTGAGGTCCGGGGATCCGGTGCGGGGTTCCGGGACCCGGCGCTTCAGTCCGAAGCCCAGCTCCTGGCGGTGTGGAGCGTGCCCGAACTCCTCGACCGCGGTGCGCCACTCCTGCCCGGCGAGGATCTCGCCCAACGCATTGCCCAGGACGGACCGCGTCGCGGCGAGTGCCTCGTCCGGCGACGCGTGCGCGCGCACGGTGCGGTAGACCTCGACGTCATCGACGCACACCTGGCCGATGAACCCCCAGCCGTCGGAGGCGGGGAGCGTGTCGACGGTGATGAGCAGCGGGTTGCTCATGCCTGGATCTCCTCGGAAGCGTTGCCTGACGGCCGACCCCGAGAGCCGGGGGACCGGTGAGGCGGATGTCCAGGTCCGGACGTTCGGCCAGAGTCCCGTTCTCGACAATAGGCCCTTCGGCGCCCCGTCCGCACGCGGGTCCGTGACATGATCGCCGCGTCCAGGAGGTGCGACGTGGCGGAGCTGGTCCGGACCAACGATCCCGGCCTGATCTCGGTGATCGAGGGCCTGCTCGGCGGTGCCGACATCCCCTACCAGGTCACCGACCGCACCATGAGCGTCATGGAGGGGTCGATCGGCGCGATCCAGATGCGGGTCCTGGTGCCGGCCGACTTCGAGGTCGAGGCCCGGCAACTCCTCACCGACGCCGAGCTCGGGCACTGGCTCCGCCCCGGCTGAGCGCGTCACCGCGGCCGCAGGGTGATCCGCACGTTGGGAGGCTCGCCGTCGGGCGCCTCGAGCCCGTCGAGCCCGTCGAGCCCGTCGAGCCCGTCGAGCACGGTGATGTCGGTGACCTCCGGACACAGGGCAGCGGTGATGGTGTCGATGCCGAGGTCGCCCACCGCTGAGCGTCCGGCACCGAGGAGCATCGGCGCCACGTAGCAGACGATCTCGTCGACCAGTCCGGCCCGCAAGAAGGCGGCGGCGAGGGTCGGCCCACCTTCGAGGAAGACGTGTCGGCGGCCCCGCTCGAAGAGACCGGCCAACGCCGCCTGCGGGTCGCGGGTGCGCAGCTGCACGGTCTCCGCCTGGTCGTCGAAGATGCGCCGGCCGGGGTCGAGGTCGCGGATGCCCATCACCGCGCGCAGAGGCTGGTGGGGCAGGGGCTGGTCCGTCGCGTCGCGGACGGTGAGCACCGGGTCGTCCACGGCGACCGTCTCGGTGCCGACGAGCATGACGTCGCACTCGGCGCGCCGCCGGTGGGTGTCGAGCCGGGCGGCCCGGCTGGAGACCCAGCGACTGGTCCCGTCGGCGGCCGCGCTGCGCCCGTCGAGAGTGGTGGCGAACTTCCAGGTGAGCAACGGCCGCTGCCGGGCGAGCCCGAAGAGCCAGGCCCGGTTCAACCGTTCGGCCTCGGCGGCCAGCAGGCCGTGCTCGACCTCGACACCGGCCGCCGCCAGGGCCTGGGCACCCCCACCGGCGACCGGGTTCGGATCGTGGTGGGCGAAGACGACCCGTCGCACCCCGGCGGAGATGAGGGCCGGCGCGCAGGGACCGGTGCGCCCGGTGTGGTTGCACGGCTCCAGGGTGACCACCGCCGTCGTACCGCGCGCCGCCTCTCCGGCCCGGCTCAGCGCGTCGGCCTCGGCATGGGGCGTGCCGGCACCACGGTGGTGGCCCTCCGCCACCACCGACCCGTCGTCGGCGAGCAGCACGCAGCCGACCCGGGGGTTCGGGCCCAGCGGGACGCCCGGCGTCGCGGCGAGGCGCAGCGCCCGCACCATCGCCTCTGCCTCGGTCAGCACGCCGGTCACGCCCTCAGCCCTGCTGCCTGTCGGGCATGGCCTCCTGGTACTCGCAGAAGGCGTCGAAGGCGCGCGGCCCGTAGACGGTCGCCGGCCCGCCCTTCATCAGGAAGGTCACGCCGATCGCCTCGGCCACCTCCTGTCGGCTCGCTCCGGCGCGGGCGGCCCCGCGGGCATGGGCAGCGATGCAGCCGTCGCAGGCGTCGACCACCCCGAGCGCCAGCGCGATCAGCTCCTTGGTCTTGAGGTCCAGCGCCCCCGGGGCCATGGCCGCCCGGTCGAGCTCACCGAAGCCGCGGTAGACCTCCGGGATCGCATGGCGCAGCTCACGGCCCAGCGGCACCAGGTCGTGCAGCACAGCCTTGCCGTGGCGGTGGCCGACGGAGTCTGCCGGCCTCGCCTGGTCGGACACCGAGCCGTCGCTCACTCGTCCTCCGCCCTAGCCGCGGCCTCCGCCTTGGCGGCCTCGAGGTCGAGGTCGACCACTGCCTCGATCAGCTGCTCCAGGGCAGGGGCCGGCAGGGCGCCCGGCTGGGAGAAGACCAGCTCGCCCTTCTTGAAGGCCATCAGTGTCGGGATCGAGGTGATCCGGGCAGCGGTTGCGAGCTCGCCCTCGGCCTCGGTGTCGACCTTGCCGAAGACGATGTCGGGATGCCTCTGCGACGCCTCCTCGTAGATCGGGGCGAACATCCGGCACGGGCCGCACCAGGAGGCCCAGAAGTCGACCACGACGATGTCGTGGCCGGTGACCGTCTTCTCGAAGTTCTCGGCGCCCAGCGCCTGGGTTGCCATGGCGAGTCCCTTCCGACAGCGGGCCTGCGGCGCTGCCTGCCCTTCAGGCTAGCCGTCCGCCGCGATCGCGACCCCCGGTACGACGACGCGGTGCGTGTGCCGTCGTCAACAGATGGGTAGCGAGTAGGTGGGCCCCGGTCGTCCGACCGGTGCCTGCCACTGTCGAACCACCAACAGGGAGTGAAGCCATGCCCCAGCAGGCCAGGATCGCCGTCGTCACCGGAGGAACGGCGGGTGTCGGACGGGCGGTGGTCCGCGAGCTGGCCGGTGCGGGGTACGACGTCGCGGTGCTGGCCCGCGGGCGTGCGGGCCTCGACGGAGCCGTCCGCGACATCGAGCAACGAGGAAGGCGCGGCCTCGCGATCCCCACCGACGTCGCCGACCACGCCGCGGTGGAGGCTGCGGCCGACCGGGTCGAGTCCGAGCTGGGACCGATCGACGCCTGGGTCAACGTCGCGTTCGCGGGATCCCTGGCGTTCTTCTGGGACACGTCGGTGGACGAGTTCCAGCGGATGACCGAGGTCACCTACTACGGCCAGGTGAACGGCACCCGGGCAGCGCTGCACCACATGCGGCCGCGCAATCGCGGTGTGGTGGTCAACGTGGGCTCGGCGATGTCCTACCGCTCCATCCCGCTGCAGTCGGCCTACTGCGGCGCCAAGCACGCGATCAAGGGCTTCTCCGAGTCGGTGATGACCGAGCTGCGCCACGAGAAGAGCAAGGTGCGGGTCTGCATGGTGCAGCTGCCGGGCCTGAACACCCCGCAGTTCAACTGGAACCTGAACAAGATGAAGAAGCACCCGATGCCGGTGCCGCCGGTCTTCCAGCCGGAGGTGCCTGCCCGCGCAGTGCGCTTCCTCATCGAGCACCCGCGGCGCAACATGTGGGTCGGCGTCTCCACGGCGTACACCATCCTCGGCGAACGGTTGGCGCCGAAGTTCCTCGACCTCTACCTGGGCCGCACCGGCATCTCCTCGCAGCAGACCGACAAGGACGCCCCGCGGTGGGGCAGCAACGTCTTCGAGCCGCAGGACGAGGAGGTCGACCGCGGCGCCCACGGGCCGTTCGACGACATGGCCCACGAGCGGGACCCCTTGACCTGGGCGTCGATGCACCGCAGGAGCCTGCTCTCGGCGGCGGGGGCCGCAGCGGCCCTTGGAGTCGCTGCCCTGGCCACCCGCAGCCGTTGAGGCGTCGGGCGCACCCGCCTCAGTGAGGCCCTCGGCCTAGCCCTCCAGCTTGTAGCCCAGGCCCCGGACCGTGGTCAGCAGCGCGGGCCGGGAGGGATCGTCCTCGATCTTGGCCCGGAGCCGCTTCACGTGCACGTCGAGGGTCTTGGTGTCGCCGACGTAGTCGGCCCCCCAGACCCGGTCGATCAGCTGCTGGCGGGTCAGCACGCGGGCGGGGTTGCGCAGGAACATCTCCAGCAGCTCGAACTCCTTCAGCGGGAGCTGCACCTGCCGGCCGTTGACGGTGACCTGGTGGCGGTCGACATCCATCCGCACCGGTCCCGCCTCCAGGGCGGCCTCGGCGCCGGAGCCTTCGTGGCCGCGGCGCAGCACCGCCCGGATGCGGGCCACCAGCTCGCGTGAGGAGTAGGGCTTGGTGACGTAGTCGTCGGCTCCCAGCTCCAGGCCGACGACCTTGTCGACCTCCTCGTCCTTGGCGCTGACCATGATGACCGGCACGCTCGAGCTCGTCCGGATCTGTCGGCAGACCTCGGTGCCCGGCAGGCCGGGCAGCATCACGTCGAGCAGCACGATGTCGGCGCCGGTGCGTTCGAACTCGGCGATCGCCTCCGGGCCGGTCGCGGCCTCGCTGACCTCGAAGCCCTCGCGGCGCAGCAGGTAGGCCAGCGGGTCGCGGTAGCTCTCCTCGTCCTCCACCACGAGGACACGGGTCATCGGAGCACCTCCTGCACGTGCTGGTCGGGGAGTGGCACGCCTCGGGGCAGCGACAGCGTGAAGGTCGAGCCCTGTCCGGGGACCGACCACACGCGCACGTCGCCGCCATGGGAGGCAGCCACGTGCTTGACGATCGACAGGCCCAGCCCGGTGCCCCCCGTGGAGCGCTGCCGGGCCGGGTCGAGGCGGTAGAAGCGCTCGAAGATGCGGTCCACCTCGTCCTCCGGGATGCCGATGCCCTGGTCGACCACCGAGATCTCCACCTTGTCGGCGGCCTCGGTCGCCGCGACCACGACGGCGGACCCCTCGGGGGAGTAGGCCACGGCGTTGGCGACCAGGTTGCCGACCGCCAGCGCGAGCTGTTCCCGGTTGCCGTGCACGGTCAGGCGCGGGCAGTCCTGGCGCACCACCGCGATCCGGCGGGCGCCGGCCTCCACCCTGTTCTCCTCCACGACCTGGTCGAGGAGCTCGCCGACCGCCACCGACTCGGCGTTGTCGAGGACCTCGTCGTCCTGCAGCCGCGACAGCTCGATGATCTTGCTCACCAGCGTGGCGAGGCGTTCGCCCTCGGCATGCATGAGTGCGGCGAAGCGTCGTACCGCCTCGGGGTCGTCGGCGGCGTCGAGGATGCCCTCGGCGAGCAGGGCCATCGCCCCCACCGGCGTCTTCAGCTCGTGGCTGACGTTGGCCACGAAGTCGCGGCGGATCGCCTCGACGCGGCGTTCCCGGGTGCGGTCCTCGGCGAGCACGAGGACCAGCCGGGAGTCCAGCGGCGCCGCCCTGACCCAGACGTGCAGTGCCGGAGCGCCCACGGTGAGCTCGGCCTCGCGGATCTGCCCGTCCCGGCGTACGGCGTGCACCATCGCGGTGACGTCCTCGACGAGCAGGGCCCCGTCGCGGACCAGACCCATGGCGTAGGCCGGCGCCGAAGCCTTCACCACGCGGTCGTCGGACTGCACGACCAGCGCGCTGCTGGGCAGCACCGACAGCACCGAGGCCACGCCCGGCGGCACCCCGGTGCCGGGGTCGGTGGCGGCGTCCTCCGGCGGGCGCAGCATCGCCTCGCTGGCGCGCCAGGCGAAGACCACACCTCCGCCGAGGATCGCGCCGAGCAGCGCCAGCAGCACCGCCTGCGTGGTCGGGTTCACGACTCACGATCGTACGCACCCCCGAGCGCTGGTCTCGCCGTCGAGACATCACCGGGTGGACTGTTCATCCGACGTTCACCTCGGGGCATCCTCCGTTCACTCCCGCCCCGTACCGTGCCGACGTGCGCAACGCCTATCTCGACCAGCTCGACTCCGTCCGCGACGACCTGCTCGCCCTGACCCGGCTCGTCGGCAACGCCGCCGGGCGCGCCACCACCGCGCTGCTCGACGGCGACCGCGAGGTGGCCGAGCAGGTGATCCTCGGCGACGCCCACATCGACCTGCTCCGCGAGCAGATCGAGGAGCGCAGCTTCGAGCTGCTCTCGCTGCAGAACCCCGTCGCCCGTGACCTGCGGATGCTGGTGGCCTCGCTGCACATGGTCGGCGAGCTGGAGCGGATGGGCGACCTGGCCGTGCACGTGGCCAAGGTGGCCCGGCTGCGGGTCCCCGACCGCGCGATCCCGGCCGACCTGGCCCCGCTCTTCGCGCGGATGGGGGCGCTCTGCGAGGTGATGGTCGGCAAGGTCGAGGACATCATCGCCGACCCGCGCCCGGACGCCGCCCGCGAGCTCGAGGCCGTGGACGAGGAGATGGACCGGCTGCGCGCCCAGACCTTCCGCATCCTGCTGGGCCCGGACTGGCCCCATGGCGTGGAGCCCGCGGTCGACATCGCCCTGCTGGGCCGCTACTACGAGCGCATCGCCGACCACGCGGTCTCCGTCGCCCGCCGGGTGGTCTTCCTTGCCACGGGCGAGCAGCCGCCGTACGGCGGCTGAGCGGCGACCCGGCGACCTGCAGGCCACCAGCCACCGGGCCGCGATAGGGCTCGCTGCTGCTCAGCCGAACCGGCCGGAGATGTAGGCCTCGGTCGCCGGCTCGTCGGGGGCGGAGAAGATCTTGCGGGTCGGGTTCACCTCGACCAGCCGGCCCGGACGGCCCGGTCCGGCGAGGTTGAAGAACGCGGTGTCCTCCGAGACCCGCGCCGCCTGCTGCATGTTGTGGGTGACGATGACGATCGAGTAGTCGCTCTTCAGCTCGTGGATCAGGTCCTCGATGGCGGAGGTGGAGATCGGGTCGAGAGCAGAGCACGGCTCGTCCATCAGCAGCACCTGCGGCTCCACGGCGATCGCCCGCGCGATGCAGAGGCGCTGCTGCTGGCCACCGGAGAGGCCCATCCCCGGCTTGTCCAGGCGGTTCTTGACCTCCTCCCAGAGGTTCGCGTGGCGCAGCGACCGCTCGACGACGACGTCGGCCTCGGAGCGCCGCAGCTTCTTGCCGTTCAGCCGCATGCCGGCGAGCACGTTCTCGCGGATCGACATGGTGGGGAAGGGGTTGGGCCGCTGGAAGACCATGCCGATCTGGCGGCGGACCTCCACCGGGTCGACGGCGGCGTCGTACAGCGACTGCCCGTCGATCATCACCTTGCCCTCGACCCGCGCGCCGGGCACGACCTCGTGCATCCGGTTCAGCGTGCGCAGGAAGGTCGACTTGCCGCAGCCGGAGGGGCCGATGAGCGCGGTCACCGACCGAGCGGGGATGGTCAGGTTCACGCCCTCGACCGCCAGGAACTCGCCGTAGTAGATGTCCAGGTCGGCGATGTCGATGCTCTTGGCCATGTGTTCCTCTTCCGGGCCCGGGTGCCGGGCCGCCTCTGGTGAGCCGGGCGGGCTCAGCGTTGTCTGCGGGGTGCCAGCAGCCGGCCCACGAGGCGGGCGGCCAGGTTGAGCGCCATCACGATCACGACCAGCACGAATGCCGCGCCCCAGGCCATGCCCTGGGAGATCTCCGGCTGGGTGCCCGGCTGGGTGTAGCTGGAGTAGATGAAGACGGGGATGCTGGCCATCTGCCCGCCGAAGATGTTGAAGTTCGTGGAGTCCGTCGAGCCGCAGATGATCAGCAGCGGGGCGGTCTCGCCGATCACCCGGGCGATCGCCAGGGTCACGCCGGTGACGATGCCGCCCAGCGCGGTCGGCAGCACCACCTTGACGATCGCGCGCCAGCGAGGCACGCCGAGCGCGTACGCCGCTTCGCGCAGCTCGTCGGGCACCAGCTTGAGCATCTCCTCGGTGGAGCGCACCACGATCGGCACCATCAGCAGCGACAGGGCGATCCCGCCGCCCAGCGCGAGCTGGGTGCCGGGCCCGAGGAGCAGGCTGAAGAGCGCGTAGGCGAACAGGCCGGCGACGATGGAGGGGATGCCGGTCATCACGTCGACCAGGAACCTGATCGAGGAGGCCAGTCGTGAGGTGCCGCCGTACTCCACCAGGTAGATGGCGGCCAGCAGCCCGACCGGCACCGAGATCACGGTGGCGGTGAGCGTGATCAGCAGGGTGCCGATGATCGCGTGGTAGATGCCGCCCGGCTCGCCGACCACGTTGCGCATCGACCAGGTCAGGAAGCGGGCATCGATCTGCGGGGCGCCGACCTGCACGACCTTCCACAGCATCGACACGAGCGGGATCAGGGCGATGCCGAGCGAGCTCCACACCAGCGCGGTGACCAGCCGGTCCTTCGCCGGCCGGCTGCCCTCGACCGCTCGCGACCAGAGGGGCAGCCCGACGAGGAACAGCAGCGCTGCCACCACGACGGTGGCGACGAGACCCCAGCCGAGGAGGAGTGCCAGCAGGCCGGCGGCGGCCAGGGACAGCACGCCGGCGAGCAGCGGCGCCCACCGGGGCAGCCGTGCCCTGCGGAGGGCGAGGGGTGCCACACCGGCGGCAGGGGGGCGTTCGGAGAGCACCTGCGTCATCGGCTCCTCCCGGGGGCGGAGCGGGCGACGATGGCGCGTGCCGCGAAGTTGACGACGAAGGTGATCACGAAGAGCACCAGGCCGCTCGCGATCAGCGCGTTGACCTGCAGCCCGGTCGCGTCGGCGAAGGTCAGGGCGATGTTGGCGGCGATGGTCGAGGGGTTCGTGCTGGAGATCAGGTTGAAGGTCACCACTCCGGAGGCGGAGAGCACCATGGCCACGGCCATCGTCTCGCCGAGGGCGCGGCCCAGCCCGAGCATGGCCGCGGAGACCACGCCGGAGCGGGCGTGGGGGAGGACCACCATCCGGATCATCTCCCAGCGGGTGGCGCCCAGCGCGAGGGCGGCTTCCTCAGTGAGCCGGGGTGCCTGGGCGAAGACCTCGCGGGCGATGGCGGTGATGATCGGCAGCACCATGATCGCGAGCACCAGTGAGGCGGTGAGGATGGTGCGCCCGGTGGTCGACGCCGGACCGGCGAAGAACGGCAGCCACGAGACGTGGCGCCCGAGCCACTCGTACGCCGGCACCAGTCGTGGGCCGAGGAAGCCGATGCCCCAGAGCCCGTAGACCACGCTCGGCACCGCGGCCAGCAGGTCCACCACGTACCCGATCGGTGCCGAGATGCGGCGGGGGGCGAAGTGGGACACCGACAGCGCGACGCCGACCGAGAGCGGCACCGCGATCACCAGGGCGATGGCCGAGGCCAGCAGCGTCCCGAAGAC
>DATDNR010000206.1:0-12394 GCA_036518175.1 Marmoricola sp.
CCTTCGGGGAACGCCTGGTAGTAGGGGCCCATCGGGTGGACCCGGTAGCCGTGCCTCTCGAGGTCGAGGTCCCTGAGGATGGTCGGCGGCATCAGGCTCATCACGTAGGAGAGCCGCGTCACCGACACGTCGGGCAGCTCCGGCCACGGCTGCTCGGTGGTCGCGGCACCTCCGGTCCTGCTGCGCGCCTCGAGGACGACCGTCCTCAGGCCTGCTCGGGCGAGGTACGCCGCCGCCACCAGGCCGTTGTGACCACCGCCGACGACGATGGCGTCGTGACCGAGGCTGTCGTGGGTGCTCTGCGTCATCGCTGCCCACCTCCGCGTGGCTGACTGACTGTTCAGTCTATGAGCGTGTTAGGGTGCGGGACAAGACCGGGCGACGACAACTGGAGATCCATGGCAGCGAAAGCGGACGCGGCCGTCGTCGCCGACCAGCGGCGCGACCAGATGCTCGAGGCGGCCGCGGCGCTCATCGCCGAGCGGGGCTTCACCGACACCCGCATCGCTGACGTCGCCCGCCGGGTCGGGGCCAGCCCGGCGCTGGTCATCTACTACTTCGGCACCAAGGACACCCTGCTCACCGAGGCGCTGCGCTACTCCGAGCAGTCCTTCTACGCAGCCGCCGACGAGATGCTGGCGAGCACCACGTCGATGGTCGAGAGGCTCGAGACGCTGGTGCGGCTCACCTGCGTGCCCCAGACCCAGGACGAGGTGCAGGGAGCCTGGGGACTCTGGTTCGACCTGTGGGCGCAGGCGTTCCGTCACCCCGAGGTCAAGAAGGACCGGGTCGAGCTCGACCAGCGCTGGCGCTCGATGGTGGCCCGGGTGGTCCACGACGCCAGCCGTGACGGCGAGGTGGGCAAGGTCGACGCCGAGGAGTTCGCGGTCGCCTTCACCGCGCTGCTCGACGGGCTGTCCATCCAGGTGGCGCTGGACGACCCGGTCGTCGACCCGGAGCGGGCCTACCGGATCGCGATGCGCTTCGCCGCGGCGTCGCTCGGCTTCGACTGGAAGCCGAGCCGGCGCCGCGCCCGTTGAGCGGGCACCCCGGCTGACCGCACCCGCCTCCTCAGGCGCCGGCTCAGCTGCCCGACGGGGCGTGGCTCGCGGCGCCATCGGCCGCCAGTCGCGGCAGCACCTTGATCGCCCCGGGCGCGATGCAGGTCCACACCTCCCGGCCCTCGTGCAGCCAGTCGGGGACCTCGCCGTGCAAGTTGGGCACGTCCGCGACCAGCGTGCAGCCGGCCAGGGCGATGGTGACCTGCGTCTGCGCCCCGCGGAAGGTGGTCCGCTCGATCCGTCCGACCAGCCGGTTGACCCCGCCCGCGCTGCCGGCACCGTCGGCCGCGCGCACGGGGACGGCCGTGCCGGCCCGGTCCGTCGCCGAGGGCTCCAGGGTGATCCGCTCGGGACGCACGACCAGGCTCACGCCCGAGCCGCGGGGCCCGGTGGCGGCTGCCGGCACCAGCAGGTCGACCTCGCCGACCCGACAGGTGGCGAGGTCACCGCCGATGTCGGTGACCGCCGCCTCGAGCAGGTTGGCGGTGCCGAGGAAGCCGGCGACGTAGGCATTGGCCGGTTGGGAGTAGACCTCGCTCGGCCTGCCCACCTGCATCAGCCGGCCGTCGCGCAGGACCGCGAGCCGGTCCGACATCGTCAGCGCCTCCTCCTGGTCGTGCGTCACGTAGACGAACGTCGTCCCCACCGCGCGCTGCAGCGAGCGGAGCTCGCCCTGCAGCTGCTTGCGCAGCTTGGCGTCGAGCGCCCCCATCGGCTCGTCGAGCAGCAGCACGGTCGGCTCGAGCACCAGGGCGCGGGCCAGCGCGACCCGCTGCTGCTGCCCACCGGAGAGCTGGTGCGGCTTGCGGGAGCTGAAGCGGCCCATCTCCACCAGGTCGAGAGCGCGGCCGACGCGTTCCCGCTCCTGCTGGCGCGTGAGGTGGTGGTACTTCAGCCCGAAGGCGACGTTGTCGCGGACGTCGAGGAAGGGGAAGAGCGCGTAGGACTGGAAGACGGTGTTGACCGGCCGGCGGTGCGGGGACACGTCGGTCAGGTCCCGGCCGTCGAGGAGGATGGCGCCCTCGTCGGGCCGCTCGAAGCCGGCGACCATCCGGAGCGTGGTGGTCTTGCCGCATCCCGAGGCGCCCAGCAGGGAGAAGAACTCCCCCGGCGCGATGTCGAGGTCGAGCTGGTCGACCGCCACCGCGTCGCCGAACCGCTTCACCAGCGACCGGAGCACGAGGTGGCCGGCTCGTGTCATCCGCCGCTCCCCTCAGCCGTGCTGGTCAGCCTGGCGGCGAGCCCGGCCACGTTGTCGAGGAACCGTTCGACGTCCTCGTCGGTGTGCTGCACCGACAGCAGCCACTGCTCCACCTTCCCCCATGGTGGCAGGAACACCCCGCCGTTGTGCTGGACCAGCCAGTGGGCGTGGCCGAGCCGTCCGTCCACCGCGAGGAAGTCGCGGTAGTCGCGCACCGGGTCGCGGCGGAAGCAGATGCACCCCTTGGCCCCGGCGGTGACGACGTGCCAGGGCAGGCCGTGTTCCGCGATCACCTCCTCGATGCCCGCGCTCATCGCCGCCCGGAGCCGGTCGAGGTGCGCGTAGGCCTCGGGCACCAGGACCTCCGTGAGGGTGGCCCGGGCCGCGGCCATCGCGAGCGGGTTGCCGTTGAAGGTGCCCACCTGCTCGTAGCGGCCGTCCACGACCAGCGCCATCACCTCCGCACTGCCACCGATCGCCGCCGTCGAGACCCCTCCACCCAGGGCCTTGGCGAGGCAGACCAGGTCGGGGGTGACCCCCGACCGGGCAGTGATGCCTCCCGGACCGGTGGTCAGGCCGGTCTTCACCTCGTCGAAGGTCAGCAGCGCGCCGTGCCGGTGGAGCAGGTCGCGGAGACCGGCGAGGTATCCGGGCTCCGGAGGGATGATGCCGGCGTTCATCATCACCGGCTCGACGATCATGCCGGCGACCTCGCCCGGATGGTCCTCGAGCGTGCGCCGGACCGCGTCGAGGTCGTTGAACGGCACCACGCAGACCAGGTCGACGACGGCCTGCGGGATGCCGGAGTTGGCCGGGACGCGGCGTGGACGGTCGGGAGGGCCGGCCTCGTCCGCCTCGGGAGTCACCGAGACCTGCACGGAGTCGTGATGGCCGTGGTAGCAGCCCTCCACCTTGATGATCCGGTCACGGCCGGTGGCGGCGCGCATCAGGTGCACCGCGTCCATGGTCGCCTCGGTCCCGGAGTTCGCGAACCGCCACTGCGGCAGGCCGAAGCGGGCGGCGAGGGCCTCGGCGACCACGACCGCGTCCTGGGTGGGCTGGGCGAAGTGGGTGCCCCGGCGGACCCGCTCGGAGACCGCGCGGACGATCGCCGGATGCGCGTGCCCGGCGATGCAGGCGCCGTACCCGCCGTGGAAGTCGGAGTACTCGTTGCCGTCGACGTCGTAGATCTTCGAGCCCGCACCGTGGCTGAGCCAGACCGGCTGCGGGTCGGCGATCTGCCAGTCCGAGGTGGCGCCGCCGGCGAGCGCCCCGGCCGCCCGTCGTACGAGCTCGCGGCCCTTCGGCTGCCGTCGCAGGAAGACCTCGGTCTCCTCGGCGATCAGGCGGTCGAGCGACGTGGTCCCTGCCTCTGCTGCGCGGGTGCTGGTCACCTTGCCTCGCCCTCATTGACTGATTGTTCAGTCTATGCGACGGTGAATCGCGGGAGCAATGCGCTGCGGACCCTGGAGGGTGCGATGCCACCAGCTGCGGGAGACCCCTTCCGGCCGAGGCGGGCGCGCCCGGGTCCGGTGAGACGTCGTGCCTTCCTCAAGGCGCTGCTGGCCGCCGGTGCGGCGCCCGCGCTGGCCGACCTCCTGGCCGCCTGCGGCTCCACGGGCAGCTCCGGCGGAGCCGATGCCGCCGCGGGCACCGCCCCGAAGATCCCCTCCCCCAGCAACCCGGTGCGCTGGCCGCTGAGCACCACGCACCCTGCCATCAAGTCGGGCCTCAAGGTCAAGCGCGGATCCACCCTGCGCATCTACAACTACGCCGACTACCTCGGACCGCAGGTGATCAAGAACTTCGAGAAGAAGTACGACGTCAACGTCAACCTCTCCACCTTCAACGACGAGGACGAGGCGCTGAGCAAGATCGCCTCCGGCGGCCTGGGGCTGGACCTGTACTTCCCCAGCTACGACTCGATCGGCAAGCTCGTCGGCGCGGACCTGGTGCGCCCGCTGAACCACGACTACATCCCCAACATCAGTCACGTCTGGCCGCAGTTCCACAACCCGTGGTACGACCAGGGCTGGCGCTACACCGTGCCCTACTCCGTGTACACGACCGGCATCGGCTGGCGCGCCGACATGGTCAAGGAGGACGTGGGCGCGCGGAGCAACCCCTACGACGTCTTCTGGGACCCGCAGTACGCCGACAACCTGGCCGTGCTCGACGACTGGCACACGGCGATGAGCATGGTCCTGCTCCGCAACGGGATCAAGAACATCAACAGCACCTCGCCCCGCGCCATCAAGCTGCTGCACGACCAGCTGATGGCGATGCTGCACAAGACCCACCCGAAGGTCACCATCACCATGTACAACGACCTGCCTGCCGGTCAGTACGGCCTGACGCAGATGTGGTCCGGCGACGTGGTGAACGCCCAGTACTACCTGCCCAAGGGCACCTCACCCGACGTGCTGCGCTACTGGTTCCCCGAGGACGGCCGCGGCATGGTCGACAACGACCTCATGGTCGTGCTGGCCCAGGGCCAGAACCCGGTCGCGGCCCACCTGTTCCTCAACTACATGCTCGACCCGAAGGTGGCCGCCGCGAACTTCGGCTACATCGGCTACCAGCCTCCGCAGAACAGCATCAACCCCGACGAGCTCGTCGCCGACGGCTACCTCCCCAAGACGCTGAAGTCGGCCGCGGTGCTCCCGCACTACTTCGACGTCGGCTACCGGCTCCTCCAGCTGCCTCCGGCCGCGGACCAGGCCTGGCACCAGGTCTGGCAGGAGTTCAAGGCCGGTGCCTGACCGCAGCGGCCGGACGCGCGCGCCCACCGGGCAGCGCCTCCTCTGGCCGCTCATGGCGCTGCCCGGCACCGTCTGGCTCACCGTGCTGTTCATCGCGCCGATGTACGTCGTGCTGGCCGTGCTCTTCGGCGGCGTGGATCCGATCCTGCGCCAGCCGGTGCCCGTGTGGAACCCCGTCCAGTGGGACTTCAGCCAGTTCGACTACGTGCTCACCCACATCGCCGGCGCCGACGGCTTCTTCGGGCCCGCCCTGCTCAGGACCGCGGTCTACGTGCTCGTGGCGAGCGCCCTGTGCCTGCTGGTCGCCTACCCGGTGGCCTACTACACCGCCCGGTTCGCCGGCCCCTACCGTGGCCTGCTGCTCACGCTGCTGATCGCGCCGTTCTGGATCAGCTACATGATGCGCATGCTGGCCTGGGTCAACCTGCTGCAGAACGACGGCCTGGTCAACCGGGTCGCCAGCCTCGGTGGCCTGCTCGACGTCCACGTCAACTGGCTCGCCGGCCATCCGGTGACCGTCGTGCTCGGGCTCGTCTACGGCTACGTGCCCTACATGGTGCTGCCGCTGTTCGCCGGGCTCGACCGCATCCCCGCAGCCGTCCAGGAGGCCGCGCGCGACCTCGGGGCAGGCCGCTTCGAGACCTTCCGTCGGGTCACCTGGCCGATGAGCCGGCAGGCGGTGGTGGTCAGCATGCTGGTGACGACCCTGCCGATGCTCGGCGACTACTACACCAACGACATGCTCTCGGCCTCGCCCCAGACCTCCATGGTGGGCAACCTGATCAACAACTCGGTGCTCACTCCCGGCCAGACCGGTCAGGCCGGGGCGTTCGTGATGCTGGTGCTGGTGGTGTCGATCGTGCCGATGCTCCTCTACGTCCGCGCCAGCCGCACCGGCGTGGAGGTGGAGTCGTGAACGCGCTCGCCCGCGCGGTGCCGCTGCCACCGGCGCGGACCCGTCGGGTCTCCTCCTGGCTGCGCAGCCCCTGGCGCAAGCCGCGGATCCTGCTCGGCATCACGGTGCTCTACATCGCCTGGTCGCTGCTGCCCGTGCTGATCGCGGTGCTGTTCTCCTTCAACGCCGGCAAGTCCCGGACGGTGTGGCAGGGCTTCTCGACGCGGTGGTACTACGGCGACCCGCTGCGCTCGGTCTGGCACGACCCCACGCTGCACTCGGCCGTCGTGCACACCCTGTGGCTCGGTGTGCTCGCCACCGTCGTCACCATCCCGCTGGGCGTCACGATGGCGCTCGGGCTGGACCGTTGGCGCGGCCGCATCCCCGCCGGGGCGAACGCCTTCGTGCTGATCTCCTTCGTGCTCCCGGAGATCCTGCTCGCGGTCGCGCTGCTCTTCGTCGCCACGGTGCTGGTGACCCCACTGCACCTGGGCACGGTCGGGCAGGTGGTCGGACTGGTCACCTACCAGCTCTCCTACCCGGTGGTCATCGTCCGCAGCCGGCTGCTCACCATCGGCAAGCAGTACGAGGAGGCGGCGATCGACCTGGGAGCCTCCCCGTCCGGCGCGGTCAACCGGGTGCTGCTGCGGATGCTGCTCCCGGCCATCTTCGCCAGCACCGTGCTGGTCTTCGCCGACGTGATCGACGACTTCGTCATCGTGCGCTACCTCTCCGGGGGGTCCTCCACGGAGCCGGTCTCGGTGAAGATCTACAACACCGCGCGCGCGGCCCCGACCCCGGCGTTGAACGCACTGGCCACCGTGCTGCTGGCATCCTCGCTGCTGGTGGTGCTCGTGGGTTTCCTCGCCTACCGCAGGTTCACCCGCGGGGAGCGGCGCAGCATCGACATGTTCGCCGGCGAGGGCTGAGAACGCGCTCCGGACTTTACGGGGACGCGTCGCCGCGCCTAGCCTGACTGTGTGTTCAATCAAAGGGAGTCGGCGCCGCTCGATCCCGAGGAGCTGGCCCGGTGCCAGGCGCCCTTCGGCGCCAGCCGGATGCTTCCCCGCCAGGCCTACACCGATCCCGCGGTGCTGGCCTGGGAGCGCGCGCACCTGTTCAGCGGCTGGACCTGCCTGGGCAGGGGCGACGACGTCGCCCAGCCCGGGTCGCTGGCAGCGTTCGACCTGGGCGCGACCGGGGTGCTGGTCTCGCGCGACGAGCACGGAGCGCTGCACGCCTTCGAGAACGCCTGCCGGCACCGCGGCCATGAGCTGCTGCCGTGCGGGGCGACGTCGCGGCCGCGCGCGGTGGTCTGCCCCTACCACGGTTGGACCTACAACTTCGACGGAAGCCTGCGCGGTGCCCCCGGCTTCCGGGGCGTGCCGGGTTTCCGGCCCGGCGAGCACGGCCTGGTGCCGGTGCGGGTGCGCGACTGGCACTGCTGGCTGTTCGTGGACCCGGCCGGTCGTGCGGCCACCCTCGAGGAGCACCTGGGTGACCTGGAGGCGACGGTCGCGCCGTACTCCGCGGGCCGGCTGCGCACCGCGGTGAGCCACAGCTACGACGTGGCGGCCAACTGGAAGATCGTGGTGGAGAACTACCAGGAGTGCTACCACTGCTCCAACATCCACCCCGAGCTGTGCCGGGTGAGCCCGCCGGACAGCGGCGAGAACGTCGAGACCGGCGGCAGCTGGGTCGGCGGCTGGATGGAGCTGCGCGACGACGCGGTCACGATGTCGCTGGACGGCAGCAGCGGCGGGGCGATGATCTCCACCCTCGACGAGTTGCAGCTGCGCACGGTGATGTACGCCGCGGTGCTGCCCAACCTGCTGGTCAGCCTGCACCCGGACTACGTGATGAGCCACACGCTGGTGCCGCTCGACGTCGACCGGACGCGGATCACCTGCTCGTGGTCCTTCCCTGCCGACGACGAGCAGGTCGAGGGCTTCGACCCGTCGTACGCGGTGGACTTCTGGGACCTCACCAACCGGCAGGACTGGGCGGCCTGCGAGTCGGTGCAGCGCGGGCTGGCCTCACCGCACTACCGGCCCGGCCCGCTGGCCCCCGAGGAGGACGGCGTCTACCACTTCGTGACCAGGATGGCCCGGCTCTACCAGGGCGCCGCCGACGCCGCCACCGCCACCGGATAGACAGCACGAGGGCCCGACACCAGCAGGTGTCGGGCCCTCGCAGCAGCCGTGTCAGGCCTCGGGCTTCTCCTCGCCCGCGGCCTCGCCGGACGGCTCCTCGGCGGCCTCGGCGGCCGCCTCCTCCGCCTCGGTCTCGCTCTCGGCCTCGGCGGTCTCGACCGCCGCCGCCTGGGTGTCGAGCACCTCGGTCTCCCCGCTCGCGCCGGTCGCCTCCACCTCGGCAGGCGCGTCCTCGGCCGGCTTCTCCACGGTGGCCGCCGGAGCAGCCTGGCCGGTCTGCCGGCTCGCCTTGGGCGCCGACGGCGTGTAGGACTCCGTCACCAGCTCGATGACCGCCATCGGGGCGTTGTCGCCCTTGCGCGGTCCGATCTTGGTGATCCGCGTGTAGCCGCCCGGGCGCTCGGCGTACCGCGGCGCGATCTCGGTGAAGAGCGTGTGCACGACCGACTTGTCGCGGATGGTCTTGAGGACCTCACGACGGTTGTGCAGGCTCTGCACGCTGCCGAGCTCGGCCTTCTTGGCCCTGGTGATCAGCTTCTCCGCGACCGGGCGCAGCACGCGAGCCCGGGCCTCGGTGGTGGTGATCCGGCCGTGCTCGAAGAGCGCGGTGGCCAGGTTGGCGACGATCAGGCGCTGGTGCGCGGGGCTGCCGCCGAGGCGGGCACCCTTCTTGGGAGTGGGCATCTGCTTCTCTCTCGTTTCTCCCCGGCCGTGTCAGGTACCGGAGTAGACGTGCCGGGCACCGCCCGGCCTGGGGGTTGTCAGTACTGCTCGTCCTCGACGTAGCTCTCGTCGTCGTCCTCGTACGACGCCGCCAGGGCGGCCGCCGGGTCGAAGCCCGGAGCGCTGTCCTTCAGGGACAGCCCCATCTCGTGCAGCTTGGCCTTGACCTCGTCGATCGACTTGGCGCCGAAGTTGCGGATGTCGAGCAGGTCCTGCTCCGAGCGCGCGATGAGCTCACCCACGGTGTGGATGCCCTCACGCTTGAGGCAGTTGTAGGAGCGGACGGTCAGGGCCAGGTCCTCGACCGGGAGGGCGAGGTCCTGGGCGAGCTGCTCGTCGACCGGCGACGGGCCGATGTCGATGCCCTCCGCCTCGACGTTCAG
The DNA here is from genome assembly GCA_036518175.1 of Marmoricola sp. GTDB lineage: Bacteria > Actinomycetota > Actinomycetes > Propionibacteriales > Nocardioidaceae > Marmoricola. The sequence goes on from DATDNR010000206.1 coordinate 9,179, forward strand.
CTCGCGGGCCAGGCCGAAGAGCTCGACCAGGGTCTTGCCGGCCGAGGCGAGCGCGTCGCGCGGCCGGATGGACGGCTTGGTCTCCACGTCGATGACCAGCTTGTCGAAGTCCGTGCGCTGCTCGACACGGGTGGCCTCGACCTTGTAGGTCACCTTGAGCACCGGCGAGTAAATCGAGTCGACCGGCATCCGGCCGATCTCGTTGTCGGCGCCCTTGTTCTGCTGGGCGCTGACGTAGCCCCGGCCACGCTCGACGACGAGCTCCATCTCGAGCTTGCCCTTGTCGTTGAGGGTGGCGATCTTCAGGTCGGGGTTGTGCACCTCGACGCCGGCCGGGGGCGCGATGTCCGCGGCCGTCACGTCACCGGCGCCCTGCTTGCGCAGGTACATGGTGACCGGCTCGTCGTGCTCGCTGGAGACGACGAGTCCCTTGAGGTTGAGGATGATCTCGGTGACGTCCTCCTTGACGCCCTCGACCGTGGAGAACTCGTGGAGAGCGGTGTCGATCTTGATCGAGGTGACCGACGCTCCGGGGATCGAGGACAGCAGGGTGCGGCGCAGCGAGTTGCCGAGGGTGTAGCCGAAGCCGGGCTCCAGCGGCTCGATGACGAACCGTGAGCGGAACTCGTCGACGACCTCTTCCGACAGGGTCGGGCGCTGAGCGATGAGCACTGGTGGTTTCCTTTCCGAGCCCACCCGCTATATGACGGGCTCGAACTGAAGGTGGAGGGTGGTTACTTCTTCGAGTAGTACTCGACGATGAGCTGCTCCTGGATCGGCACGTCGATCTGCTCACGCACCGGGAGCTGGTGGATCAGGACGCGCATGCGGTTGGGCAGCGCCTCCATCCAGGCGGGGACGACGCGCTCACCGTGGGTCTCGCGCGCGACGATGAACGGGGTCATCTCCAGGCTCTTCTCACGCACGTCGATCACGTCGTGCTGGCTGACCTGGTAGGACGGGATGTCGACCTTCTGGCCGTTCACCTTGAAGTGTCCGTGCACCACCAGCTGGCGGGCGTGCCGACGGGTGCGCGCGAAGCCGGCGCGGTAGACGACGTTGTCCAGGCGGCTCTCGAGGAGCTGCAGCAGGTTGTCACCGGTCTTGCCGGGACGACGCGAGGCCTCGTCGTAGTAGCGGTGGAACTGCTTCTCCATCACGCCGTAGGTGAAGCGCGCCTTCTGCTTCTCCTGCAGCTGGTTGCGGTACTCGCTCTCCTTGATGCGCGCACGGCCGTGCTGGCCGGGAGCGTAGGGGCGCCGCTCGAACGCGGAGTCACCGCCGACGAGGTCGACGCCGAGACGGCGCGACTTCTTGGTCATGGGGCCGGTGTAACGGGCCATTGCTCACAAGCCTCTCTTCGTCTCGGGGGGATCAGACCCGGCGCCGCTTGGGCGGGCGGCAGCCGTTGTGCGGGGTGGGCGTGACGTCCTGGATGGTGCCGACCTCGAGGCCGATCGCACCCAGCGACCGGAACGCGGTCTCCCGGCCCGAGCCCGGACCCTTGACGAAGACGTCGATCTTCTTCATGCCGTGGTCCATCGCCCGGCGCCCCGCGGCCTCGGCGGCCATCTGCGCGGCGTACGGCGTGGACTTGCGCGAGCCCTTGAAGCCGACGGTGCCGGCAGAGGCCCACGAGATCACCGCACCGCTGGGGTCGGTGATCGTGACGATGGTGTTGTTGAACGTGCTCTTGATGTGGGCCTCGCCCTGGGCGACGTTCTTCTTCTCCTTGCGGCGCACCTTCTTGGCGCCGGCCTGACGGCTCTTGGGAGGCATTCAGATACTCCTGGAAATCTCGGGAAACTTCGGTGAGGGCCGGGATCCGCGCGTCAGCGCAGGATCACTTGGCCTTCTTCTTGCCGGCGACGGTGCGCTTGGGGCCCTTGCGGGTGCGCGCGTTGGTCTTCGTGCGCTGACCGCGGACGGGCAGGCCCATGCGGTGGCGGCGGCCCTGGTAGCTGCCGATCTCGATCTTGCGCCGGATGTCGGCCTGGACCTCACGACGGAGGTCACCCTCGATCTTGAAGTTCGCTTCGATCTCGTCGCGGAGCTTGACCAGCTCCTCGTCGCCCAGGGCGTGGACGCGGGCGTTGGGGTCGACCCCCGTGGCCGCGAGGACCTGCTGGGCTCGGGTACGGCCGATGCCGTAGATGTAGGTGAGTGCGACCTCGATGCGCTTGTCGCGCGGGAGGTCGACACCGAGGAGGCGTGCCATCTGCTGGCGGTTTCCCTTCGTATGGTGCGCGGTGGTCTGGGCGTGTCGCGTCCCGGGTCACTCGAGGAGTCGGCGCCGGGCTCCGGCCATCCGCACCGGAGGTGGTTGGAGTCCCACGGGCACGGCCCGGGGAGACCTAGCGATCACGTTCTGGCGTTGTTCAGTTGTGCTGCAGGCGCGAGGACCGCGCCGGGGCTCAGCCCTGACGCTGCTTGTGGCGGGGGTTCTCGCAGATCACCATGACGCGGCCGTGGCGACGGATCACCTTGCACTTGTCACAGATCTTCTTGACGCTCGGGTTGACCTTCATGTCAGCCCTTTCTTGTCGGCTGGACGCTTACTTGTACCGGTAGACGATCCGACCCCGCGTGAGGTCGTACGGCGAGAGCTCCACCACCACGCGGTCCTCGGGGAGGATCCGGATGTAGTGCTGGCGCATCTTGCCGCTGATGTGGGCCAGGACCTTGTGACCGTTGCTCAGCTCGACCCGGAACATGGCGTTCGGGAGAGCCTCGACGACGGTGCCCTCGATCTCGATCACACCTTCTTTTTTCGGCATGTCCTCCGCTATCTGTCGGCCGGTCATCTACCGTCGACCCGGGAACCTCCCGGTCTCACGCACGACTCGTCGTACGCTCGGACCCGGGTGGACCTCTCGCGGCCGTCGCACGGACCTCTTCCCGGGCGCACGCACGAGTCGCTGGAGCGAAAGTGGTGATCCGGGCAGCCGCGAGGCACCGCGAAACAGACCCGAGTTGGGCCGACACGCCAGTTTAGGCCGCACATGCTCACAACCCCTAATTCGCGTCAGGGCTGCGACCGGCTCCGCTTCGATCGCCCCAGGAGCCACACCAGCCCCACCGACGAGGCACTTCTGCCGCTTGTCAGGGGTTGCAAACCCTGACATGTGCTGGGATACCCGGTCGGCCGGGTATCCCGACGGACCCCTACCCCCGCCCGAACCCCGCCTCGCGAGCCTTGATGATCGCCTCCGCGCG
>DATDNR010000207.1:0-13680 GCA_036518175.1 Marmoricola sp.
CTCGGCGGCCTCGGGCTCCTCGACGGCCGGGGAGGCGGTCAGCTCGTCACCGGTCGCCTCGGGGGCGTTCGCGAAGGGATCCTGGGCGGCGGTCTCCGGCGACTCGTCGTACTGCTGCGACACGATTACTCCGTCACTGTCCTTGAAAGATCTGGTCTGCGGTGGGGTCCGGCGCAGCCGGTCAGCCGTTGCCGCCCGAGCCCCCGCCGAACACTGCGAAGACCAACTTGCCGAAGCCGAGGTCGAGCAGCGAGACGTAGGCGACCAGGATCACCACGAACACCATCACCACGATGAAGTAGGTGACCAGCTGCTGCTGGCTCGGCCACACGACCTTGCGCAGCTCGGCCACCACCTGGCGGTAGAACGTGACCGGGCTCGTCCGCTCCCGCGGCTTGCGGGACCGGACCGAGGAGCTCTCCGACACGTCGTTCCTTCTTCCTGGCCTGTGCTGGTCGCTGCGCAGTCCGTGCTGCGCTTCCTTGCTTCGCAGGGCACGAGGGACTTGAACCCCCAACCTTCGGTTTTGGAGACCGATGCTCTGCCAGTTGAGCTAGTGCCCTACGGCGGACTCCCTCGAACGACCAGCACGCGGAGACAACAGTCTTCCGGGCATGGCGATCAATGGTGAGAACCACCAAGCAAGCAGTGTACGTGGCAACCGGAGGACAAGTCGAACCGACCCGGCCACCACTACGATGGGGCCATGACCAACGCCTCCCGCCAGACGCCCAGGATCTCGGCGCTCGTCGGCGCCATCAGCGAGTCGGCGACACTCAAGGTCGACGCGAAGGCGAAGGCGCTGAAGGCGGAGGGGCGGCCGGTGATCGGCTTCGGGGCCGGCGAGCCCGACTTCCCCACCCCGGACTACGTCGTGGAGGCCGCCGTGGAGGCCTGCCGCGACCCGAAGAACCACCGCTACACCCCCGCCGGGGGGCTCCCCGAGCTGAAGAAGGCGATCGCCGAGAAGACCCGCCGCGACAGTGGCTACGTCGTCGAACCGGCCCAGGTGCTGGTCACCAACGGCGGCAAGCACGCGATCTACGGGGCCTTCGCCACGGTCACCGATCCCGGTGACGAGGTGCTGCTGCCCGCGCCGTACTGGACCACCTACCCCGAGGCGATCAGGCTGGCCGGTGGCGTGCCCGTGGAGGTGCTCGCCGACGAGACGCAGGACTACAAGGTCACCGTCGACCAGCTCGAGGCCGCTCGCACCGACCGGACCACAGCACTGCTGTTCAACTCGCCGTCGAACCCCACCGGTGCCGTCTACACCGCTGAGGAGATCCGCGCGATCGGCGCGTGGGCGCTGGAGCACGACCTGTGGGTCGTCGCCGACGAGATCTACGAGCACCTGGTGTACGACGACGTGCAGACCGGGTCGATGCCGGTGCTGGTGCCCGAGCTCGCCGACCGGTGCATCGTGGTCAACGGCGTCGCCAAGACGTACGCGATGACGGGCTGGCGGGTCGGCTGGGTGATCGGGCCGACCGACGTGGTGAAGGCGGCCACCAACCTGCAGTCGCACGCGACCTCGAACGTCTCCAACGTCGCCCAGCGCGCCGCCCTGGCGGCGGTCTCGGGTGACCTCTCCGCGGTGGCCGAGATGAAGCAGGCCTTCGACCGGCGCCGCCGGACGATCGTCTCCATGCTCAACGAGATCCACGGGGTCCTCTGCCCCACCCCCGAGGGCGCGTTCTACGCCTACCCCCAGGTCCAGGGCCTGCTCGGCAAGGAGTACGACGGCCGTCGCATCGACTCCTCCGCCGAGCTCGCGGAGTACATCCTCGAGAAGGCGGAGGTGGCCGTCGTGCCCGGCGAGGCGTTCGGTTCGCCCGGGTACCTCCGGCTGTCCTACGCGCTCGGCGATGACGACCTGGTCGAGGGCATCACCCGCCTTCAGAAGCTCTTCGCCTGAGCGCCGTGCCGGCGACCGGGCGCGACCTCGCGGCGCTGCCCAAGGCGCACCTGCACCTGCACTTCACCGGCTCGATGCGGCACACGACCCTGCTCGAGCTGGCCAGGCGTGACGGCATCCACCTGCCCGACGCCCTGGTGGAGGACTGGCCGCCGCGGCTCTCGGCGACCGACGAGAAGGGCTGGTTCCGGTTCCAGCGGCTCTACGACGTGGCGCGCTCGGTGCTGCGCACCGAGGAGGACGTCCGCCGGCTGGTCCGCGAGGCGGCCGAGGACGACCGGGCCGACGGCTCCCGGTGGCTCGAGATCCAGGTCGACCCGAGCGGCTATGCCTCCCGGTTCGGCGGGATCACCGCGTTCACCGACCTGGTGCTCGACGCGGTCGCGCGCGCCTCGCAGGAGGTCGGCATCGGGATGGCGGTGATCATCGCCGCCAACCGCACCCGGCACCCGCTCGACGCCCGCACGCTGGCTCGGCTGGCGGCGCAGTACGCCGGGCGCGGGGTCATCGGGTTCGGGCTCTCCAACGACGAGCGCCGCGGCAGCACCGCCGACTTCGCCCCGGCCTTCCGGATCGCCGAGCGCGCCGGCCTGCTGCTCGACCCGCACGGCGGTGAGCTGCTCGGGCCGGAGTCGGTGCGCACCTGCCTCGACGCGCTCCGCGCCGGGCGGCTGGGGCACGGCATCCGCGCCGTCGAGGACCCGCAGCTCCTCGATCGGATCGTCGAGCGGGGCGTGGCCCTCGAGGTCTGCCCGGTGTCGAACGTGGCGCTCGGTGTCTACTCCGACCCCGTGTCGGTGCCGCTGCCGGAGCTCCTCGCCGCGGGCGCGACGGTGGCGCTCGGAGCCGACGACCCGCTGCTGTTCGGCTCCCGGCTCACCGGGCAGTACGCCACCATGCGGGCCGCTCACCACCTCGACGACGCGACGCTGGCGGCGCTGGCCCGCTGCTCGGTGCTCGCCTCCCGGGCGTGCGAGCAGGACAAGGCACGCTGGCTGGCGCAGATCGACGCCTGGTTGGCCTCGCCGCTGGAATGATGAGCCCATGAGCGACCACCCGGGCGAGGAGCCGCAGCCGACGCCGCCGCCTCCCGCCGGGCCACCGCCGGGTCAGCAGCCGCCGTACCCGGGCCCGTACGGCGCCGCGCACCCGGGCCATCCCTACGCACCGCCGCCGTTCGGCCGGCCCGCCGCCGACTACCCCCCGGCGGGTCAGGCGGCACCGCCCAGCTACCCCCAGGTCGCCGCCGTGGTGCCGAACCATCCCCGGGCGACCCTGGCGCTGGTGCTCGGCATCACCGGTGTCGCCGGGGCACCGTTCTTCTGCGGCCTGACCCTGCTGGTCTCCCCCTTCGCCTGGGTGATCGGTCACCGCGCCCTGCGGGAGATCCGCGCCTCCGCGGGCCGGCTCGGAGGCGAGTCCGCGGCCCAGGCGGGGATGGTGATGGGCATCATCGGCAGCGTGCTGCTGGTCGTGCTGGTGATCGTGCTGGTGCTGGCGGTCGTGCTGCTGGCCGCCGCCAACTTCCCGGTCAGCACACCGCGCGGCAAGGCCGTCTGAGCCGGGCCGATCGCGGGCTCAGAGCGTGCAGCCGACCAGCACCGGTTCGTTGACCAGCTCCACGCCGAACCTGGCCCGGACGCCGTCGCGCACCTCCCGGGCCAGCGCGAGCAGGTCCGCGGCGCCGGCCGATCCCCGGTTGGTCAGGGCCAGCGGGTGCTTGGTGGAGAGGCGCGCCCGGGTGTCGCCGTACCCGCGTGCGAAACCGGCGTGGTCGATCAGCCAGGCCGCGCTCGTCTTGACCCGGCCATCAGGCTGCGGCCACGCCGGTGCCCCCTCGGGCAGGTCCGCCGGGTCGAGCACGGGGTTGGTGAAGAACGAGCCGGCGCTCCAGGTGTCGTGGTCCTCGGGATCGAGCACCATGCCCTTGCCCCGGCGCAGCGCCAGCACGGCGTCGCGCACGTCGGCCATCGGCACCCGGTCGCCGACGTCGACGGCCAGCCTGCGGGCCAGCTCGGCATAGGCCACCGGGGCAGCGAGCTCCCCGAGGCGGAGCTGGAAGGCGACCTCGAGCACCACGAACCGGCCGGGCTGCTGCTTGAACCGGCTGGTCCGGTAGCCGAAGCCGCACTCGGACGCGGCGAAGGTCCGCACGGCGCCGTCGACACGGTCCCAGCACCGGACGCTGGCCACCGTCTGCGCGACCTCCTGGCCGTAGGCACCGACGTTCTGGATGGGTGTGGCGCCGACCGACCCGGGGATCCCCGACAGGGCCTCCACGCCGATCCAGCCGCTGGCCACCGCCCGAGCCACGAACGGGTCCCACGGCTCGCCGGCGGCGACCCGGACCAGCGCACCACCGCAGGCATCGACGTCGGCGGCCACCCCGCTCGTGCGGACCGCGACCACCCGGCCGTCGAAGCCGTCGTCGGCCACCAGCAGGTTCGAGCCCCCGCCGAGCACCAGCACGGGCACTCCACGCCGGTCGGCCTCCGCGACGGCCGAGACGAGCGTGGCCTCGTCATGGGCCTCGATGAACTCGCTCGCCGGCCCGCCCACCCGCAGCGTCGTGTGCGCCGCGAGCAGCTCAGCCACGGCCTTCCTCGTCCGTCTCGACGAGGAAGGAGGCCTTCGGCATGCCGAGCACCTTCTCCTCCCCGCTCGTCACCGTCATCGCCACCGTGACCAGCCGCCCCGCCGGGTCGGCCTGCACCGCGCGCACGGTGCCGGTGACCACGACCTCGGCACCGCTGTCGTCGTCGGGGACCACGACCGGGCGGGTGAACTTCGCGCCGAGCTCGCGGACGCGGCCCGGGGCACCGGCCCAGCTGTCCACCGCGCTGGCGGCGAGGGCGAGGGTGTACATCCCGTGGGCGATCACGCCCGGGAGCCCGACCGAGCGGGCGACCCTGTCCGACCAGTGGATCGGGTTGCGGTCGCCGCTCGCGCCCGCGTAGCGCACCAGGTCGGCGCGGGTCACGCGGAAGGCCCGGACGGGCAGCTCGGCGCCCTCGGTCCAGGAGGTCACTGCTCGCCCTCCTCGTCCCCGGCCTTGTGCACGAGCACCGCCCTGGCCGTGCAGACGAGCGAACCGTCGGAGTCACGCACCGCGCTGCTGGTGCCGATGATGTCGGCGCCCCCGATCTGGCGCAGCGAGTCGACGGTGAGCTCCGCGGTGAGGCGGTCACCCACGCGCACCGGCCGCTCGTAGGCGAAGCGCTGCTCGCCGTGCACGACGTGGTGCAGCTCGATGCCGACCTCGGGGTCGGTCATCAGCTGCTGCATCGCGGCGAAGGCGACCACGATCGGGAAGGTCGCCGGCGCCGGGTCGCCGTCGGCGTACGGCGTGCCGGTCGCGGCGGCGAACTCGGCCACCCGCTCCGCGGTCACGTCGTACGGCGCCGTCGGCGGGAACGTCCTGCCCGCGAGGGTTGCCTGGACAGCCATGCCCGGAACGCTAGCAGCGGAGCTCGCGCAGTCCGGCGACGTACCCGGGCGGGCGCAGCCCGTCGAGCAGCAACCGCTGCTGCAGGAAGCCCATCATCGTGCTGACGAGGACCTGGGCGAGCGTCTCGACGTCGGCGTCGGCGGCGAGCGCGCCGGACTCGCGGGCGTGCACCAGCACCGTGCGCCAGGCGGCGTGCAGCTGCTCGAGCCGCTCGCGGACGATCGCCGCGACCTGCGGGTCACGGCCGGCCTCGGCCCACGCCTGCACCGCCACCCGCGGCACGTTGCCGCCGTCGTCCCCCGCGGTGAGGAGCTCCTCGAGGCGGTCCAGCACCACCTCGAGCGCGTCGAGGGGCGCCAGGGCGGGCTCGCGTGCGGCCAGGACGGCGAGCCGCCCGGTCAGGTCACCGAGGACCGAGTCGGCGATCGCCCGGATCAGCTCGTGCTTGCCCTTGAAGTAGCCGTAGACGGCACCGGCGGACATGCCCGACTCCGCGATGACGTGGGCCATCGTCGTCTGGTGGAAGCCCTCACGGGCCACGCAGCGGACGGCGGCGGAGAGCAGGTGCTGCCGGCGTGCTTCGCGGGTCTCGGCGCTGATCCTGGGCACGGGGACGACCCTAAACAGAACGATCGTTCTTGACAACGGCGGCGTGCGGGCGCACCGTAGGTCATACAGAACGATCATTCTTTTTGGAGTTGTCATGACCCGTCCACACTCCCCCTGGGCCCCCGTTGCCGCCCTTGTCCTGCTGATCAGCGCCCTGGTGGTCGCGTTCGCGTGGCCGACCTCCCGACTGGCTCCGCACCACCTGCCGGTGGCCGTGGCTGGCCCGCCCCGGGCGGCGCACCAGGTGCAGGCGCAGCTCGACCGAGCGCTCGGCCCGGACGCGGTCGACGTCACGCCGGTCGGCGACCGCCACGCGGTCGTCGCGCAGATCCGGCACCGTGCCGCCTACGCGGGCCTGGTGCCGCCCGCCGGCCCGGGCCGGCCACCGGAGCTGCTGGTCGCGTCGGCCGCCTCACCGGCGGTCGCCCAGGGGCTCACCGCCGCCGCCGAGACCGGCGCTGGCGGGAGCGCTCCGAAGATCACCGACGTGGCACCGCTGCCCGCCGCCGATCCACACGGAGCGGTGTTCGCGCTGGCCACGGTGCCGCTGGTGATCGGGGGCATCCTCACCGGCGCCCTGCTCGCCCTCGCGGTGACGGACCGGCGACGTCGACCGGTGGCTCTCGTGGCGGTCGCCGTGCTCGCCGGGGCGGCGACCACTGGCGTGCTCGACTCGTGGCTCGGGGCGCTGGCCGGAGCATGGATCGCCGAGGCGGCCGTGATCGCACTCGGCATCACCGCCGTCGGAGCGGCGCTGCTGGGCCTGCACCGGCTGGCCGGCCTCCCCGGGCTGGGGCTGGGCGCCGCCACCATGCTGCTGCTGGGCGTGCCGCTGTCGGGCGCGATGTCGGCGCCGGAGCTGCTCCCGGCCGGCTGGAGCACCCTGGGCCAGCTGCTCCCACCCGGCGCGGCGGCATCCGCGCTCCGCTCGACCGCCTTCTTCGACGGCAACGGTTCGGCCGGGCCGCTGCTCGTGCTCGGCTGCTGGGCCGCCGCAGGCCTGCTGCTGCTGCTCCTGCCCGGACGGTCGGCGCATCGGCGTCCGGCGCCCGAGCCGGGACGGGTCGCCGTACCGGCAGGGCGGTGAGCAGAGCCCCGGGATGCGACAGGAGCGGCCCCCGAAGGGAGCCGCTCCTGTGCGTCGTCGGGGCGCGGGACCTCAGCGGGTCTCGCGGTGCGCCGTGTGGGTCCGGCAGCGCGGGCAGAACTTCTTCAGCTCGAGCCGGTCGGGGTCGTTGCGGCGGTTCTTCTTGGTGATGTAGTTCCGCTCCTTGCACTCCACGCAGGCGAGGGTGATCTTCGGGCGGACGTCTGAGGTCTTGCTGGCCACGGCTGCCTTCTTCCTTGCATCGTCGGGCCCCGGTCGGACCCTGTCGGCCTGGCGGGCCGAGCGTGTCGCTGTGCAGTAGCGGGGGCGGGAATCGAACCCGCGACACCACGATTATGAGTCGTGTGCTCTAACCGCCTGAGCTACCCCGCCACGAGGAACACCGCACACACTGCCGGCATTCCCGGCCGTGCGCGGCACCCAGAGCCCCTTTACGGAATCGAACCGTAGACCTTCTCCTTACCATGGAGACGCTCTGCCGACTGAGCTAAAGGGGCGCGGCCAACTCGGGCCGACGTGAAGGATACACAGGCGCGCCGTGATCGGTGAAATCGAGTGCGCACCCCCGGCGCCGTGATCGGGACACGCGTTGTCCGGAGCCCGTCGGGTATGGGGGATGCATGGCGGAGCACGGCTACGTGACCAGCGGAGACTACGACCGCGACACCGACTACATCGCCGACCGCGTCGTCGACGACCCCGCGGCGCCCTGGCCGGTCGAGCCGGGGAGGTACCGGCTGGTCGCGGCGCGCGCCTGCCCCTGGGCGAACAGGAGCATCATCGTCCGGCGTCTGCTGGGACTCGAGGACGTGATCTCGATGGGCCTGTGCGGGCCGACCCACGACGAGCGGTCGTGGACCTTCGACCTCGACCCGGGCGGTCGTGACCCGGTGCTCGGGATCGAACGGCTCCAGGAGGCCTACCTGGCCCGGTTCCCCGACTACTCCAAGGGGATCACCGTGCCGGCCGTCGTCGACGTCCCGTCGGGGCAGGTGGTCACCAACGACTTCCCGTCGATCACCCACGACTTCTCCACCGAGTGGCGCCGCCACCACCGTGCCGGCGCCCCGGACCTATGGCCGGAGGAGGTGCGCGACGAGATGGAGGAGGTGATGGAGCGCGTCTACACCGACGTCAACAACGGGGTCTACCGCTGCGGGTTCGCAGGGTCGCAACGCAGCTACGAACGCTCCTACGACCGCCTCTTCGCGGCCCTGGACTGGCTGGAGGACCGGCTGGCCCGCCGACGCTTCCTGATGGGCGAGACGATCACCGAGGCCGACGTACGCCTCTTCACCACGCTGGCGCGCTTCGACGCCGTCTACCACGGCCACTTCAAGTGCAACCGCAACAAGCTCAGCGAGATGCCGGCGCTGTGGGGCTACGCCCGCGACCTGTTCCAGACCCCCGGCTTCGGTGACACCATCGACTTCGTCCAGATCAAGCAGCACTACTACTGCGTGCACAGCGACATCAACCCGACGCAGGTGGTGCCCAGGGGCCCCGAGCTGAGCGGCTGGCTGACCGCGCACCACCGGGAGCAGCTCGGCGGGCGCCCGTTCGGTGACGGCACCCCGCCCGGGCCGGTCGCCGAGGGCGAGGAGGTCGCGGCCGGGCACGGCGTCGAGGACGAGGAGGAGGCAGCATGAGCGACGAGGCCACGGGTGCCACCTGGCGCGAGACCCCGCCCTTCCGCGGCGACCACGTGGGCAGCCTGCTGCGACCACGCGAGCTGCTCGACGCCCGGGCGCGCCACGCGGCCGGCGAGGTCGCCGACGAGGAGCTGCGGGAGGCGGAGGACCGGGCGATCGAGCAGGTCATCGCGCTGCAGCGCGACGCCGGGCTGCAGACGGTGACCGACGGCGAGTTCCGGCGGACCTCGTGGCACATGGACTTCATCTACGCCCTCGCCGGCATCGACCGCACCGACGAGATGCTGCAGGTGCACTTCCACAACCCCGAGGGCGACCTCGACTTCGAGTCGGCCGCGCTGGCCGTGCACGACCGCGTGGGCCTTCGCGAGACCATCTTCGCCGACGCGTTCACGTTCCTCCGCGAGCACGCCCCGGACGGGATGACGCCGAAGCTGACCATCCCCTCGCCGAGCATGGTCCACTACCGCGGCGGCCGCGCCGCCATCGACCAGCGCGTCTACCCCGAGATGGACGCCTTCTGGGCCGACCTCGTCGCCGCCTACGCCGAGGAGGTCCGGCGCCTCGGCGAGCTGGGCTGCCGCTACCTCCAGCTCGACGACACCAGCCTGGCCTACCTCAACGACCCGGAGCAGCGGAAGCTGGTGGCCTCGCAGGGAAGCGACGCCGAGCACATCCACGAGCAGTACATCCGCAACATCAACGCCGCCATCAAGGACCGCCCGGCGGACATGAGGGTGACCACGCACATGTGTCGCGGCAACTTCCGCTCGTCGTGGGCCGCCAGTGGCAGCTACGACTTCGTGGCCGAGGCGCTCTTCGGCCAGCTCGACGTCGACGGGTTCTTCCTCGAGTACGACGACGAGCGCTCGGGTGGCTTCGAGCCGCTGCGCTACGTGCCCGAGGGCAAGCAGGTCGTGCTCGGGCTGGTCACCACCAAACGCGGCCGGCTCGAGGACAAGGACACCCTCAAGCGGCGGGTGGAGGAGGCCAGCCGGTTCGTCCCGCTCGAGCAGCTGTGCCTCTCCCCGCAGTGCGGCTTCTCCTCGACCGTGGAGGGCAACGTGCTGACGGAGGACCAGGAGAAGGCCAAGCTGGCCCTGGTCGTCGAGACCGCGCAGGAGATCTGGGGCTGACCGCGTCGCGGCCGCTCGGCGCCTCGCGCTCAGGCGCCGCTGTCCCCGGGCTCAGGCGTCGGCCTGGATCCTCCGGAAGGGCCGGGCCTCCTCCAGCTCGTAGGCCAGCTCGAGCAGCCGGGCCTCGCGTCCGCGGCCGGCACCGAGCTGGACCCCGATCGGCATCCCCTGCTCGTCGGCTCCCATCGGCAGCGCGATCGCCGGATCGCCGGTGGCGTTCTGCAGCGGCGTGAAGGCCACCCAGTCCAGGAGGTTCTCGATCAGCACCTCGTACGGCTGGTTGGGGTCCAGCCAGCCAAGCCGCGGCGTCGTACGGGCCAGCACCGGGGTGAGCACCGCGTCGTAGGACTCGAAGAAGCGGCGCGTGGCGAGGTGGGAGCGGCGCAGCCGGGCGATCGCCAGCGGCAGCCGCCAGAGGTGCCGGCGCGCATGCCGGGCCAGGCCCTGGGTGAGGTTGTCGGTGCGGGTCCGGTCGAAGGTCGGTCCGAAGGCGTGCCGGCCCCCCGCGGTGAGCGCCGCCGCCAGCATGCTCCAGTAGTCGAGGAAGTCGCCGATGAAGGAGGCGGGCACGGGCGGCTCGACCTCCTCCACGTGGTGGCCCAGCGACGCCAGCAGCTGCCCCGTCTGCAGCACCGTCGCCCGCGTCGCGGCGTCGGTGCCGCGGCCCGAGGGTGACTCGGTCGCCATCGCGATGCGCAGCCGCCGGCGCCCGGGACCCCGGATGTCCCCGACCGGCGGCAGCGACAGCTTCGGTCGCGAGCGCTCGATCTCGCGGAGGAAGGCGGCGGTGTCCCGCACACTACGGGTGACCACGCCGTCGGCCACGATGCGCACGGGCATCTGCCGGTTCCTCCGGTCCCCCGGTGTCCGCCCGCGGGTCGGCTTCAGGCCCACCAGGCCGTTGCACGCGGCCGGGATCCGGATCGAGCCGCCGCCGTCGTTGGCGTGCGCGATCGGCACCACGCCGGCCGCGACGAAGACGGCGGAGCCTGCCGAGGAAGCACCGGAGGAGTACGCCGTGTCCCACGGGTTGTGCACCGGCTCCTCGTCGGTGAACTCCGCGCTGGCGCTGAACCCGAACTCCGACAGCCGGGTCTTGCCCAGGGCGACCAGGCCGGTGCCGAGGAACGCCTCCGCCCACTCACCGTGCTGCGCGACCGGCTCTCCGACGAACGCCTTCGTGCCCTGCTGGGTGGGGAGCCCGGCGACGTCGGCGTTGTCCTTGACGAAGGTGGGCACTCCGGCGAAGAACCCGGCACGCCCCTCCGCCGCCAGGCGTCGGGCGCGGGCGAAGTCCTCGCAGGCGAGCCCGGCGAGCATCGGCTGGAGCTTCTCGGTGCGGGCGATCGCGGCGTCCACCACCTCCCGCGCCGAGACCCGCCCGGCCCGCAGCTCCTCGACCAGCCCGACGGCGTCGTGTTCACCGAGGGCGTCGTCGGTGAAGGCGTGGACGCGCTGCTGGGACTGGTGTTGCGGCGACGGGTCCATGCAGGCCAAGTTACCCACCGGTCGGCGAGCCCATCCCGCGCAGTCCCGGGACGGCGGAGCGGTCAGCGGCATCGAGGCCATCCGGGAGCCACGTAGGATCGTCCGGTGACCACGGAGGCTGCCCAGGACGCCGGATCCCCGGGCCCCGCGGAGTCGGGGGAGTACACCCATCGCCAGATCCTGACGATCCTCTCGGGCCTGGTGCTCGGGATGTTCCTGGCGGCCCTCGACCAGACGATCGTGAGCACGGCGATCCGGACGATCGCCGACGACCTCAACGGTCTGTCGATCCAGGCGTGGGTGACCACGGCGTACCTGATCACCTCGACGGTCGCGACTCCCATCTACGGCAAGGTCGGCGACCTCTTCGGGCGCAAGAAGCTCTTCCTCTTCGCGATCACCGTCTTCGTGCTCGGTTCGGCGGCCTGCTCGTTCTCGACGTCGATGTACATGCTGGCCGGCTGCCGCGCCTTCCAGGGCATCGGCGCCGGCGGCCTCTTCACGCTGGCGCTGGCGATCATCGGCGACCTGGTGCCGCCTCGCGAGCGGGCGAAGTACACCGGCTACTTCATGGCCGTCTTCGCCACCTCCAGCGTGCTGGGCCCGGTGATCGGCGGCCTCTTCGCGCAGGCGCCGTCGATCGCGGGCATCACCGGCTGGCGCTGGGTCTTCCTGGTCAACGTGCCCATCGGCATCGCCGCCCTGTTCGTCGTCGAGCGGACGCTGCACCTGCACACCGTCCGCCGGCAGGCCCGGATCGACTGGTGGGGTGCACTCGCGCTGATGGTGGGGCTGACCCCGCTGCTCATCGTCGCCGAGCAGGGCCAGGCCTGGGGCTGGAGCTCCGGGCGCGCGCTCGTCTGCTACACCATCGGAGGTGTGGCGCTGGCCGCGTTCGTCGTGATCGAGGCGCGCCTCGGCTCCGCCGCCCTGATCCCGCTGCGCATCTTCCGGATCCGTGCCGCCGCGGTCACCATCGCGGCCAGCGTGATCATCGGCATGTCGATGTTCGGCGCGATGATGATCCTGCCGCAGTACATGCAGATCGTGCACGGCGCGTCACCGATGAAGTCCGGCTTCATGATGCTGCCGATGGTCGTCGGGATGATGTCCGCGGCGATGGTCTCCGGCATCATCACCTCCCGCACGGGACGGATCCGCGGCTTCCCGATCGTCGGTTCCGCGGTGGCCACGGTCGCGATGTTCCTGCTGTCGACGATCACCGCGGACACCCCGCTGTGGGTGGTGATGCTCTTCATGCTGCTGCTCGGTCTGGGGCTCGGCAACTGCATGCAGCCGCTGATGCTGATCGTCCAGAACGCCGTCCCTCCCCGCGCCATCGGGGTCGCGACGAGCTCGGCGACGTTCTTCCGCCAGATCGGCGGCACCATCGGCGTGGCGGCCTTCCTGTCCCTGCTGTTCAGCACCGTCGGCGGCAACATGCGCACCGCGTTCGCGACGGCGGCCCAGGACCCCGCCTTCCAGGAGGCGATGCGCAGCCCGCGGGTGCTGCACGACCCGGTCAACCGGGCGGTGGTGCAGTCACTGCAGCACCACAGCCAGGGGGGCGGCATCTTCGCCCAGGTGCAGAGCGACTCCTCGGTGATCGACCGGATGGCGCCGGTGCTGGCGCACCCGTTCAAGGTCGGCTTCGCCGACTCGATGTCCAGCGTCTTCCTCTGGGCCGGTATCTTCGCCGCGTTCGCCTTCCTCGTGCTGCTGCTGATGCCGCACGTCGAGCTGCGCCAGCAGTCCGCGGCCGTGGCGGCGCGCCAGGAGGAGGCTGCCGCCCAGGGCGCACCGGCCGACTGACCCGGCGTACCGACTCGATCCCGCACAGGCGCAAAATCGCGCGCCCCCCGCGCCAGCCCACCGCACGAATCCCGCACAGGCGGAATCCCGCTCCTCCCCTGACCCGGCGTGCCGCACGAACTCCGCACAGGCGCAATCCCGCGCCTCCCCGAGCCAGCACACTGCACGAATCCCGCGCAGGCGTGATCGCGCACCTCCCCCGAGCCAGCACACCGCACGAATCCCGCACAGGCGCACATCGCGCGCCTCCCCGCGCCAGCACACCGCACGAATCCCGCACAGGCGCAAATCGCGCACCTCCCCCGAGCCAGCACACCGCACGAATCCCGCACAGGCGCACATCGCGCACCTCCCCCGAGCCAGCACACCGCACGAATCCCGCACAGGCGCAATCCCGCACCTCCCCCGAGCCGGCACACCGCACGAAATCCCGCACCGGCGCAAATCGCGCACCTCCCCCGAGCCAGCACACCGCACGAATCACGCGACGCCCGGCTTCACCATCTGCC
>DATDNR010000208.1:0-3857 GCA_036518175.1 Marmoricola sp.
GGTCGGTGGGCGACACGAGCGTGATGTCGACCTCCCGGCCCTGTTGGTGGCCGAGCTCGTGGCGCAGCGCCAGGGCCACCGTGAGCCCGGCGAAGTTGCCGCCCAGCACGAGTACCTTCTTGGTCATCGTCTTCGCCTCTCCGGTGGTGTGGCTGCCGCACTTCCAGCGTCGCCCTGCGGGGTGTGGACTCCGTAGGGTCCTAGGCCCTTGCGGTAGAGGGCGTAAGCCCCGGCCAGCGGGGCGGTCCCTAGGGTGGCGGCATGACGCGCCCGTGCAGGATCGGAGTCCAGCTGCCCGAGGTGGAGCGGCGCGTGCCGTGGCCGGAGTATTTGGACATGGCGAGGCGAGCCGAGCAGGCCGGCTTCGACTCGGTCTGGGTGGGCGACCACCTGCTCTACGACCTGCCGGACGGCTCGACCCGGGGACCGTACGAGGCGTGGACGACGCTGGCTGCGATCGCGGCGGCCACCGAACGCGTGCAGATCGGACCGCTGGTGGCGTCGACGAGCTTCCACGCGCCGGCGATGCTGGCCAAGCAGGCCGCCACGGTGGACGCGATCTCGCAGGGCAGGCTCATCGTGGGCCTCGGTGCGGGCTGGAACCGTCGCGAGTTCGACGCCTTCGGCCTTCCCTACGACCGCCGCGTCTCGCGTTTCGCCGAGGCGCTGGCGATCATCGCGCCACTGTTGCGGGAAGGGCGCACGACGTTCCACGGCCGGTACTACGACGTCGACGACTGCGTGCTGGACCCCCGCCCGGTCCGCCCGGGAGGACCGCCGATCATGCTGGGGTCCAACAGCCCGCGGATGCTGGGCATCGGGCTGCCGGTCGTGGACTCCTGGAACGTCTGGTGGAGCATCTACGGCAACTCGGTCGAGCGGTTCGCGCAGATCAAGGGTGAGGTCGATGCAGCTATGCCCGAGGGGCGCGACGTGGCGGCGACGGCCGCCGTCCTGGTCACGCTGCCGGGCGGCCACGGCCGCCTGATGGGGGAGACGTACGACGCCGACGTCGCGACCGTCACGCCCGACGACCTCGCCGACCATGTGCGAGGACTGGCCGCCGCCGGCGCCACGCACCTGCAGCTGGTGCTGGACCCGATCACGGCCGACAGCATCGAGACGATCGGCGGGGTGTTGGCCGACCTCGACCGTTGAGCGGCGTACCCAGGTGGGAGCCGGCCCCGTCTGTTGGGGCTATGTCGCGCGGGTCCACCCGTGGCTACGGTCGGAGGCAGGGCAAGAGATTCGGAGGCCGCACATGAGCTACGGGATCATCCACCACTTCCCCGGTGGCACGAAGGAGCAGTACGAGGCCTCGCTCGCGGCCGTCCACCCCGGCCCCGACCAGCTCCCCGAGGGGCAGATCTTCCACGCCGCGGGTCCCTCCGAGGGTGGCTGGACCATCATGGCCGTGCACGAGTCACAGGCGAGCTGGGAGAAGTTCCGCGACGAGATCCTGATGCCGCGGATGCAGGCCGGCATCGAGGGCGGCTTCCCGACGCCGCCGGAGGAGCGCGTCGTCGACCTGTACAAGGTGATGCGCTAGCCGCCCGGCCGGCGAGGCTCGGCGGCCGTCATCGCGCGGTCAGCCGATCGAGCAGGGCGCGCAGCGGCGGCCACCGTTCCCGGCCACGGCGCGTCACCGCGTAGGCGCGCAGCCGCGCGCTGGGTCCGGTGAGCGGCCGCACGGTCACGCCGCGCCGTGGCCTGCGGTCCGCCGGCAGCAGTGCGACCCCACGGCCGGCGATGACCAGGTCGTCGACGAGCTCCAGCGCGTCGACACGGTGCACGACCCGGGGCACGAAGCCGGCCATGGACGCCAGCGTGCGCAGCACCTGCTCGTCGGCGGTGTGGCGGGAGTTGACGATCCAGTCCCGTTCGGCGTACGCCGCGAACGGTCGTGCGGGCTCGCGGGCCGGGACGCCGAGGCCCCACTCGGCCTCCCACAGCCTGGTCGTGTCGTGATCGCTCCGCCAGGAGGCGGGCGCGAGGTCGTAGTCGTAGGTCAGGGCGAGGTCCACGTCGTCGCGGTTCAGCAGCTCCAGCGCCTCGGGCGGCTCGTGCTCGCGCAGCTGCACCTCGATGCCGGGATGGGCACCGGCGAGCTCGTCCATCGCCGGGAGGAGCGAGCGCCGGACAGCGGTGGCGAATCCGGCCACGCGGAGCACGCCGGCGGGCTCCGCCGACGGGTCCAGCGCGCGCTGGGCTGCCTCGACCGACGCGAGGATGGCGACTGCGTGCTCGGCCAGGCGGTGGCCTGCCGGGGTCAGGCGGACCCGCCGTCCCTCGGGCTCGACGAGCGGGGTGCCCACCTCGCGGGCGAGCGCGGCGATGGCCTGGGAGACGCTCGACGTCGTGGTGCTCAGCTCGACCGCGACCTCGTGCATCGATCCGAGCCGGGAGAGCTCCAGGAGCATCCGGAGCCTGCGCAGGTCCACCTGGCGATTGTTCAACGATCGTGAACGATATGTCCAGCAGATTCACGTGGACGCGAACGATCTTGCCGCGTTGACTGGGAGGCATGTCCCGCTCCTCGGCCCGTGCCGGCGCCTCGATGGCGCTGGTCTCCATGCTCTGCGTCCAACTCGGTCTCGCCGCCTCGGTCGGCCTGATCGGCCAGGTCGGCGCTGCAGGCGCCGCCTGGCTGCGGCTGTCCTGGGCGGGCGTGCTCATGCTCGTCATCGTGCGGCCCCGGCCGGCGATGTTCAGCCGTCGGACGCTGCCGGCCGGCGCCGCGCTCGGCGTGGTCACGGCCGGTGTGACGCTGCTCTTCATGGCGGCGCTGACCCGGCTGCCCCTGGGCACGGCGAGCGCCTGCGAGTTCCTCGGTCCACTCGGCGTGGCCGTCACCCGGAGCCGTGGCCTGGCCCGGGCGTGGGCGCTGGTCGCCGCCGGTGGGGTGCTGTGCCTGACCCAGCCCTGGAGCGGCACCGTCGATGCGGTCGGCGTCGCGTTCGCGCTCGGCGCCGCCGCCTGCTGGGCGGCCTACATCCTGCTCACCCAGAAGATCGGCGACGCCGTCAGTGGCATCGGCGGACTGGCGATCTCGATGCCGGTCGCCGCAGTGGTCGCAACGCTGCTGGTCGGGCACGAGGTCGTCCCCCGCCTGACCCCGCAGCTCCTCCTCTACGGGCTCGGGCTGGCGGTGCTGCTTCCCGTCGTCCCGTTCGCGCTGGAGATGCTCGCGCTGCGCCGGCTCACCACCGGTGCCTTCGGCACCCTGATGGCACTCGAGCCGGGCTTCGCGCTGGTCATCGGGTTCGCGGCGCTCGGGCAGGTGCCCAGCCTCGTCGCCGTGCTCGGGGTCGGTCTCGTGGTCACCGCAGGCGTCGGCGCCGAGCGCAGTGGCGCACGCCCGCCGGCAGGCGCCGTCGAACGGTCGGCACGCTCACCGCGCGAGCCGGCCGAAGCCCCGGCGTACGCGCCACCGGGGCCCAAGAGGCCCTCTGCGGCCGCAGATCGCTGCGCCTAGCGAGCCGCTCGCCGGTACGCACCGGCCAGAGATCGGTGTCGGTCTCGCCGAGCTCGTAGGCGGCACGCAGCGGCCAGTGCGGCTCGCGGAGCAGCTCGCGCGCGAGCAGCACGACGTCGGCTGATCCCTCGGTGAGGATCTCCTCTGCGTGCTTGGGCAGCCCGAGCTGGGTGGTGCGTGTCATGCGTGATCCCCCTGGAGCAGATGTGAGGAACCGGCTGCCCCGGCACACTTCGTCCGCCCGACCCCTTCCTCGGGTCGGGCGGACGGCGCGTACACACCCACGCCCACGTCCCGCTGTCGCAGACGGGGAGGAGACATCCGGGCGGCCACATCCGTGCTGCCTAGTGGAACGTCTGTCTCCGAGCTCAGCTCGACGTCG
>DATDNR010000209.1:0-5550 GCA_036518175.1 Marmoricola sp.
CCGGCGGGCTGGTGATCCGCGGGGAGCCGCGCGAGCGCACCGAGGAGACCGACGGTCGGCACCTGCGCGAGATCCGCTACGGCAGCTTCGAGCGCAGCTTCGCCCTGCCGT
The DNA here is from genome assembly GCA_036518175.1 of Marmoricola sp. Taxonomy (GTDB): domain Bacteria; phylum Actinomycetota; class Actinomycetes; order Propionibacteriales; family Nocardioidaceae; genus Marmoricola. The sequence continues at coordinate 112 of DATDNR010000209.1, forward strand.
CGCACGTGACCGCCGAGGACGTCTCCGCGACGTACGACGCCGGTGTGCTGAGCGTGCGCGTCACCGGTGTCTACGCCGGTGCCGAGCCGAAGAAGATCACGGTCTCTGCTCCGGAGCGGGCGGTCGAGTCGGCGGAGTCGTGAGTCTGCAGCGTCCTGCGAGGTGGTCGCCCCAGCAACCACTGCGCAGGACCTCCCCCGCAACGTCCTGCACGGCGGTCGCCCCAGCAACCGCTCCGCAGGACACCCCCCGCAACGTCCTGCACGGCGGTCGCCCCAGCAACCACCCCGCAGGACGCTCTGCTGTACGGCGGTGAAGCGGGCCACTCAGCGGCCGGCTCAGCGGCCGGCTCAGCGGCCGGTGGCGGCGATCGTGCCGGAGCCGACCACCCGGGTGCCGTCGTACACCACGCATGCCTGGCCCGGCGCGACACCGGAGGCGGGGTCGCGGAGATCGACCTCGAACCCGTCGAGGGAGGGTACGACGACCGCCCGGTGCTCGCCCCCGTGGGCGCGCAGCTGCACCGTGGCCTCCAGCGGCGTCGCCAGCGCGGTGCCGCACCACAGCGGACGGATGCATGAGAGCCGTGAGACGCCGAGGGACTCCCGCGGCCCCACGGTGACCGTGCCGGAGACCGGCTCGATGTCGAGCACGTAGCGCGGGCGGCCGTCCGGTGCCGGCGTCCCGATGCGCAGACCCTTGCGCTGCCCGACCGTGAAGCGCCACGACCCCTCGTGCCGGCCGAGCACCTCCCCGGTCTGCTCATCGACGATCGTCCCGCCGCGATTGGCGTCGTAGCCGTGCTCGGGAAGTTTCTCCCCCAGCCAACCGCCGGTGTCGCCGTCGCTGATGAAGCAGATGTCATGGCTGTCGGGCTTCTGCGCGACCTGCAACCCCCGGTCGGCGGCCTCGGCCCGCACGGCGGGCTTGGGAGTGTCGCCCAGCGGGAAGAGCGAGTGCGCGAGCTGCTCCTGGGTGAGCACGCCGAGCACGTAGGACTGGTCCTTGCCCGCGTCGACCGCACGGTGCAGCTCGACCGTGCCGCCGGCGCCGGCGGCCAGCTGCGCGTAGTGGCCGGTGGCGACCGCGTCGAAGCCCAGCGCGAGCGCCCGGTCGAGCACCGCGGCGAACTTGATCTTCTCGTTGCAGCGCAGGCACGGGTTCGGGGTGCGGCCGGCGGCGTACTCGCCGAGGAAGTTCGCGACCACGTCGTCGTGGAACCGGTCGCTGAGGTCCCAGACGTAGAACGGGATGCCGATCACGTCGGCGGCACGGCGGGCGTCGTTGGCGTCCTCGATCGTGCAGCAGCCGCGGGCGCCGGTGCGGTAGGACTGCGGGTTGCGCGAGAGCGCGAGGTGGATCCCGGTGACGTCGTGACCGGCGTCCCTGGCCCGGGCAGCCGCGACCGCCGAGTCCACGCCGCCGGACATGGCAGCGATCACCCTCACGACGCGCGCCCTGCCTGGCTGGTCAGACCCGCGGCGCGGGCACGCTCGACGACCGGCCCGATCGCCTCCACCACCGCGGCCACGTCGGCGGCGGTGCTGGTGTGGCCGAGGGAGAAGCGCAGCGACGCGCGGGCCAGCTCCTCGTCGGAGCCCATCGCCAGCAGCACGTGGGAGGCCTGGGGTACGCCGGCGTTGCACGCCGAGCCCGTCGAGCACTCGATGCCCCGCGCGTCGAGCAGCATCAGCAGCGAGTCGCCCTCGCAGCCGGGGAAGGTCAGGTGCACGATGCCCGGCAGCCGGTGGTCGGGCCCGGCCTCGGGGTCCCCGTTGCGCACCGCGTCGGGCACCGCCTCGAGCACACCGGCAGCCAGCTCGTCGGCGAGGCCGGCGAGCCGGTCGGCGAGCTCCGTGCGCAGCTTGACCGCCTCCTCACAGGCGGCTGCGAACCCGGCGATCGCGGGCGTGTCCAGCGTGCCGGAGCGGACGTCACGCTCCTGGCCGCCGCCGTGCAGCAGCGCGGCCAGCTGGACCTCACGGCGGACGACGAGGGCGCCGACGCCGTACGGACCGCCGAGCTTGTGGCCGGTCACCGTCATCGCGTCGACGTCGGAGGCCGCGAAGTCGACCGGCAGCTGTCCCACCGCCTGGACCGCGTCGGTGTGCACCGGGATGCCGTGCGCGTGCGCGATCTCGACGACGTCGGCCAGCGGCTGCACCGTGCCGACCTCGTTGTTGGCCCACATCACCGTCACCAGCGCGACCGCGGCGGGATCGAGCTCGACCGCGGCACGGAAGGCCTCGAGGTCGAGGCGACCGGTGCGGTCCACGGCGACCAGCACGACCTCGGCGTCCTCCTCCCGCGCCAGCCAGTGCAGCGGGTCGAGGACGGCGTGGTGCTCGATCGCCGTGCTGATCACCCGGCGGCGTCGCGGGTCCTCGGCGTGACGCGACCAGTAGAGGCCCTTCACGGCGAGGTTGTCGGCCTCGGTGCCACCGGAGGTGAAGACCACCTCACCCGGTCGGCAGCCGAGCGCCCGCGCGATCGTCTCGCGCGACTCCTCCACCACCCGGCGCGCGTCACGGCCAGACGCGTGCAGTGACGACGCGTTGCCCACGCGGCCGAGCTGGGCGGTCATCGCCGCCGCCGCCCCGGGGTGCATCGGCGTGTTCGCCGCGTGGTCGAGGTAGACGCTCATGACCGTCACAGCCTACGGCGTGGCTGGGCGGGCACGCGGACTGCGCCTGTGCGGAGTTGTCGCAACCGGTCGCGAGCAGCACCCGCCACCATCCCGCCTGTGCGGGATCGGAGTCGGTGCGGTCAGCGCACCAGGCTCGCCACCAGGGCCTTGTGGTCGGTGCCGTCGACGGTCAGCGTCCTCGTCGCCACCACCCCGATGTGCCTCGTCACCAGCACGTGGTCGAGCGCGAAGAGGCTGAACGGCATCGGGACACCCAGCGGTCGCCCCCCACCGGAGCTCGGCCAGGTGGGTTGCCAGCCGGCGTCCCCGGCCTCGGCGGCATCGCGCAGGCCCGACTGGAGCAGCAGGCGCACCGGGGCGTGGTCCAGGGTGGCGTTGAGGTCCCCGACGACGAGGCCGGGGCCGCTCTGCCGGCGAGCCACGATGCGTGCCTCCCGCAGGTCGTGCGCCCAGGTGGTGGTGGTGCTCACCGCAGGCTGCGTGGTGTGCAGCCCGATCACCCAGAACGGCCTGGGCGCAGCGACCTGCACGAGCACGGCGCCCTTGCTGACCGGCAGCTGCCGCGCGTGCCGCAGCGGCCAGCGGGAGTAGATCATCGTGCCCTGGTGGGCGTCGCCGACCCAGTGCGGCAGCACCTTGCCGAGCCCGGCCCCGCGGAGCCGTGATGCGGCGGCGGGGTCGAGCTCCTCCAGCACCACGACGTCGGCAGAGCGCGATCGGGCGAGCTGCACAACCTCGGCCGGTGCAGCCTCGCCGAACCGGGTGTTGAGCTGGAGCACGGTCAGGGACGGCTCCTGCGACGGGTGGGTGCCGACGTACGCCGGAGCCAGCCAGCCTGCGTGCAGCGCCGCCCCCAGGAAGGCGATCACCGCCACCGTCGACCACAGCCGGGATCTGCGGCCGACCGGCTTGAGGTCCCGCCTGCCGCGGGCGGGCGGTCGCTCGGCCTTGCGACGGCGCAGTCCGAGGGCGAGGAGCAGCGCCAGGCCGTAACCGGGCAGCGCCCAGGGCACGAACGTCATCGCGATCACCGCCACGGTGCTCGGGGGCGCGAGCACCCGGTCGGCGGTGAGGAGCAGGCAGATCACCAGCAGCACAAGGACGAACGCGCCGACGAGCTTCCGATCGACGCGCATGGCCGCCACCGTAGCGGCCCGCCCTGGCCTCCGCGGGCAGCACGGGCCGGCCGTGACCAGGACCACCCCGCGCGGTCACTTCGCAGATGCCAGCGGCCCCGCGACCGTCGGGTCGCGGGGCCGCCTGACAGGTCGGGCTCAGCCCTTGCGCTTGGTGATCTCCTCGGTCGCGGTCGGGAGCACCGCGTGCAGGTCACCGACGACGCCGAAGTCGACGAGCTCGAAGATCGGCGCCTCCTCGTCCTTGTTGACCGCGATGATGGTCTTGGAGGTCTGCATGCCGGCGCGGTGCTGGATGGCACCGGAGATGCCGGCCGCCACGTAGAGCTGCGGAGAGACCACCTTGCCGGTCTGGCCGATCTGGAAGGCGTGCGGCTTCCAGCCCGAGTCGACGACCGCGCGGGACGCACCGACCGCGGCGCCGAGGGAGTCGGCCAGAGCCTCGATCGGCTCGAAGTTGCCGCCGGTGCCGCGCCCGCCCGCGACCACGATCGCGGCCTCGGTCAGCTCCGGACGACCGGAGGCCTGCCGTGGCTGTGAGGCGACGACCTTGGCCTTCTTCGCGGCGTCGGAGATGGTCGGGGTCACCTTCTCGACGGTGCCCGCACCGGCAGCCTCCTCGGGCGCCGCGGCGTTCGGCTTGACCGCGATGATCGGGGTGCCCTTCGTGACCTTCGCGGTCACCGTGTAGTTGCCCGCGAAGACGCTCTGGGTGGTCACCGGGCCGCCCTCACCGGCCTGTACGTCGGTCGCGTCGGTGATCAGGCCCGAGGAGGTCTTGATCGCCAGCCGGCCGGCGATCTCCTTGCCCTCGATGGTCGCCGGCACCAGCACCGCGGCCGGAGAGGCCTGCTCCACCAGCTGGGCGAGCACCTCGGCCTTCGGGGCGACGAGATAACCCTTGATCTCGCTGTCGTCGACGACGTAGACCTTCTCGGCGCCGTACTTCTTGACCGCCTCGGTGACCGCGTCGGCCTTGTCGCCACCCCCGATGAAGACCGCGCTGGGCTCACCGAGGCGCTTGGCGATGGTCAACAGCTCATAGGTCGGCTTGCGCACCGCACCGTCGACATGGTCGACGAGAACCAGGACTTCAGACATGTTCGATCGCTCCTCGGGGCCTCAGATGAACTTCTTCGACGCGAGGAAGTCGACCAGCGCCTTGGCGCCCGCCCCGTCCTCGTCGGTGACGACCTCGCCCTTGCTGCGCGGCGGCCGGGCCTCGGTGGACTCCACGGCCGTCCACGCGGCGTCGGCCCCGACCTCGCCGGCGTCCACACCGATGTCGGACAGGCTCCAGGTCTCCACCGGCTTCTTCTTCGCCGCCATGATCCCCTTGAAGGACGGGTAGCGCGCCTCACCCGACTGGTCGGTCACCGACAGCACCAGCGGCGCGGTCGCTCCGATCACCTCGGTGGCGTTCTCGCCGTCACGCTTGATGCGGAACTCGTTGCCCTGCGACTCCACGACCGACCCGAACGTCACCTGCGGCAGGTCGAGCAGCTCGGCCAGCATCGCGGGCACCACCGACATCGAGCCGTCGGTCGACGCCATGCCGCACATCACCAGGTCGACGTTCCCCAGCTTGCGGATCGCGCCGGCCAGCACCTTCGCCGTCGCCGGAGCATCGGAGCCGGCGATCGCGTCGTCGACCAC
>DATDNR010000210.1:0-2067 GCA_036518175.1 Marmoricola sp.
GCCACCAGGTCGTGCGCCAGAGTGCGCACGTCGGCAGCACTCAGGCCGGTGCCGGAGGCCCCGGGGAGTGGCGCGGCGTCTACGTCGAACATGTGTTCGAGTCTAGCCTGTCGCGCCGACAATGTCGCCCGGGCGCGCGCAGGTGTGGACAGCCCGATGACTCGAATGGCTGCCACTTCAAGTCCCGCGTGCCCACGCCCATCGACAGGGCCTGCCCGTACCACTACCCATCTACGTCGCATCTACGACGCCGAGCATCTGGTGGCGCACTGAAGCGCCGGTTAGCGTCTCGACCACGCCCGCCCGAGGAGACCCATGCGCCCCAGAAGAATCTGCCTCGTCCTGTGCCTGCCGCTGGCCGTCCTGACGTCACCGGGCATCGCCAGCGCCACCCCGCCGGTCGGCGTCTGCCCGTCCGACTACACGTTGATGACCCGGAGCGACGTCAGCCAGCTGCCCGACGCCGACCTGGCGTTGGCGGCCTTCGACGCTGTCGACGCGAACGGCGACAGCCGCGTCTGCTATCGGCCCTACCGGAACGGGCCGCACAACGGCCACTACGGCAACTTCATCGACGACACGGCTGCTCCGCACCAGCGATGAGGTGAGGCTGCGCGGCACCCTCATCGGAGAGCGTCACGGGTGCCGAGCGCGGCTCCCGGGGCGCAGCCGGCTGGCACGCTCGGCCACCAGCTGGGTCGTGGACGCTGAATGCCGGGAGCTCCCGGCCCGCGCCGGGTGCAGCGCGCTCGTCCAGCCGACGGCGGCCGAGTGCGGCGCTGTCGGACCCGGCCTGACCGGACCCGCAGCGAGACCGGCGACGTAGGCCGCCGCAGGGAGCACGAAGGCCATGCACACCAGGGCCGTCCAGATCCTCCACATACGGCTCCCGTGCCCAGTCCCCCCGATATCACACCTTGTCCGGGTCGGGCAGCGATGAGGCAACCGGGTCCTTGGTCCCTGCTGACTAGCATCGCGACATGACCGACACTCCGCTCCAGCTCCCCGACGACACGTTGACGCTCAGCCAGGGCGGCCGGATGCCGCTGCTCGGCTTCGGCACCTGGCAGATCAAGGGCGAGGATGCATTCCGCGCGACGTCCACGGCGCTCGAGGCTGGCTACCGTCATCTCGACACCGCAACGGTCTACGGCAACGAGCGTGAGGTCGGCCGCGCCCTCGCGGAGAGCGGCGTACCGCGCGACGAGGTTTTCGTGACGACCAAGTGCCCACCCGACCGAGCCGGCCAGGAGCTCGACACCCTCCGGCAGAGCCTCGACGCCCTGCAGACCGACCACGTCGACCTGTGGCTCATCCACTGGCCGGGCGACGGGCGCGTCAACACCGACATGTGGAACGCGTTCGTCGAGGCCCGCGAGTCGGGCCTGGCCCGTGAGGTCGGGGTCAGCAACTTCGACATCGCCCTGGTCGACGAGGTCACCAAGGCGGCCGGCGTCGCCCCCGCTGTGAACCAGATCGAGTGGAGCCCGCTGCTGTACGACGCCACCACCCTCGCCGAGCACCGCGACCGCGACATCGTGCTCGAGGGCTACAGCGCGCTGCGCGGGGGCACCCTGAACCACCCGACGATCGTGCAGATCGGGGAGCGCCTCGACCGCACGCCGGCCCAGGTGATCATCCGGTGGCACCTGCAGCACCAGGTGGTGGTGATCCCCAAGTCCGTGCACGCCGAGCGCATCCGGTCCAACGCCGACGTGGCCGGCTTCAGTCTCACCGACGACGACATGGCGCAGCTGGACGCCCTCGCCGGCTGAGTCGGCTCAGCGCGGCGTGCGGCCCATCAGGTGGAACTCCGGGTTGGGCACCAGCGCGGTCAGGTGCGCCATCCGGTTGGACAGTGCGAAGAGCGCGGCGATCGCACCGACGTCCCAGATCTCCTCGTCGCTGAGCCCGGCGGCCCGAGCAGCCTCGAGGTCGTCGTCGGTGAGCGCCTCCGACTCCCGGGCGACGAGGAGCGCGAGGTCGACGATCGCACGCTGCCGGGGAGACAGCTCCGCGGCGTACGGGTTCGACGCCACGCTGTCGGCGAGGAACGGGTCCTTCGCG
>DATDNR010000211.1:0-49441 GCA_036518175.1 Marmoricola sp.
GCTGCTGGGCGCCGAGACCGCGGCCGGCCTGGACACCGGGGAACGGATCTCGGCCGCGCAAGCGCGGCGGCTGGCCTGTGAAGCGGGGATCATCCCGGTGGTGCTCGGCGGCAGGTCCGAGCCGCTGGACGTGGGTCGGGCCCGGCGGTTCCACACCCGGGCCCAGCGGGTGGTGATCGGGCTGCGCGACGGCGGCTGTGCCGCGGACGGCTGTGACTGGCCGCCGGGGATGTGCCACGTGCACCACCAGACGCCCTGGTCCCGCGGCGGCCGCACCAACGTCGACGACGCGGTGATGCTCTGTCCCCGGCACCACACCATCGCCCACGACGCCCGCTACCAGCTGAAGACCGGACCCTCCGGCAAGGTCACGTTCAGCAGTCGGACGTGAGTGGGGGTCGGTCGTGGTGGCGGTCCTGGTCCGTTGAGGGTGGGCAGGAGACGGGCCGCCGACGCTTCCCCCGAAGAGTGTCGGCGGCCCGCCAGGTCCACCGGACCGTTCACCCTCCAGGAGCATGATCCGGCTGCCCTGATACATGCTGGACGCAACTACTTGTGCAGCGCGACATTTCCCCGCGGAGTCCGTCGGCTGGGACCGCCCCCGGCCGGGACGTCGATGGCCTAGGTTGCGCCCATGCGCAGACACCACCTGCTCGGGGCGGTGGCGGGCGCCGCCGCCCTCGTGGCGACCGCCCTGCCCACCGTGGCCCAGGCGCACGGCTGTCCGACCCCCCGCGTCCCGACCCGCTGGTGCGCGGCGACCAGCCACCCGGTGCGCGACAGCGTCTACCCGGCGCCCTCCCACCCGGCGGTCGATGCCCTGCACTACCGACTCGGGCTGCGGTGGGTGCCCGGGCAGGGCCGGCTGGTCGGGGATGAGGTGCTGCGCTTCCGGGCGGCCAGGGCCACGCCCGACCTGCGGCTCTCGCTCGCGCACGCCGTGCAGGTCACCGACGTGCGTCTCGACGGGCACCCGGTCGGCTACACCCACCCCCGGGGAACCCTCGTGGTCGGCCACCAGGCCGCCCGGGGGTCCGTGCACGAGCTGCGGGTGCGCTACTCCACCCGCCCCGCGGCAGCGCGCGCTCCGGAGGACCAGCGCAACGCCAACGGGATGTTCCAGACCACCGGCGGCGACGTCTTCACCAACGACGAGCCGACCGGCGCCGGCACGTGGTTCGCCGTGAACGACCACCCGTCGGACAAGGCGTTCTACGACTTCCGGCTGCGCGTGCCGGCGCCGCGCGTCGGTGTCGCCAACGGACGGCTCGTCGCCAGCCGACGGGTCGGCACCGACCGGGTCACGCGCTTCCACCTCGACCGCCCTGCGGCGTCGTACCTGATCACCGCGGAGTTCGGCCGCTACCGCCAGACCCGGCTCCGGCCGCTGCACGGGGTCCGGCTGACCACCTGGACCCCGACCGGCAAGTCCCGGGCGCTGCGCCAGGCACGGTTCCTGCGCAAGGCGCTGGCGTTCGACGACAGACTGCTGGGGCGCTATCCGTTCGCGACGCTGTCGGTGATCGTGGTCCCCGGCTACAACAACGGCATGGAGAACCAGACGCTGGTCACCCTCGGCACCTTCACGGTCTCACGGGAGAACCTGGTGCACGAGGTCGCCCACCAGTGGTACGGCGACACCGTCACCCCCCGCGACTGGCGCGACGTCTGGATGAACGAGGGGATGGCGACCTACCTGCAGGATGTCTACGACGCGCGTCGCTACCGCGTGTCGATCCACGACCTGCTCCACTACCGGGTCGCCGCGGAGCGCCAGTCCCGCAGGCAGTACGGCCCTCCCGCGCACTACCACCGCACGCCGTTCGCGGCGCCCAACGTCTACTTCGGGCCCGAGCTGATGTGGCAGGAGCTGCGGCAGCAGGTGGGCGCGCGCGCGTTCTGGTCGATGGTGCGTGCCTGGCCGGCCGTGCACGCCTACCGCAACGCCGGCCGCGAGGGCTACCAGCGCTGGATCGAGCACCGGTTGCACCGCAGCCTCGGCGGCTTCTTCCACGCCTGGCTGCTCGGGCGCACCTCGCCGCACTACCACTGACCGGTCGGCGTCACCAGCCGGCGCCGAAGCACACGAAGGGGAGCGGCGCGCCGTCGGCCCTCGACCAGGCCGCGCCGAGCCGGGCCAGCGCGTCGGCCGGCGCGAGGCCGGCGGCGACCAGCCGGTGCCACTCGGCCAGCGCCTCACCGGCGACCGCGTCGGCCACCAGGGCGGGGGAGGAGAGCGCAGTGCGCGCGCCGGCGTGCAGCCAGGCCGCGGTCATCCCGACGGTCTCCTCCGCCGAGCGCACCGAGGCGCGACCCAGCTCGCACGCCGACAGCACCACCACCCCGGGCGTGCGGACGAGCGTGTCGACGTCGTAGCCGAACCAGGGGCCGTCAGCGAGGTCGATGCTGGAGAAGAGCGGGTTCTCCAGCGAGTGGTGGCCGTGGCCGGCGACGTGCAGCAGGTCGACGCCCTCCGCCAGCGAGGAGACCTGCGCGGCGGTGGCCTTCTCGCCCAGGAGCACCTCGGCCGCGGACCACTGCGCGGCCGCCCGGGCCACCTCCGGCTCGGCCCGGGGGACGCCGGGTCCGGCGACCAGCCCGACCCGCGCGTCGCGGGGGAGCGGGTGGCCGACGAGCTCCAGCCAGCGGGTCGCGGAGGCGGGCACGGTCAGGGGCCGTCCGACCAGGCCGGGCAGCAGCGTCCACGGCGTGCCGGCGAGCAGCGCCGACGGGGTGAGCACCAGCCGGGAGTCACCGACGATGTCGAGGAGCGGCTGCACCAGCAGCTCGGCGGCGCGGGCGAGGTCGGCACGCAGCGACCCGAGCACGGCCGTCGCCATCGGGCCGGCACTGCGGGAGGCGGCGAGGTCGAGGTCCACGGCGACCCGGTCGAGCAGGGCGCGGACGGCCGCCGAATCCGCGAGGGGCAGCACCGCAGCACGCTCTGCTGCCACCACCAGCGCGGTGACCCGGTCGCCGAGCACGATGTGGGCCACGAGTGCGGCGTCGTGGTGACGCAGGGCCGCCCGGAGGTCGTCGTACGCCGCCGGCTCGCCGATGCGGCCACCGCCGGCGCCGTACCAGCTCTGCTGCCGGACCCGCTCCCGCAGCTCTTCGCGCAGCCGTGGTGAGGAGGAGCCGTCGGCCAGCGACCGGAGCTCGGCGAGGTCGGCCGCCAGCCGGGGGTCGCGCGGTGGCCGCACGGGGCCGACGCGGCTCGCCAGAGCGCGGGCCCGCTCGGACCACTCGAAGACGACCCCCGGTGACCCGTCGGCGAGGGCCAGCTCGAGGCCCAGGCGGGCGAGGCGGTTGCCGTGTCCGACCAGCGTGCTCTGCAGGTCGAGGCTGCCGAAGCCGGCCTGCCAGGCGTGCAGGTCGGCCAGGCCGGTGCGCACCTGCTGCCGTGCCCGGCCGGTGCGGCCGGAGGCCCGTGCGAGCTCCGCGCGCACCTCCCGGGCGAGGAGACGCGTGTCCACCGGGGTCCGCCGTCCGACGCGCACCGCCGCCAGCCTGCGCTCTGCGTCGCTGCACTCGCCCCGCCGCACCGAGAGCCGTGCTGCGTGCAGGGCGAGCCGGTCGGCGTCGAGGTCGTGGTCGGCCGCACGCAGCTCGGCGACGAGCCCGTCGGCGCGTGCCAGCACCGACGAGGCGCGGGCGCCGGTCTCGATCTCCGCGACGACGGCGAGCCCGTCGGCCCGCACCGCCCAGCCCTCGCTGCCGTGCGACCGGAACCGGCGCGCGGACTGTCGCGCGACCTGCCGGGCCCGCCTCGGATCCTCCGGCAGCAGCGTGCGAGCCAGCACCAGCTCGCACTCGGCCTGGAAGCGACGCAGCCGACGACTGCCGTAGGCCGCGGCCGCCGCCTCCAGCGCCCGGATCGCCTCCCGCGGACGTCCCGCCGCCAGCAGCACCTCGGCGCGGTCCTGCTCGCAGACAGACCGATTCACGGCCGACAGGGGCGCGAGCACGTGGGCGGCGGACTCCATCAACCGGAGCGCTCCGACCAGGTCGCCGGTGAGCAGATGGGCATAGCCGAGGTTGTGCTCGGCCTTGGCGCGCTGCACCTCCTGGCCGGCGACACGCAGGTGACGGCTCGCCGCTTCGAGGTCTGTCACCGCCGCCACCGGGTCGTGCCGCTGGAGGTGGAGGTTTCCGCGGTTGAGGTACGCCCGGCCCAGGTGCTCCGAGTCCTCGCCGAGCAGGGGAAGCGCCTCGGCGAAGTCGGCGAGGGCCCGTTCCTCCTCACCGCTGCGCATGTGCAGCAGGGCCAGCTGCGACCAGATCAGCCCGCGGGTGAGTGGCGAGGCGCCCTCGATCCCGAGTGCCGCGGTGCACCGGGCCAGGCCACCGTCCGCGTCGCCGGTCTCGCCCTCGACGTAGCCCAGCGCGAGCTCGATCCGGGCGACCAGGTCAGGGTCCGTCGAGCGCGCCCGGGCGGCGGACAGCAGCCGGCGGGCGGTGGCGTACCGTCCGCTGCGGTGCGCGACCTGACCGCGCTGGTAGAGCTGCTGGGCGCTGGGCACGCCCCATCATGGCGTGAGGTCGGTCAGCCCTTCCACAGACTTCCAGCCACGCCTGACGCCCGCAATCCGTCCGTCGGCGGCCTGGTCGGCGGGGATCTCGCCGAGCGCGGCGGCGATGCGCCCCGCCAGGAGGGGCGCCGCGAAGGAGGTGCCGCTCCACAGCGCGAACCGTCCGGTGTAGTCGTCCGGGTCGATCGACTCGCGGCGGTGCTGGTAGGCCTCGGTGCGCGCGATCGGCTCGAGGCCGCCTTGGAATGGCGGCGTCGTGCTCAGCACGGCTGCTCCCTGCGCGCGGGCGCGGACCCAGGGACCGGTGTTGCTGAACAGCGCGTCGGTGAGGTTGGGGTTCAGCGCGCCGACCGAGACCACCGGCACGACGTCCGCCTCCGGGTGGGTGAGGCCGGACCCGTCGAGCCACGGGGCGAACGCCGCGGGGAACATCGGCCGGGCCGTCGCGTCGTTGCCCGCCGAGCAGACGACCACGGTGCCGCACTCGCCCAGGAGCCGGAGGATGTCGTACATCGTCGGGTCGAACAGCGAGTCCTCGGGCGTCTCGTGGTAGTAGCCCATCGACAGGTTCAGCACGTCGATCGGGTGCCCGCCCTGCTCCCCGTCACGGTGGCGGCGGGCCAGCTCCGCGATGTCGCCGAGCGCCGCGACCAGGTCGCTCTCCACGATCGGTCCCTCGGAGTGCATGATCCGCCACGCGACGATGTCCGCGTCCGGGCAGGCCTGGTGCACCAGGCCGGCCAGGAAGGTGCCGTGGCCGGCCAGCGTGTCGAGCCCCCCGTCGAGGGCACCGGCCTGGTCGGGCCAGCGCTCGGGGTCGGTCGCGGCGTCGTCGTACCCGATCGGTCGGCCGTCCAGGGTGAGGCCGCAGCGCACCACGGGGTCGAGCCACGGGTGCGCACCGCAGCCGGTGTCGAGCAGCGCGACCACCGGCCGGCGCCCGACGAACTGCTCGTCGGGCGTGCGCCGCGGAGCCGGTCCGACGTACGCGATCGGCTGGTGGCCACCGCTGCCGGGCAACGCATAGCTGGCCACCGCGGCGGAGCCGCCCTGCCCGACCGGGTTGCCGTCGTGGAAGGGGTTGCCGTCGTGGAAGGGATTGCCGTCGTGGAACGGGTTGCCGTCGTGGAACGGGTCGGCTGCGAGGGTGCGCACGGTCACGACGTGGTCGAGGCCCACTCCCCGCATCGCCGCCACCCCGAAACGCGCCCTGGCCTGCTGCAGCAGCACCCAGCCGTCGGGCGCCTGCGTTGCCCGCTGGTCCGTCACCTCGATCTCCACCCGCACCAGGCCGAGCCGGCGGCGGTGCTCGGGGACGTCGGCGTCGAGGTCGGGGCTGCTCAGCTCCCAGCCGAGGTCGTCGGCGACCAGGGCCAGCTGGTCGAACTGCCGGGTCGCGTCGCCCTGGCGGGAGATCGTGAGCCGCGGGCCGACGTAGACCGTCGAGCGCGGGCGCACCCCCTTCACCACCAGCGCGGTGCCCGGGTCGAGCACCCGGCCGTCGACCTGCTGGAGCAGGTGTGGCGGCGGCACCTGTGGTTCGCGCTGGTCGGCCCGGTCGCGCGGACGGCGGGGCGGCTGGGCGTCACCGCCCCGGGCAGGGATCTCCATGAAGGCCTCGCTTCAGATCAGGAACGGGAGCGTCGCGAACGGGTGCAGGGTGCTCTGCTCGTCGCCGGCCGGCTCGGGATGCAACCAGATGCGGAACCTGCCGTGGGCGACGTCGGCGAACTCGAAGCGGCCGTGCTCGTCCGGCGCCGTGCTGCTCGCGGCGGCGTAGTCGGCCACCGGGCCCTCGGTGTCGGGGACCAGGCTGACCCGCATGGGTACGGCGGGCACCACCCAGCCGTCGAGCCGACGGCGGCCGTCGACGGTGTCGATGCGCAACAGGACCCGGTAGGAGGCGCCGGCGAACTCCAGCGTCATCGACTCGTCGGTGCCGGCGTCCGCCGCGTCGGTGGTGCCGCGGACCGCCCCGGCGAGCTCCGAGGAGTCGACCAGGGCGAGCAGCTCGACGTCGAGCTCCTCGGCGGCCAGTCGTGCGAGGACGCCGTCGACGAGGTCGGCCGGTGGCGGGTCGAGCTCGTCGTAGAGGCCGCGCAGCGCGTCGAGCAGCTGTGCGTCGTCGGAGGTGCCGCTCATGCGAGGCCTCCTGCGGTGGCGAGCTCGGCGCGCAGCTTGTCGAGGCAGCGTCCCCGTGTCGGGCCGATGCTGCCGACCGGCATCTGCAGGTCGGCGGAGATGCTGGTGTAGTCGGGTCGCGGCTCGACGGCCACGATGCGGAGCAGCTTCTGGCAGCGTTCGGGAAGCCGTCCCAGGGCCTGCCAGAGCCGCGTGCGCTCGTCGTCGAGCAGGACCTCGTGCTCGGGTGAGGGCTGCAGCGGGAGACGTGCGTCGAGCATCTCGTCGTCGGTCGTGCGCACCCGGCCGGCGGTGCGCGCCGTACGCCACGCCTCCCGGCGGGCCGAGGTGCACAGCCAGCGACCGACCGCCTGCGGGTCCTGCACGGCCTCGGCGGAACGCACCAGCAGCAGCCACGTCGTCTGCACGACGTCCTCGGCCGCCTCGCTGTCGAGCCCGGTCGCGCGGACGACGTGCCACAGCACCGGGCTCATCAGCCGGACCAGCTCGGCGAGCGCGTCCTCCTCACCGTCACGCCACCGGTCAAAGGCGGCCGCGGCGTCACGCCACAGGGCCTCCTGGCCCCGGCGCGGGGTCGAGGAGGTGCCCGAGGAGTCCCCCGTGGTGCCGTGCATGGTCATCACATCCCGCAGGAGGCGTCGCCCGAGGCGCCTGATACTTCCCGACAGCAGTTCCGCGACCGAACCTACTGCGGATTCGGGATCCCAGGGCGAGAACCGCAGGTCAGCGGGGCGGGCGGGGACGGGCTCGCCGCCACACTTGGGACGCTAGCCTGCACGCGTGACTCCCGAGGAGACCGCGCGCCGCGCCGCGGAGGCGATGTGGGCGTCGGACCGCGCGAGCCAGGGCCTCGGCATGGAGCTGGTCGAGGTGCGCCCGGGCCGGGCGGTGGTGCGCATGGCCGTGCGCGACGACATGGTCAACGGCCACGCGATCGGACACGGCGGCTTCACCTTCACCCTGGCCGACACGGCCTTCGCCTTCGCCTGCAACTCCTACAACCGCAGCACCGTCGCCGCCGGTGCGGAGATCCGCTTCCTCGCGCCCACCCGGCGCGGCGACGTGCTCGAGGCCGTCGCCGTCGAGCGGACTCGCGAGGGCCGCGACGGTGTGTACGACGTCACCGTGCGTTGTGGCCCGACGGTGGTGGCCGAGTTCACCGGCCTGAGCAGGGAGATCCGCGGCTCGCTCTTCTGACCTCGAAGGGTCAGGAGCGCCGCGGCCCCGTCATCGGGTTCATCAGGGCAGCCCGCTCTTGGTGCACAGGTTGCCCTTGATGTCGGCGGCCCGGTCCTCCTTGAGCAGCTTGAGCAGGGCCAGTGCCCGGGTGCGGTCCCAGTGCACGGCGAGGTCGCTGATCGGCATCGTGCAGGTCTTCCCGCCGGACGCCATCGCCAGGGCGAACCGTGCCAGCGCGACCGGACTCGTGCCCTTGCTCACCGTCAGCGAGGACACCGCTGCCTGGTTGAGCCGGAAGTAGCGGATCGGGTTCAGGAAGGTCCACGGCGACTTGACCTTGTGGCCGACCGCGCCGACCACCTTGCGCTGGTTCGCGGCCCGCTGCACGTCACCGAGGGCGAAGGAGTGCCGGTCACGCGAGAAGGCGAGGGCGGTCACCCCGTCCACCTCCTGGCAGCCCTTCTTGATGTGCAGGTTGGAGCGGCGGTCGTTGAGGTTGCTGTGCGGGCAGATGGTCACCCCGCCGACAGCGTCGACAGCGTTGACGAAGCCCCCGAAGCCCACTTCGACGTAGTGGTCGATGCGCAAGCCGGTGTCCTGCTCGATGGTCTTCACGAGCAGCTTCGGCCCGCCGTACGCGAAGGCGGCGTTGATCTTCGTCGTGGAGTGGCCCGGGATCGGGACGATGGAGTCGCGCGGGATCGACAGCAGCACGTTGGGCCCGGCACCGACGTGCAGCAGCATGATCGTGTCGGTGCGCTGGCCGGTGTCGCTGACCCCGCCCACGCCGAGCTTCTTCTTCTCCGCCTTCGTCAGGCCGCGCCGCGAGTCGCTGCCGACGAGGAGGTACGTCGTGCCCGGCTGGTCGGCAGGCCGGGCGCCGCCGGGGTCTGCGTCGACCTTGTGGATGCGGGTCCATGCCCACGCCGGCACGGCGATGAGGAAGACCAGGTAGAGCGCCACCAGCCCCAGCACGATGTTGCGGACGCGGTGCGGGGAACGCCGGCGCGCCGGAGCCGGTGCCGGCCGCGAGGGCCGCGAGGGGCGCGGCGGCACGCCCGGCTTCGGCGGCACCGGCCGACTGCCGGAGGAGGCGCGGTCGCGGGTCTGGCGCGGGCTGGTGGGCAGCACGCGCGTGGGCTCGGGGTCGTCGGGGGCCCGGCCGCCACCGCCCCTGCGGCGGTTGCCGTAGAGCCAGCCGTACTCGCCGTGCCCCTGCTCTCCGGAGGGCCGATCTGCCATGCGCGGAACGCTACCGGGCGGGAGTTCACGCTCCCCGGCGCGCCGCGGGCGGTGTTGCAGGTGTGACTGGTGATACTGGGCGGGCGCAGCAGATCTTCCCTCCGCCCCGTCACGAGAGGTCGCCCATGCCGCCCACGCCCGATGGACGCACCGCGGCGGCCCGCATCCGGTTCCGCCGGGCGGTCGCGCTGATGCTGATGACGCTGGTGCTGCCGGGCTCGGCCCAGCTGGTGGCCGGTCGCAAGGAGACCGGCCGCATCGCGCTGCGCACCTGGTTCGCGCTCTGGGGGCTGGGCGTGCTGCTCGTGCTCGCGGGCCTGGTCTCGCACTCCTTCGTCTTCTGGTTCGTCACCAACGGCGTCGTGCTCGACGCCGTGCGGGCCCTGCTGATGGTCCTCGCCGTGGGCTGGGCGTGGCTCTTCGTCGACGCGTGGCGCCTCGGCGAGCCGTTGAGCCTGCGGCGACAGCAGCGCCTGGCCGTGGTGGGCATCAACGGCGTGCTCTGCTTCTCGATGGCGGGGTCGCTGCTCTTCGCCTCGCACGTCGTGGCGGTGCAGAAGGACTTCCTCGGCGCGATGTTCACGGCCGGCAAGGTGACCCAGAGCCACGACGGACGGTTCAACATCCTGCTCCTGGGCGGCGACTCCGGCGCCGACCGCTGGGGCCTGCGGCCCGACAGCATCAACATCGCCAGCATCGACGCGACGACCGGCCGCACGGTGCTGTTCGGCCTGCCCCGCAACATGTTGAACTTCCCCTTCGTCAAGGGGTCGATCATGGCGCAGCAGTACCCCCACGGCTACGACTGCGGCGTCGAGTGCGAGCTGAACTCGCTGGCCACCTGGGCAGCCGACCACAAGAGCCTGTTCAAGGGCGTCCGCAACCCGGGCGTCGAGGCCACCGCCGAGGCCGTCGAGGGCATCACCGGTCTGAAGATCAACTACTACGCGATGGTCAACCTCGCCGGCTTCCGCAAGCTCGTCGACGCCGTCGGCGGCGTCACTCTGAACGTCCGCGACCGGATCCCGATCGGCGGTGTGGGCGCGCCGATCACCGGCTACGTCCCCGCCGGCCGGCACAGGCTCAACGGCTTCCAGACGCTGTGGTTCGCCCGCTCGCGGGTGGCTGCGGACGACTACTCGCGGATGGCCCGGCAGAAGTGCGTGATGAACGCGATGCTGCACCAGCTCAGCCCGCAGACGGTGCTGTTGAAGTTCGAGCAGATCGCCAAGGCGAGCGAGGCCCTGGTCACCACCGACGTGCCCCGCTCGGAGGTGGACACCTTCATGCAGCTGGCTCTGAAGGCCCGCCAGCAGCCGATCCGCACGGTCTCCTTCGTGCCGCCCGCCATCAACACCAGCAGGCCCGACATCGCCAAGATCCAGGCGATGGTGAAGAAGGCGATCGCCGCCTCCGAGGGCACCGCGCCCAGGCGGCGGCACCGAGCCCAGGCGCCGCGGCAGGCGGCCACCACCGGTGGCTCGATCGGCAACATGCAGGACGGGTACGCCGCCAACGAGGCCAGTGACCTCTCCGCCGCCTGCTGAGCCGCTCCGGCGGCTGGCATAGGGTGCCGGGCGTGGAGCAGCACCAGCCGCCAGCACCCCGGGTCGTCGCCGTCGTGGTGACCTGGAACCGGCTGGCCCTGCTGCAGGAGTCGGTCGCCGCGCTCCGCGCGCAGACGCACGAGCCGGCCGCGATCGTCGTGGTCGACAACGCCAGCTCCGACGGCACCGGCGAGCTGCTGCAGTCGTCGTGGGCCGGTGAGCACGGGCTCGACGTGGTGTCGCTGGCGGTGAACACCGGCGGAGCGGGAGGCTTCGCCGCCGGCATCGAGCGGGCGCTCGCGCACCGGCCCGACCTCGTGTGGCTGCTCGACGACGACACCGTGCCGACACCGACCGCGGCCGCGGAGCTGGTGCGCTGCTGGCAGCAGTACGGCGCACCCCGGCCGGTGCTGCTGGCCAGCAAGGTGGTCTGGAGCGACGGGCGCGACCACCCGATGAACACGCCTCGCCGCAAGCCGGGCGCCCGGCCGGCGGAGGTGGCTGCGGCCGAGCGGGTCGGGGCGGTGCCGATCCGGTCCGCGTCGTTCGTCTCGGTGATGTGCGACGCCCACGCCGTGCGCGAGCGCGGCCTGCCGGTCGCCGACTACTTCCTCTGGAACGACGACTTCGAGTACACGACTCGCCTGCTGCGGGGCAACACCGGCCTCTACTGCCCGACGAGCGTGGTCGTCCACAAGACCAGCGCCTTCGGGTCGACCGACGTCGACCCGGGCGAGCGGTTCTTCTACGAGGTGCGCAACAAGATGTGGGTGTTCACCCGCTCGCGGGGCCTGGCCCTTCCCGAGCGGGCGCTCTACGCCGGCAGCACCGCCCGGCGCTGGACGCGCACCTTCGCCGCCTCCCACGACCGTGCCCGGCTGGCCCGCGCCCTCCTGCGTGGGCTGCGGGCCGGGCTCGGCCGACCGCGGCCGAACGCCGAGGTGCTCGCCGCCGCCCGGGGCACGAGGGCGGGCACCGGCTCGGAGCTGCCCTTCAGCCTGCTGATCAGCACCTGGGCGGGTGACGACCCGGTGCAGCTGACCGAGGCGTTCACCTCCTCGGTGCAGAAGCAGGCCCGGCCGCCGGCCGAGGTGGTGCTCGTGCAGGACGGCCCGGTCCCCGAGCCGCTGGCCGGCACGATCGCCGACCTGGTGGCGACCAGCCCGGTGCCGGTCAAGCACGTTGCGCTGCCCGACAACGTGGGGCTGGGGCCGGCACTCGACGCCGGCCTGGCCGCCTGCTCCCACGACGTGGTCGCCCGGATGGATGCCGATGACGTGAGCTTCCCCGAGCGGTTCGCCCGGCAGCTGCCGCTGATCGAGGCCGGCGCGGACATCGTCGGTGCGGGGCTCCTGGAGTTCGGCGCGTCGGTCGACGACGTGGTGGGTCGCCGTACGCCTCCGGTGGGGGAGGAGGAGATCCGCCGGGTGATCCGGTTCCGGGATCCCTTCAACCACCCCACCGTGGTCTACCGCCGCGAGGCCGTCGTGGCCGCGGGCGGCTACGCAGACCTGGACCTGCTCGAGGACTACCTGCTGTTCGTGCGGATGGTCTCCGGTGGCGCCGTACCGGCCAACCTGGCCGAGCCCCTGGTCTACTACCGGGTCGGTGAAGGGGCCTACGCGCGCCGTGGTGGCCGCCGGCTGCTGCACTCGGAGCTCGAGCTGCAGCGGCGGCTGCTCGACCTCGGCATCACCACCCGTACGGAGTACCTGCGCAACGTCGCCGTCCGCGGCGGCTACCGACTCGTCCCGGAAGGGGTCCGCAGGGTCGCCTACCGGCGGCTGCTCGCGAACCGCTCGGGATCCCACCGCCGTTAGACTGACCCGCGCCCTGCACCAGCACCTGAGGAGAGCACGTGAACGCCAGTAGCCCCGACCTGGTGGTCGTCGGATCCGGATTCTTCGGCCTGACCATCGCCGAGCGCTGCGCCAGCCAGCTGGGACTCAGGGTGCTGGTGCTCGAACGCCGCTCGCACCTGGGCGGCAACGCCTACAGCGAGCCGGACCCCGAGACCGGCATCGAGGTGCACGTCTACGGTGCGCACCTCTTCCACACCTCCAACAAGCGGGTCTGGGACTACGTCAACCAGTTCACCGACTTCACCGGCTACCAGCACCGCGTGTACA
Source organism: Marmoricola sp. (assembly GCA_036518175.1). GTDB lineage: Bacteria > Actinomycetota > Actinomycetes > Propionibacteriales > Nocardioidaceae > Marmoricola. The sequence goes on from DATDNR010000211.1 coordinate 12,772, forward strand.
CCAGCCACAAGGGCCAGGTGTACCCGATGCCGATCAACCTCGGCACGATCAACCAGTTCTTCGACGCCGCCTACTCGCCGGACGAGGCGCGTGCGCTGATCAAGGAGCAGGCGTCGGAGCTCGGAGACAAGGAGCCGGAGAACTTCGTGGAGAAGGGCGTGTCGCTGATCGGGCGTCCGCTCTACGAGGCCTTCATCGCGCACTACACCGCCAAGCAGTGGCAGACCGATCCCGAGAAGCTGTCGGCGGACATCATCTCGCGGCTGCCGGTGCGCTACACCTACAACAACCGCTACTTCAACGACACCTACGAGGGCCTGCCCGTCGACGGCTACACCGCCTGGCTGGAGCGGATGGCCTCCCACGAGAACATCGAGGTCCGCCTCGACACCAACTTCTTCGACGTGGCGGAGGAGTACAAGGGCAAGGTGCCGATCGTCTACACCGGGCCCGTCGACGAGTACTTCGACCACTGCGAGGGCGAGCTCTCGTGGCGCACCCTCGACTTCGAGCGCGAGGTCGTCCCCACCGGTGACTTCCAGGGCACCTCGGTGATGAACTACCCGGACCCGGACGTGCCGTTCACGCGGATCCACGAGTTCCGCCACTTCCACCCCGAGCGCGACAGCTACCCGAGCGACAAGTCGGTGATCATGCGGGAGTACTCCCGGTTCGCCGACAAGGGTGACGAGCCGTACTACCCGGTGAACACCGCGGAGGACCGCGAGAAGCTGCTCAAGTACCGCGACCTGGCCCGTCGCGAGCCGATGGTGCTCTTCGGGGGCCGCCTGGGCACCTACAAGTACCTCGACATGCACATGGCGATCGGGTCGGCGCTGTCGATGTTCGACAACAAGCTGCGGCCGCACTTCGAGGACGGCGCCGACCTCGCTTCTGGCGGGATCGACGACTGAGCCTTGGTACGCTGCGGCGGCCTGGTCCAAGGCGTTCTCTCGACGACAAGCAGTGGGGGGCGAGACACGTGAAGGCTCTCGGGGGACTCATCGTCGCCCTCACGTTGGTGCTCACGACCGGTGTCGGGCCGGCCAGTGCCGCCTACGCGCCGCCGCGCGGGGCGACCTTCAACGTGCCGACGCCGTGGGGCAGCCACGCCGAGGAGTACCGCATCGTACGCACGGTCGACAACGCGATCTGGCACATCCGGCCGACCTCGTGGGACCGTCACCCGGTCATCTACATGTCCACCTTCCTCCTCGACGACAAGCCCAGCGTGGACGCGCTCATCGCTGCCCGGAAGCGGCACGTGTCGGTGCGGGTGGTGATGGACAGGTCCATCGAGAGCGCCCAGGCCAGGCGGCTGATGCGCGTGCTCAACCGGGACAACCGAGGCGCGATCAGCAGCAATCCGGCCACCTGGGGCCGCGACCACAGCTATGCGCTGATGTGCCGGGGCAGCTGCCGGGGCAGCGGTCCCAACGACCACTCGAAGTTCTTCGCCTTCTCCCACAGCGGGCAGGTCAAGAACGTGGTCATGGTCAGCTCCTCCAACCTCAACAAGGGCGGCGCGGTCAACGGCTGGAACGACCTCTACGTCATGGAGCAGCGCCCGAAGACCTTCCGCGCGTACGCCGCGATCCACCGGCAGATGACCGACGACGTCAAGGCCGGCGCCCGCAAGGTCCAGGTCGTCGACGGGCCGTTCACCAGCCGGTTCTTCCCGATGGCCAACGCGACCCGGGCCAACGACCCGACGATGCAGGACCTCGACCACATCCGGTGCCACAGCGCCTTCGGCCGCACCCAGATCAACGTGTCGATGTTCTACTGGGCCGGGCCCCGCGGCTGGTACCTCGCCTCGAAGCTGCTCCAGCTGGCCCGCAACGGGTGTGCGGTCTCGGTGATCTACGGCGCTCCGTCCAAGGACATCCGGCTGCGGCTGAGCAAGGCCGCGCGCGCCCACCTGATCAACCTCTACGACAGCCGCTGGGACCTCGACGGCAACGGGTCCTACAACGTGCGCACCCACGGCAAGTACGTCCTGGTCAAGGGCAGCTACCGCGGCAACCGGTCGGCGCGCGTGGTGATGACCGGATCGCAGAACTGGGTGGCGGGCTCGCTGAACAAGGGTGACGAGGTGACGCTGAACATCGCGCTGCCCTCGGCCTACCGCAAGTACCTTCTCAACTGGGAGCTGGTGCGCCAGCACTCGCGCCGCATCCCCCAGCACCGCCGCTGAGGTTCAGGCAAGCGTCGTCGGCGTCCTGCGGCGCACCGCCCGCAGCACGAGCTCGCGGGCCCGCGCCAGCGCCGGGTGGCGCTTGCTGGCCTGCAGGAGCGCGTAGCGCACCGGCATCTGCTGCATCAGCCGCAGCTGGCGCTGATACTCGCGCTCGTCGCCGCCGAAGCGAGCCATCCGCTCCAGCACGTCGGCCAGCGCGGCCACGGCCTCGGCCAGCACCGCGTCGACCTCCGGCTGCTGGTAGCCGCCCGGTGCGGGGAGCACGGACCCGTCCGGCACCAGCTCCGCCAGGTCGCCCACCACGTCGACGCCCATCGCGCGCAGCCGGTCGGTGATCTCACGCGACCGGGCGACGGCGAAGGACTGGGCCTCCTCGTCCACCTGCAGCGGACTGCCCTTGTGCGCGGCGAGCAGCTCCTGGGCGAAGATCTCCTTGACGATGCGCGGATACCGGCCCGGCTCGCTCAACCGGTCGCCGAGCTCCTGGTTCACCCGGCGCAGCAGCTCTGCCTGCTCCAGGCCGAGCGAGGTGTTGTCGCGGCCGACATCGAGCCGGAAGGCTTCCGGTTCCAGGTCGAGCAGGGAGGCGAACCGCGTCCACAGGGCAGTGGGGTCGGCCCCCCGCGGCGGCACGGTGACGACGTGCACGTGCTCGCGCGGCAGCGTGTCACCCCAGCGGTGCAGCACGGCGGCGTAGTCCTGGACCCGCCAGAACCACATCTTGCCGCGTTCGTCGTTCATCGCCCGGCGGACGAAGGCGTCCAGGGTGAGGGTCGAGCGGTGCTTGACATGCTCCTGCCACTCGGCGGGCAGCTGCCGCAACAGGTCGCGGGCGGTCAGCACGACGTGCACCTCGGTCTCGGGTCCGAAGGAGGCGACGGCGCGTTCGGCCTGCCCCTTCGGCGCGGCGGCGAAGAGCTCGTGGGAGACCAGGGCGTTGCCGTGCCAGGCCTCCACCTCCTCGACCACCCTCTTCCACATGCCCTGCGCCCGCGGCGGGAACTGGGGCCGGCCCGCGATCCCGCGCACGTCCAGGCTCGCCAGGTAGTGGTCGCCGAAGTTCTCCATGGGCAGCAGCAGGCCCTGGTCGGCGGCCGTCCGGCGGCCGGCCCAGAGGATGTTCTGCAGGTAGGTGGTCCCGGTCTTGGGGCTTCCCACGTGGATGAACACCTTGCGGCGGGTGCGGCGCTCCGTGGGGGTCACGGCGTCACCCTAGCGACCGCTCCAGGTCGCGACCATGCGGCACACGTGCGGGTCCTCGTCGCCGAGAACGGCGTAGCCGGTGCCCTGCTCCTGGTGCAGCACCTTGCCGCCGTGACGCTCGATGTCGGCCCGCACCTCGGCCGGCCGGAGGAACCAGCGTGGCTCGCGGTCGAAGGTGTGCGCCCGGTCGCGGTCCTTCTCGGTGCGGAACTCCAGGAAGAGGTGCCCGCCGCGTCGCAGGTCCATGGCGGCCAGCCGGAGTACGTGCTCCCGGCCCTGCGGGTGCAGCGCGTGCAGGAGGAAGCGGCCGTAGAGGTCCGCCGGCTGCGGCTGCCGGCTGAGCCTCGCGCCGAGCGCCAGCACCGGGCGGAGGTCGTAGAGGTTGATCGTCTCGACCGTGACCGGCAGGCGCCGCGCGTTCGCCCGGTGTCGACGCAGGTTGCGGTTGAGCCCGCGCACCGAGTAGTCCAACGCGGTGACCTGCCGCCCCGCCTCGGCGAAGAACAGGCTGTCGCGCCCGGTGCCCGCCCCCAGGTCGATGATCGGCCGGTCAGAAGGCCAGGTGCCGGCCACCCAGCGGCCGAAGGAGGTCGGCTCGTCGGGCAGCAGTCGCACCGCCGGGCCCGAGAAGGAGTCCCACGTCTTCCGGCCGATGTTCAGCCCGCCCCACCAGCCGTTGAAGCGCCGCTTCAGCGACACCGGCGACTGGTACCGGAACGAGGGATCCGGCACCCGCCAGGACTCGCCGTACGTCGTCGCCAGCAGCCGTTCCGGGTCCGCCGGGGCCGGCACCGCCCTGCCGTGCAGCTGCACCGTCGTCAGCGGCAGCACGCTCGCCCGCGGGAGCGGGGCGCCGACGTCGCTGGGGATGTAGAGGTGTCCCTCCACCCAGGCAGCGGAGAAGACGTCGACGTAGCGGTGCGAACCGTCGGACAGCGTGAGACGCACGTTCAGCCGGACGCCGGACCCCCGGCGCACCTGCCACCCGGCCCGCGCCAGGGCCCGCTCGACCCGGTAGCCCTCCAGCACCACGTCGGCGGGATGCGTCTCGGCGCTCGCGTAGGCGAGGTCGACGTCGTTGTCGTGCGCGATGAACCGGCCGTCCCTGACCGCCCCCAGCAGGGTGCCGTAGCAGACGAAGGCGGGCAGCCCGGCCTCCGTCTCGATGGCCGCCATCAGCGCCCGGCACCGGTCGACCAGCTCCTCGGCGAGCTCCTCACCGGCGGCGGCCAGGGGAGCGGTCATCCGTCCCCACTTGTCGACGACCAGGGGCCTGCCGTCGGCGTCGCGGACCCGGACCTCGCGGTCGGGCGCGTCGGCGAAGACGTGCGTCGTCTCGGCCACCAACCGCCCGCTCAGGTGGTCGCGCAGCGCCACCCGGGCGCGGCCGCGCAGGTGGCGGCGCATGGTCTTCGGCCAGACGAGCCTGCGCGGGTCCTCCGGATCCTGGGCGTCGCGCCCGGGCTGGATCGACCAGACCGGGTCACCGTTGAGCATCACGTCGTACGTCGAGGCGTCGTCCAGCGACTCCGGCAACCACAGCTGCTCGTCGTCCACCAGCAGGCCGGCGGTGGCACCGGGCTCGGGTCGGGTCATGGTCGGTCCTTCGGAGATGTCTCGCGGGGTGGCCGCGCGAAGAGTCGTCGCCGCAGCCCGTGGACGCCCCGGGCACGGACCGACGACCGCGGAGGCGGGGGTGGCGGCACCGCCGCTACCTGGTTCCGTTCGAGCTCCCGGGCCTTGCGGCGCCACTGGTTGCGCTCCGCGGTGAGGTCACGGACGTCGCGGATCATCTGGTCGATCGCGCGCGTGGCGACGTCGAGCACCTCGGCGTCGGGCACCCGGTCGGGGTGAGCCCGGTAGGGCTGCTGCTCCGGAGGCACCAGTTCGGCAAGGTCACCGGTGACCGGGCAGCCCAGCTCGCGCACCTCCGCGACGGCGTCGATGGCGAGCCGGCGGAGCTCGGCGGCATGGGCCTCGTCGAGGCCGAACCGCTCGCCGGACTGGCGGCGGAGCACGTCGTGCCCGAAGTACTGCCGCACCCAGCGGTGCCGGTCCGGGCCCTCGTGCAGCGAGGGGGACAGGTGCGGCACGACGCGTTCGAGGAGCGCTGCCTGGGCGGCGCCCAGGGAGCCGTTGACGACGGCGCTGTCCTGGCGGAACTCGCTGCTGTCGATGCCGGTGAGCTCGCACCACCGCCGCCACAGCAGGTCGCGGGGTGCCTCGGGAGGGGGCACGGTGACCACGTGCAGCCTGTCGATCGGCACCGCCTCGGCCCAGCGGCGAAGGACCGCCGGCAGGTCCTGCGACGGCCACCCCCACGGGCGGTCGGGACGCTCGCGGAGCGTCTGGTCCATGAAAGGGTCCAGACGCCCGGCGTATCCCATCTTCAGAGCCTCCTGCCAGACGGCCGGGAACTGGCGCAGGTAGTCCCGCGCGGTCACCACGACGCGCACCTCGGTCTCGCCCAGGTCGGCCACGGCGCGGCGCGCCTGCTCGGCCGTGGCGATGCAGAAGAATTCGTGGGTGATGATGGCCGGCCCGTCCCAGCGGGTGACCGCACGCACCAGGCGGTCCCACGAGTCCGCGCGGGCAGGGGGCACGTGGTCCAGCTCGCGCACCACCTGGGTGGCATGGAAGTGGTCCATCCGGTCACGGCCGGGGTAGAGGAAGCCCTGGCCTCGCAGCAGCGCGCGGTCGTGCCACATCCGTGTCTGCAGGAAGGTGGTCCCGGACTTGGGCAGCCCTATGTGGAAGAACACCCTGCTCGCCATCGCTCTCCTTTCCGCACCTGGAGATCCGCACCTCGAAGGCGTCGTCAGAGCTGCGCGGTGTACCCGTCGAGCAGGTCGCGCACCTTCTCCTCGTCGCGCTCGGAGAGGGGGAGGAGCAGCTCCTGCACCACGTCGGTGAGCTCCGCGAGCCGACGGTTGAGCCGCCGCGACTCCTGCACCTCCTCCTCGAGCTGGCTGACCCGTGCCGAGAGGTGGTCGACGTCGGCCGCCAGGTCGCGGGTCAAGCCGCTCAGCCGCGCGCGCACCTTCGACGCACGGTCGCGCGCGCTCTGTAGCCGTGTCCTGGTCCTGCGGTTCATGCCCTGCCCATCCATCCGGTGCGAAGTGGCCGTCATGCTACCGGTGGCGACCGGTCGGCAGCGGCACCCGGCGGCTCCCCGGCGGTGCGCGAGGGCCGCGCGGGTGGCGTCCGGGGCGACGAGTCGTCCGCGCTAGCCTGTGCGCGCGCCTCACCCAGGGGGTCGCAGGAGGAGGGGCTGTGTCTGCAGCAGTGACGTCGCGGTGATCGGCATGGTGCTCGCGGCCGGGGCCGGCCGTCGGCTGCGCCCGCACACCGACGCGCTGCCGAAGGCACTGGTGCCCGTCGACGGCGAGACCACCATCCTCGACATCGCCCTGCGCAACCTCGCAGCCGTCGACCTGCGCGAGGTCGCCGTCGTGGTCGGCTACGCCGCCGACGCGGTCCGCGACAGGCAGGCCGAGCTCGAGCGTCGCCACGGCGTCCGGCTGAGCCTGGTCGACAACGACCGCGCGGAGATCTGGAACAACGCCTACTCGATGTGGCTGGCCCGCGAGGTGATGGCGGATGGCGCGCTGATGGTCAACGGCGACACCGTCCACCCGGTCGCGGTCGAGGAGACGCTGCTGTCCAACCGTGGTCCCGGTGTGCTGCTCGCGGTCGACCGGGAGAAGCGGCTGGCCGAGGAGGAGATGAAGGTCCGGCTGGACGCCGACGGCCACGTCACCCGGATCACCAAGCAGATGGACCCCGCCTCGGCGGACGGCGAGTACATCGGCGCCACCCTGATCGAGGCGGAGGCGGTCGAGGGCCTCGCCTCGGCGCTGCAGGCCACCTTCGAGCGCGATCCCGACCTCTACTACGAGGACGGCTACCAGGAGCTGGTGGATCGCGGCACGCCGGTGTCCGTCGTGCCTCTCCCCGTCGGCACCTCCTGGGTGGAGGTCGACGACCTGGACGACCTCGCGAAGGCAAGGCAGATCGCGTGCCGATACTAGCCAGGATGCTCGCGAGTCCCCTCTTCGTCGACATCCGGCCCGGCGCGGTGGCCGGCCTCGCCGAGCTCCTGCAGGACCGCTTCATCTCCACCACCGGCAAGGTGATGGTCGCGGTCGGGCCGTCGCAGGGGGAGGGGATCTGGCGGACACTGCAGCCCTCGATGCCCGACGCGGACTTCTTCGCGGTGACCGATGCGAGCCTGGGCTGCGCCGGTGAGCTGCAGCAGGCGCTGTCCCGCACCGGCTACGACGCCGTCGTCGGCATCGGTGGTGGGCGCACCCTCGACGTGGCCAAGTACGCCGCCACCCGCGCGGGCGTGCCGATGGTCGCGGTGGCGACCAACCTGGCGCACGACGGCATCTGCTCACCGGTCGCGTCGCTGCTGCACGGCCACGGCAAGGGCTCGTACGGCGTGAGCATGCCGCTGGCCGTGCTGGTCGACCTCGACTACGTGCGGTCCGCCCCGCCCCGGCTGATCCGTGCCGGCGTCGGCGACGTGGTCAGCAACCTGTGCGCCATCGCCGACTGGCAGCTGGCCCACCGCGAGCGGTCCGAACCGGTCGACGGGCTGGCCGTCGCGCTGGCGCAGTCGGCGGCGGAGTCGGTGCTGCGCCGCGAGGACTCGCTCCTCAGCGACGACTTCCTGGTCACTCTGGCCCAGGCGCTGGTGCTCTCCGGGATGGCGATGTCTGTCGCGGGGTCGTCGCGGCCGTGCAGCGGTGCCTGCCACGAGTTCGTCCACGCCGTCGACCAGCTCTTCCCCGGCGTTGCCGACCACGGGGAGCTGGCCGGGGTCGGCGCACTGATCGCCACCTCGCTGCGGGGCGACGACGAGACCTTCGCCGCGATGCTGACGTGCCTGCGCCGCCACGAGCTGCCCACCTCGGGCGCCGACCTGGGGCTGACCGACGCCCAGCTGTTCGAGGCCCTCGCGGCCGCTCCGGAGACCCGCCCCGGGCGCTACACGATCCTGGAGCACCTGGCCCTCGGGGAGGCCCAGCTGCGTGACCGAGTGCGCCAGTTCACCGCCCGGCTGCCCTGAGACGGCCACGCGGACTGGTATTTTCGGGACAACGGCGCGGCGCTCGCGACGACCGGCGCCTGTGCCCCTCACTTCATCAACCCTGAGAGCCAGGTGAGCACCCCCGTGACTGGAACCTCGACGACTGCCCCCGAGACGACGCCGTCCGCCTCCGTGGGCTTCCGGGTCGTCCAGCGCACGCTTCTCCGCGCCGACCAGGAGCTCGACGTCCGGCCGCTCTACGTCTCCGGCGTGTCGGGCTTCGGTGCCGGCGACACGCCCGCCGCCACCCGGCAGTCGGGCTCCGGGCAGGAGAGCGAGGACAGCGAGGACAGCAACGACGTCACCGTGCAGCCGACCGTGCCGGGGCTGGCCGGCTACGGGGAGATCACCGAGGCCGGCCACGCCGTGGCCAACCAGCACCGTCGCCTGACGTTCGCCACCTACTTCAATGCCTTCCCGGCCAGCTACTGGCGGCGGTGGACCGACTTCGCGTCGGTGCGCCTGATCGCGAAGGTCCGGGGCCAGGGCAACTTCATCATCTACCGCTCCACGGCGAAGGGCCACGTGCTCCGCGTCGAGGCCGCGCGCATCTCGACCGACGAGACCCAGACGCTGGAGTTCGACCTGTCGCTGAAGCCCTTCATCGACGGCGGGTGGTACTGGTTCGACATCGAGGCCGAGGACTCCGCCTTCGTGCTGGAGGAGGCGGTCTGGGGGTTCGAGACGGACAAGGTCGCCCAGGGCCGCATCTCGATCGGCATCACCACCTTCAACCGGCCGGACTTCTGCGTCGACCAGCTGCTCAACCTGGCCACGGCCGACGACGTGCTCGCGATCCTCGACGAGGTCGTGGTCGTCGACCAGGGCACCCAACGGGTCCACGACGAGCCCCGCTTCCCGCAGGCCGCGGCCGCGCTGGGTGACAAGCTCCGGATGCTGCAGCAGGACAACCTCGGCGGGTCCGGCGGCTTCTCCCGGGCGATGAACGAGGCCGCTTCCCGAGGCAATTCCGACTACGTCCTGCTCCTCGACGACGACGTGGTCTGTGAGCTCGAGGGCATCCTCCGGGGCGTCGCCATGGCCGACCTCGCCCGCAAGCCGGTCCTCGTCGGCGGGCAGATGTTCAGCTTGTACGACCGCACGGTGATGCACGCCTTCGGCGAGACGCTGGCACGGTGGAAGTGGTTCTGGGGCCCGGCGCCGGGCACCTACCACGGCCACGACTTCTCCCGCAACTCACTGCGCTCCACGTCGTGGCTGCACCGCCGCATCGACGTCGACTACAACGGCTGGTGGATGTGCCTGATCCCCACCCGGGTGGTGCGTGAGGTCGGCCTGTCGCTGCCGATGTTCATCAAGTGGGACGATGCCGAGTTCGGGCTGCGCGCCGCCGAGGCGGGCTTCCCGACGGTCACCCTGCCCGGGGTCGCGGTCTGGCACGTCCCGTGGACGGAGAAGGACGACACCCTCGACTGGCAGGCGTACTTCCACCAGCGCAACCGGGTCATCTCCGGGCTGCTGCACTCGCCGTACGAGCGGGGCGGACGCCTGGTGCTGGAGAGCTTCGAGAACCTCGCCAAGCGTGCGGTGTCGATGCAGTACAGCACCGCCGAGACCATCCTGCTCGCGCTGCAGGACGTGCTCGCCGGCCCCGAGCGCATGCACCGCGACATGACCTACCGGCTCCAGGAGCTGCGTGAGCTGCGTCAGCACTTCACCGACAGCCGGCTCGTGCAGGACCTCGAGGCGTTCCCGGCGCCCCGGCGCAAGAAGCCGCCGCGCGGCGGCCAGGCGGTCTCCGCGCCGACCGGCCCGGTGGGCATGGTGCGCACCGCGGCGGCGAGCCTGCTGCGCCAGCTGCGCACGCCCCGCGATCTGGCCGCCGAGCACCCCGAGGCGCTGGTGCCGCACGTGGACCACCGCTGGTGGCGTCTGGCCCAGATGGACTCCTCGATCGTCTCCTCCGCCGACGGGACCTCGGCTGCCTGGTACAAGCGTGATCGCGCCAAGTTCCTGGAGCTGATGCGGCGCTCGTCGGCGCTGCACGCACAGCTCTACCGCGAGTGGCCGGCGCTGTCCCAGCGCTACCGCCAGGCGGTGGCGGACCTGGCGGCGCCGGAGACCTGGAAGCAGACCTTCGAGGGGCTCGACGACGAGCTGGGTGCGGGGGCCCTGCCTGCGGAGTTCAGAGGGGCGCAGTGAAGCGGGAGCAAACCTGATGCGCGCGGCGAACAAGCGCACCGACGACAGCGACGACCGCGAGGTCGACGAGCGCGCGAAGGCGGCGAAGAAGGCGAGGAGGCTCGTCCGCAAGAACGCCGACGCGATGCCGGTCGTCGAGGCCGTGGGGGGCCCCCAGGCGGAGCGGATCGTCAACGCCGAGCTCGTCGAACCGGCGCCGCGCGGCGGCATCGTCGAGGCGCTGTCCCAGCGCTACGTGCTGCACTTGATCGCGCGACGCATGCTCGCGCAGATGTATGCCAACTCGGTGCTGGGGCTGTTGTGGTCCTACGTGCAGCCGGCGATGCGCTTCGCGGTGTACTACCTGGTCTTCGGCTTCGTCTTCCACACCCACCTCGGCACGCCGTACTTCGCGCTGCACCTCTTCACCGGCATCGTCTTCGTGCACCTGTTCACCGAGGCGTGGTCGCAGGGCACCCGGTCGATCTGGACCAACCGGTCGCTAGTGCAGAAGCTGCGGATCCCGCGGGAGGTCTTCCCGATCGCGGCGATCGAGGTGGCGGCGCTGCACACCTTGCCGCAGGCGGTGCTGCTGACCCTCTTCTGCATCATCGCCGGCTGGCACCTGACCGTGTCAGCGGTGTTGGCGGGCCTGCTCGGCTTCCTGATCATCGCGGTCTTCGCCACGGCCATGGGCGTGCTGTTCTCCGCGCTCAACGTCTACTACCGCGACTTCCAGAACATCGTCGGCACGTTGCTGCAGTTCATGCACTTCCTGGTGCCGATGATGTACCCGTTCGGCCGGATCTGGCGCATCGGCCTGCTGCACCCGCTTTTCTACCAGCTCTACATGGCCAACCCGGTCGCCAACGGCGTGGTGCTGCTCCAGCAGCTGTTCTGGTACTCCCTGGTGGAGCACAAGCATCGGCTGCACGTGCTGGCCGGACGCACCGCCCCGCCGGACATGTGGATGCGCGGCATCATCGTGCTGATCGCGTGTGTGATCTTCCTGGTCTTCGCCCAGCGGGTCTTCCGCAGGCTCGAGTCGAAGTTCCCGGAGCGGCTCTGATGGCCCAGAGGTCGATCGTGGTGGACCACGTCGTGAAGGAGTTCACGATGTCCTACCACCGCACGATGAAGCAGAAGCTGGTGGCCTCGGTGCGCAGGCTGCCGCTGCAGGAGCACTTCATCGCCGTCAACGACGTCTCCTTCACCGTCGACCAGGGCGAGGCCGTCGGCCTGATGGGGCTCAACGGGTCGGGCAAGAGCACGCTGCTGAAGCTGATCAACGGGGTGATGCGGCCGGACAAGGGCAAGGTGCTGACCCGCGGGCGGATCGCGGGCCTGATCGCGACCGGCGCCGGCTTCCACCCGCAGATGACCGGGCGGGAGAACCTCTACCTCAACAGCGCGATCCTCGGCATGAGCGAGGCCGAGACCAACCGCAAGTTCGAGCAGATCGTGGAGTTCGCCGACATCGGCCGGTTCCTCGACACCCCGGTGTCGCACTACTCCTCGGGGATGTACGCCCGGCTCGGCTTCTCCATCGCCGTCCACGTCGACGCCGACATCTTCCTGGCCGACGAGGTCCTCGCCGTCGGCGACCGGCCCTTCAAGAAGAAGTGCCTGGCCAAGATGCAGGAGATCCGCCAGCAGGGCACCACCATCTTCTACGTCAGCCACGCCACCGCGTCGGTGCGCTCGATGTGTGACCGGGTGCTGGTGCTGGAGAAGGGCCACCTGATGTTCGACGGCGACGTCGACGAGGGGATCCACTTCCTGCAGTACGACGACGACGAAGAGAGCGACGAGGGTCTGGACAGCCTCGCCGACGAGGAGCTCGGATCCGAGGTCTGACAACCGAGGAGGCCCGGCGAACTACAGCGCTGTAGTTCGCCCATTCGGGTTGCGGGAGCCCCCGGGAGCGGTGTGACACTTGTGGATCGTCCCAATTGTCCGTCCCGTGGGGTTGCCGCGCATGCAGCTGAGCCGCAGCAGATACGTCACGGTGTGCCAGCAGCTGCTGGTCACCGGTGCGGTGCTGGTCTTCGCGCTGTCGGCGGCCGCAGTGCGGACCCTGGACATCGTCGCGCCCGACGCGCACACACCCGGCCACCCCGCGCTCAGCCCGGCCTGCCTCATCCGGCCGGCGAGCCCCGCAGCTCGCTCGTCGCTCGCTCGGCTTCACGGTGCCGCGCCCAGCGACTGCCGTCCGGGTGGCGCACCAGCACCAGCGAACCCCCGCTGAGGAGCGGCGCGAGGAACGCCGGCACGCCGGCGTCGGTGCACGGGTCGGCATCGGTCAGCAGCCGTTGCCGCGCGTGAGCGGAGTGCCGGGCCCGGTCGACGGCCCGGTCGGCGGCCCGGTCGGCGGCCCGGTCGGCGGCCCGAGCGAGCAGCTCGCCCTGGGAGAGGTCACCGGGACGCCAGGCCACGGTCGCAGGCTCGGCGGGGTCCACCGCGGCGAAGACGTCGCTCTGCCCGGGCCACAGCAGCCCGTGGTCCAGCACGCCCTCGGGCAGCGGGTCGGCGCAGCGGACCGCGAACGGGAGCAGCGAGCAGGCGACCACGGCCGCTCCACGGCCGAGGTGGGCGGCCGGGTCCTCGGGTCCGCACACGACCGCGGCCACGTCCTCCTCGGCGCTCGTGGTGACGGCCACGCCGGCGCACCAGGCGGCGCCGAGGAAGACCGTGCCGAGCCAGTGCGGGGGCAGGTCGAGCAGCAGCGTGTCCCCGGGGTCGAGCATGAGCTCCTCGACCAGCAGGTTGGCGGTCTTGGCCACCCAGTTCGCGTACGTCGACACCGACAGCTCGGTGCGCTCACCGGTCTCGTCGTCGTACGCGGTCACCAACGGGCGGGAGGCGTTGTCGCGCAGCAGGGCGGCCAGCAGGTCGGGGAAGGTGCGAGCGGCGGTCACCTGGCCACCGTAGGCGATCCCGGACGCGACACCGCACGGATGGCAGGATGCCCGGCATGAGCAGCGCCCCACCGCACCTGTGGGCCGTCGTCCCCGCAGGGGGCGCCGGCACCCGGCTGTGGCCCCTGTCGCGGGCCGCGCGGCCGAAGTTCCTGCTCGACCTGACCGGTGCCGGCCGGACGCTGCTGCAGCAGACCGTCGACCGCCTGGCGCCGCTCGTGGCCGACCGGGTGGTGGTGGTGACCGGCGAAGCACACCGCGCATCGGTGCTCGACCAGCTGCCGCAGCTGCCCCCCGGCCAGGTGCTGGCCGAGCCGGCGCCGCGCGACTCGATGGCAGCGATCGGGCTGGCCGCCGCCCGGCTCGAGCGGGTGGACCCCGACGCCGTGGTGGCATCGTTCGCCGCCGACCACGTGATCACGGACGAGGACCGCTTCCGCGCCTGCGTCCGCGAGGCGGCGGACGTGGCCGCCGACGGCCTGCTGGTCACCATCGGCATCGAGCCGACCCACGCCGCGACGGGGTTCGGGTACATCCGCTGCGGGGAGCCGCTGGCCGGCCGGGCGACGGCGCTGCACGTCGAGGAGTTCGTCGAGAAGCCCGACGCCGAGCGGGCCCGGCGCTTCGTCGGCGACGGCCGGCACCGGTGGAACGCCGGCATGTTCGTCGTCCGCGCCCGGGTGCTCCTCGACCTGCTGGCCGAGGGACACCCCGATCTCGCCGACGGCCTGCGCACGATCGCGGCCGACCCGGCCCTCACCGCCGAGCTGTGGCCGGGTCTGGAGCGCATCGCGATCGACCATGCCGTCGCCGAACCTGCGGCCCGCGCCGGCAAGGTGGCGGTGGTGCCGGGCTCGTTCGGCTGGGACGACGTCGGGGACTTCGCCTCGCTCGACGCCGTGCTCGCCGCCCGCGGCCAGCGGGACGGACTCCGGGTGCTGGGCGACGCCGGGCTGGTCGAGGCCCACGACAGCGCCGCCCTGGTGGTGCCGGCGGCCGGCCGGCGCGTCGCACTGGTCGGGGTGGACGACCTCGTGGTGGTGGACACCGCGGACGCGCTGCTGGTGACCACGCGGGCCCACGCCCAGCAGGTGAAGGGGATCGTCGACCGGTTGCGCAGCACCGGTCGCGACGAGTTGCTCTGAGGCGCCCGGCGGCCTACGAGCTCCTGCGGCGCAGCGACAGCCCGCCGGCGGACGGGCCGCCCACGTCGCCGCGCGTGTCACCGGCCGGCTCCCAACCGTGGGCGAAGGCGACGACCCGCGCCAGGGCGAGCCGTACGGCGACGGACTCGGCCTCGTCGGCGCCGGCCGCGCTGACCTCGACCACCTCGTCGTCGCTGGTCGGACCCGTGGCGCAGCCGCAGGCCGACAGTGCCTCGGCGAGCTCGTCCCGCGATGCGGGCGCGCCGAAGTCCTCGGCGCCGTGCTGCCGCACGGCGGCGAGGACCGCCTCCCTGGAGCCGAGACCGAACATGTCCTCGCCCCTGCCGCGGAGCAGCGCCCGGGCCCCGGGACCGTGTCGTCCGGGCGCGTGGACCAGGCCGGCCAGCCCGCGCGCCACGACGAGCGGCCGTCCGCCGACCTTGCCGGCGACCAGGTCGGCGGCGGCTGCCAGCTCGTCGGCCACCGCCGGAGCGGTCACGGCCAGCTCGTTGCCGTGCGCGTCGCGGACTCCGGCAAGACTGAAGACCGGGTCGATCCCGGCGGCGCCGATCGCGATGTCGGTCTGTCCGTGCCGCCAGGCCCGGCCGGCGGTGTCGGTGACCAGCACCGCCACGTTGCGCCCGGTGCGCTCGAGCACTCCCTCGCGGATCGACCGGGCGGTGCGGTCCGGGTCGAGCGGCAGCAGCACCAGCCGCCCGGGCTCGACGTTGGAGGCGTCCACCCCGGCCGCCGCCATGACCAGCCCGAGGTGGTTCTCGACGATCGCGGTGCGGCCGCGGCGGGCGACCGGGCGCACCGTCTCCTGGGCGACGACCGCGTCGCGGTCACCGGCCACGACGCGTCCCTCCGCCTTGCTGACCACCTTGCTGGTGAGCAGCACCACGTCGCCGTCGGCGAGGTCGGGGACCGCGGCGACGAGCGCGGTCAGGTCGGTGCCGTCGGTCACCTCGCCGATGCCCGGCGCCGGCACCAGCTCCACGCGGTCGGGCGGGGGCGGGAACCCCGAGGCGGAGTCGGCCGTGGTCACGCGACCAGGTCGACGGCCGCCGCCACCATGTCGGCGGTCGCGTCCGGGTCGCTCATCAGCAGCGGCACGGCGCGGCACCGGATGCCCACCGCCTCGACCGCGGGGACGGCATCGGCGTCGGTGGCGTCGACCAGCCAGCCGTCGAGCAGGCCACCCTCCTTGCGGGCCCCGTAGTGCAGCGCGACGCCGGCGGCGGAGCACTCCACGCCCACGACCGCCAGCAGCTGGCGGGCCATCCCGCGCACGTGGTCACCGGCGATGATCCCGGAGACGCCCACCACCGGAGCGGACGTCGCCACGAGCGCCTCCCGGATGCCGGGCACGGCCAGGATGGTGCCGACCGAGACGACGGGGTTCGACGGTGGCAGCAGCACCAGGTCGGCGTCGGCGATCGCGGCGAGGACTCCGGGGGCGGGCTCGGCCCGCTCGGCCCCGATCGGCACCACCGCGTGGGCGGGCACCTCGGCGCGGTGCCGGATCCAGTACTCCTGGAAGTGCACCGCCCGCTGCTGGCCGTCGGCGGGGTCGTCGATGACCACATGGGTCTCCACCCGGTCGTCGGTCATCGGCAGCAGCTCCACGCCGGGCTGCCAGCGGTTGCACAGGGCCCGGGTCACGGCCGAGAGGGGGTAGCCGGCGTCGAGCATCTGGGTGCGGACCAGGTGGGTGGCCAGGTCGCGGTCACCGAGGCCGAACCACGTGGGCTCCACGCCGTACGCCGCCAGCTCCTCGCGGGCGTGCCAGGTCTCCTCGCATCGGCCCCACCCGCGGTCGGGGTCGATGCCCCCGCCGAGGGTGTACATCACCGTGTCGAGGTCCGGGCAGACCTTGAGGCCGTGCAGCCACAGGTCGTCCGCGGTGTTCGCGATCACGGTCACCGCGGTGGGCGAGCCGGAGGTGTCCCTGAGACGGAGCAGCCCCTGCAGGAAGCGCGCGCCGCCGACCCCGCCGGAGAGCACGGTCACCTTCGGGGGAAGCTGACGGGGGGTCCGTTCGGGTGGGGCGGTGTGGTCCATGTGGGTCAGTCTTCCGTGCTGACGGCCCAATATCAGAAGCGGGCTTGACGAGACGGGTACGACAGGCATGTAATCACACCAGTGTGGTTTTCAACCCGACGCACTGGCGGGTGACGAAGATCACGCGGGACACACGGGCGGAAACGCGGCTCGTCAGGGTCGCAGGGTCGAAGGGGCACACATGCGAGAGCTCTACATCCTCGAGGGTGACGAGGGCGAGGAGAACGGCTGGCAGGAGCGCGCCCTGTGCGCGCAGACCGATCCGGAGGCGTTCTTCCCGGAGAAGGGCGGCTCCACGCGGGAGGCGAAGCGTGTCTGCCTCACCTGCGAGGTCCGCGACGAGTGCCTGGAGTACGCACTCGCGCACGACGAGCGGTTCGGCATCTGGGGCGGCCTGAGCGAGCGCGAGCGCCGCAAGCTCAAGAAGCGCGCGGTCTGACCGCTCCCCGGGCGGTTCCCCGGGCGCTTTCACGGGCGCTTTCACGGGCGCTGACCCGGCTGGTTAGGGTGGCGCCTCGTGAAGGTCACCGCGCTGCTCGTCACCCATGACGGGGCGACGTGGCTTCCGGGGGTCCTGACGGCGCTGCGGCGCAGCACCGCGTCCCCCGACGTCCTCGTCGCGGTGGACACCGGCTCCGTCGACGACAGTGTCGACCTGGTGACCGAGGCCCTCGGGGCGCAGCTGTCGGCCGGCGTGGTGCGCACAGACCGGGGCAGCAGCTTCGGGCAGGCGGTGCGGGCCGGCCTGGCCGCCGTCGGGCCCGCCGAGCCCGACGAGTGGGTGTGGTTGCTGCACGACGACGCGGCCGCGGCGCCCGACTGCCTGGAGCGGCTCAGCGAGGCGGCAGCAGCGGCCGAGCCGGACGTGGTCGCGCTCGGACCGAAGCTGCGCGAGTGGCCGTCATTGCGCCGGCTGCTCGAGGTCGGGGTGACCATTTCGCCGACGGGCCGACGCGTCACCGGGCTGGAGCCGGGGGAGTACGACCAGGGCCAGCACGACGAGGTGACCGACGTGCTGGCGGTGAACACCGCAGGCATGCTGGTGCGCCGCGAGGCCCTCGAGCAGCTGGGCCTCGACGACTCGCTTCCGTTGTTCGGCAACGACATCGACTTCGGCTGGCGCGCCGTCCGGGCCGGCCACCGACTGCTGGTCGTGCCCGACGCGGTCATGTTCCACGTCGAGGCCGCCCACCGGGGCCGGCGCAGCGGGCCGCTCGCGGCCCGGCCACGCCGGGAAGAGCGCGCCGGAGCGGTCTACACCCTCCTGGTGAACGCTCGCGCCCGCTCGCTGCCGTGGCGCCTGGTCCGCCTGCTCCTCGGCGGCCTGCTCCGCGCACTGGCGTTCCTGCTGGTGCGGGCCGCGGGGGAGGCGCGCGACGAGCTCGTCGGACTGGCCCGCGTCTACCTGCGACCGGGCCGTGTGCTCGCGGGCCGCCGTGACCGGCGCCGCACGACCAGGGCGCCCCACCCGCGCGAGCGCGACCTGCTCGGGCCGTGGTGGCTGCCCTACCGCCAGGGCCTGGACTTCCTCACCGACCTCGGCGTGGCCCTCGGCCACACCGTGCGCGACCTGCTGGGTACCCGTCGCGACCCGGAGCGCGGATGGGGCGGCAACCTGCTGCGCAGCCCGTCGGCCTGGGCGGTCACGATCGCGGTGGTCCTCGCCGTGGTCGCCGGCCGGCAGCTGCTCGGTGGTGCCGCCCTTCGTGGCGGCGCGCTGCTCCCGGCCCCCGGCGGGGTCGGCGAGTGGTGGAGCCTGTGGTGGAGCTCCTGGCACTGGACCGGCGTCGGCAGCAACAGCCCGGGGCCGGCGTACGCGCTGCCGCTCGCGGCCGTCGCCACACTGTTCCTGGGGCACCCGGGCTGGGTGGTCGACGTGCTCTTCGTGCTGTGCGTGCCGCTGTCCCTCTTCAGCGCGCAACGCTTCCTGCGGCGCCTGGTGCCGGGGCCGTGGTCGCCGCTGTGGGGCGCGGTCGCCTACGCGTTGCTGCCGGTGCTGTGCGGCGCGGTGGGGCAGGGCCGCCTGGGCACGGTGGCCGGTGCCGTCCTGCTGCCGTGGGCGGCCACCGCGGCGCTGGGCCTCGGTTCGGCCGACCCGGACCGGCGCTGGCGGGCCGCATGGCGCACCGCCCTGCTCGTCGGTCTGCTTGCCGCCTTCGTGCCCGTCGCCTGGCTGCTGGGGCTGCTGCTGGTCGCCGTGGCGCCGCTGCTGGGCACCCGGCGGGTGGGCCTGGGCCCGCTGGTCGTGGTCGCCGTGGTGCCCCTGCTGCTGCTCGCGCCGTGGGCGATCGCGACCGTCAGCGCGCCCGGCGCGTGGCTGGTGGAGGCGGGCCGAGCAGCGTCGGTGCCGGTGCTCCCCACTGCCCTCGACCTGCTGCTCGGTCGAGGCACGGGACCCGGCTCGGCCCCCGTCTGGCTGTCCGTGGGGCTCCCCCTGGCGGGCCTGGCGGCGCTGCTGCGTGCCGACACGCGCCCGCGGGTGCTGCGGTTGTGGGTGGTCGCCGCCGCTGCCGCCCTCCTGCTCGTGCTCACCTCCTGGACGCTCGTGACCCTGCCAGGGGTGCCGTTCGGCTTCCGCGCGTGGCCGGGCTTCCTGCTGGTCGTCCTCCAGGGATGCCTCGTCGCGGCCGCGGTGGTCGCGGCGGACGGCCTGCTGGCCCTGGTGTCCGGAGAGCGCTTCGGCTGGCGCCAGCCGGTGGCCGCGGTCGCGGTGCTGGTGGCGCTGGCCAGCTCGCTGGCCGGCGTCGGCTGGTGGGTGGCCACCGGGACCCCCGGCCCGCTGACCCGGGCACCGCACCATCCGGTGCCGGCCTACATGGCCGAGCTCTCCGCCGACCAGGACTCCGCGGGGGTGCTGGTGCTCAGGGGTGGTGATGGGCGAGGGGTGCACTACCGACTGCTGCGCGACGGTGACCTCACCATCGGCGACGACGCCGTGCTGGCGCTGACTCCTCCTGACGACCGGCTGACCGCCCTGGTCGGTCGGCTGCTCTCCACCGACCCCGGGGACGCAGCCACCCGCCTGGCCGGCTACGGGATCGACTACGTCTATGCGCGGGCGCCGGCGCGTCCCGCCGTGACCGGGGCCCTCGACGCCACGAGCGGCCTCTCCGGCGCCAGCGCACCTCCCCAGGGCACCCGTGCCTGGCAGCTCACCGCGCACCCCTCCCTGACCGCGGTGCATCCGGTGACCAGCCCGTGGCACTGGCCGTTGCTGGCGTTGCAGCTGATCGTGCTGGTCGCCGCGATCGTGCTCGCGCTGCCGACCCGCAGGAGCGTCCCGTGACGCGCGCCGGAGGTCGCCGGTCCGCGGCGCCGCCTCCGACCGGCCGCCGGCCCGGTCAGCTCCGCCTGGCGCTGGCCGGCGTGGGGGTCGTGCTGCTGACCCTGGCGGCCCTCTTCGCGGCCGGGGCGTCCGGCCGGGCCACCGGTCCGCGCCCCGTGCCCGGCACCCACCTCGACCTGGGGGCGCGCACCTTCACCTGCACCGGTGGGCTGCCGGGCACGACGGCGAGTGCCGGCAGCCTCGACGGAGGCGGCCACGGCGTCGCCGTCGAGGGCCAGGACCTGCCGCACCCCTCCTTCCGGGTCGGGCAGCCCACCCGGGTGGCCGCCGACCGTGCCGTGGCCGCCCGCGCCTTCGCCGTGCAGCAGTCCACCGGGCCCCGGTGGCTGGCGGCCGAGCCCTGCCCCGAACCCAGGGCGACCTGGTGGTTCGTCGGTGCCGGCGCGAGCGACCGGCACCGCAGCGAGATCACCGTTGCGAACCCGCGCCCGGGGGTCGCGATCTTCGACGTCGACGTCCTCGGGCCGGAGGGTCCGGTGCGGGCGCCGGGCCTGCACGGGCTCACCCTCGCCCCGGGCGCCCACCGGACCATCGACCTGGCCCGGATGGCGCCCTCGGACGGCGACGTCGCAGTCCGGATCCGGACCTCCCAGGGCCTCGTCGCCGCGGCCGCGGCCGAGCGCTGGGCTCCCGGACTCATCGGCAGCCGGACCCGCGCCTGGGTCGCCGCCCAGCCGGCGAGCGGCCGCGACCTCGCTCTGCTCGGCCTGCCGCGGGCCCACCAGGGCAGCCTGGTGGTCGCCAACCCTGCGGAGCGCGAAGCGGTCGTCAAGCTGCGCGTGGTGAGCACGTCGGGCACCTTCCAGCCGACCCGGCACGCCTCGTTCACGGTCCCGGCCGGCACGGTCGACGATGTCGACCTGTCCGACGTGCTGGACGCCAAGGCCGCCGCCGTGCGGCTGTCGGCCTCCGTGCCCGTGACCGCCACCGTGCGCAGCGTCAGCGGTGCCGCCGAGGCCTACGCCACGGCCGCCCAGCGGCTCAGGGGCACCAGCGTGGCCGGCATCCCGGCCGCCGGCCGGTCCCGACTCGTGCTCGCCTCCCTCGGCTCCGGCCCCGCCCGCGTGACGGTGCAGGTCACCGGCCGCCACGGCCAGTCACTGCACACGCGCCACGAGACGGTGGACGCCGGTGCCGCCACCACCCTGGCGCTGCCCGCGCACGCGCTCGCGGTCTCGGTGAGGTCCGGCGGCGGCGACGTCGCCGCCGGCATCACCACCACCAGCAGCGCCGGCCTCGCCGCCGTGCCGGTGGCCCCGGCGGTCACCGCCCAGCGCAGGCCAGGCGTGCTGCCGGCCTGGTGATCCGCGGAAGAGCCGGATCAGCCCTCCTGGTAGCCGGGGTGGACCTCCTCGGGCGGGATGCCCAGCACCTCGGCGACCTGCTCGACGAGCACGGTGAGCACGAGAGCCTCGAGGTCGGTGCGGCCCTCCGCCCGGTGCTCGATGGGCCGGCGGAAGAGCACCAGCCGGGCGGGTGAGCGACCGCTGGCGGCGACGTACGTCGACAGCGGCACCGTCTCCGCCGCCCAGTGGTCCGGCAGCAGCGGCACCTCCTCGACGGCGAGCTCGGTGGTGGCCAGCTGCACCGGCCAGCGCAGCTCGATCTCCTCCATGGCGGCCAGCGCCAGGGCGTCGAAACGCTCGCGCCTCGTCCGCTGGGCGGGGACGCCGTCGGGGGCCCAGCTGCCCGGCTGCAGGCCGGGGCCGCGCATCCCGCGGCCGCGCCGGTCACGGCCGCGGCGGGCGCCTGCCGCGACATCGGCGGGCTGGCGCGAGGACTCCCCGGACGGCATGCCCGCGAGCCTAGTCTTCCGTCGGCGGGACGCGCGGTACGGTCCTCCCCGTGAGTCTCCTGCGTCGCTGTTCGCGCACGGCCTGCGGCCGACCCGCCGCCACCACGCTCACCTACGTCTACGCCGACCAGACCGCCGTGCTCGGGCCACTGGCCACCTACGCCGAGCCGCACGCCTACGACCTGTGCGAGGTGCACAGCGAGCGGTTGAGCGCCCCGCGAGGCTGGGAGATCCTGCGCCTGGCCCACGACGACCCTCAAGGACCCTCGACCGACGACCTGCTCGCGCTGGCCGACGCGGTCCGCGAGGCGGGTGCCCCCCGGCTGCTGGAGACCGCACCCGGCGGCGACACCGCCAGCCGCGGCGTGACCGCCGGGGTGCGCGAGGTCGGCCGCCGCGGACACCTCCGGGTGCTCCGCGACGACGGCTGACGCCGGGACGCGACTAGAGTCGCCCCATGTCCACCACCGACCCGGCCAACCTCGAGGCGATCTTCAAGGCGTACGACGTCCGCGGCGTCGTGCCCGACCAGCTCGACAGCGAGCTCGCGCGCCGCGTGGGCAACGCCTTCGTCGAGCTGACCGGTGCCGAGTCGGTGGTCGTCGGGCACGACATGCGTCCGTCGTCTCCCGAGCTGGCGGAGGCGTTCGCGGCGGGCGCGACCGCGGCCGGCGCCGACGTGGTGCTGCTCGGGCTGGTGTCCACCGACGAGCTGTACTTCGCCTCCGGCCACCTCGACCAGCCCGGCGCGATGTTCACCGCGAGCCACAACCCCGCCCGCTACAACGGCATCAAGCTGTGCCGGGCACTGGCGCAACCGGTCGGGCAGGACACCGGGCTGGCCCAGATCCGCGACCGGGTCGCCTCCGGGGAGCTCCGCACGGCGGCCGCCGAGGGCACCGTCTCGCGGCAGGACGTGCTCGACGCCTACGCCGCACACCTGCTCACGCTCGCGCCCGTCCGTGGCCGGCACCTCAAGGTCGCGGTGGACGCCGGCAACGGGATGGCCGGCCTCACCGCGCCGGCTGTGCTCCAGCGCATCGACGTCGAGGTGGAGCCGATGTACTTCGAGCTCGACGGCAGCTTCCCCAACCACGAGGCGAACCCGATCGAGCCGGCCAACCTGGTCGACCTCCAGCAGCGGGTCCGCGAGGTCGGTGCCGACGTCGGTCTGGCCTTCGACGGCGACGCAGACCGCTGCTTCGTCGTCGACGAGCGCGGCGAACCGGTGAGCCCGAGCGTGCTGACCGCGCTGATCGCCACCCGCGAGCTGGCCAAGGAACCCGGCGCCACGATCATCCACAACCTGATCACCTCCCGCGGGGTGCCGGAGATCGTCGAGGAGCACGGCGGCAAGCCGGTGCGCAGCCGGGTGGGCCACTCCTTCATCAAGGGCACGATGGCGGAGACCGACGCGATCTTCGGTGGCGAGCACTCGGGGCACTTCTACTTCCGCGACTTCTGGCGCGCCGACTCCGGGATGCTGGCCGCGCTGCACACGCTGGCGGCGCTCGCCGAGAGCGACCAGCCGCTGTCCGAGCTGTTGCAGCCCTACTCCCGCCACGTCGCGAGCGGGGAGATCAACACCGAGGTCGGCGACCAGCAGGCTGTGCTGCGGAGCCTCGAGGAGGCCTGGTCGGGCCGCGACGGGGTGTCGATCGACCACCTCGACGGGCTGACGGTCAACCACGAGGACTGGTGGTTCAACGTCCGCCCGTCCAACACCGAGCCGCTGCTGCGGCTCAACGTGGAGGGCAAGGACGAGGCCACGATGACGAAGGTGCGCGACGACGCCCTGGGCCTGATCCGCGAGGGGCAGGGAGGACGCTGATGGACCTCGACCCCGAGCTGCTCGAGCTGATCGTCTGCCCGGCCTGCCGCGGCCGTCTGGAGGTCGACGAGCCGGCCGCCGAGCTCGTCTGCACCGGCTGCGGACTGGCCTATCCGGTGCGCGACGACATCCCGGTGCTGCTGGTCGACGAGGCCCGCAAGCCGGCCTGAGGCGCGGAGGCACGGTGTTCGACGACGGGCTGCTGGACGACGAGGGGGCGCTGGCCCGGGCCGACCTGCGGCTGCGCACGCTGGCCGAGGCCGGCTCGCGGGTGCGCCGCGAGGCGGTCGCCGCGGAGGAGGCGCTGGAGGCGGCTGTCGTCGGGCTGGGCGAGACCCGGCCACGCGCCGTGGTGGCCGCCGGGCCCGACTCCCGGCTGCTGCGCGCCGTGCTCGAGCCGGTGTGCCCGGTGCCGTTCCTCGCCTGGCCGGGCCCCGGGCTGCCTGGCTGGGCCGGCAGCCTCGACCTCGTGGTGGTGCTCGCTCCCGAGGGCCGTGACCCGGCCACCGCGGGCGGTGTGGCGGAGGCCGTCCGCCGCGGCTGCCAGCTCGTCGTCGCCGCGCCGAAGGACTCGCTGGTCGCGCAGCACGCGGTGGGTCGGTATGCCACGGTGCTGCCGACCGTGTCGGACGACCAGCTCGCGACGGCCGTGGTGATGCTGGAGCTGCTCGACCGGTTGCAGCTGGGCCCCGCGACCGATCCCGACGTGGTG
Organism: Marmoricola sp.; assembly: GCA_036518175.1. Lineage (GTDB taxonomy): Bacteria > Actinomycetota > Actinomycetes > Propionibacteriales > Nocardioidaceae > Marmoricola. The sequence goes on from DATDNR010000211.1 coordinate 37,223, forward strand.
GCCGGCGCGCTGGACGACGTGGCGGTCGAGTGCAGTCCGCACCGTGACCTGGCGGTGAACCCGGCCAAGATCCTCGCCATCGCGATCGCCGACACCACACCGATGTTCTGGGGCGGCACGGTCCTGGCCGCACGGGCCGGCCGACGGATCGCCGAGTCGGTGCGCCGGGCCACCGGGCGCACCGCGCTGGCTGCCGACGCCGAGCACCTGCTGCCCGTCCTCGAGGCCACTCAGCGCGCTGACGTCTTCGCCGACCCCCTCCTCGACGGCGCCGGTGACCGCCGTCCCGCACTGGTGGTCCTCGACGACGGCGGCGGTGACGCGCTCGCGGAGGAGACCCGGCGCCAGCTGGTCGACACCGCCACCGGGCACGACGTCCGGGTGGAGACGCTGAGCTCTCGCGCCGAGGGCGAGGTGGCCAGGTACGCCGCCCTGCTCGCGACCGGCACCTACGCCGCCGAGTACCTGCGTATCGGGCTCGGCGGCGGTTGAGTCGTTGTGGGGCAGCCGGTCCGCCGGGCTGACGTAGGCTGTACGTCGCACTGACCCCGATCACGAGGACTGCGATGGACTTCAAGGTCGCCGACCTGGCCCTGGCCGACTACGGCCGCACCGAGATCCGCCTGGCCGAGCACGAGATGCCCGGCCTGATGGCGATGCGTGAGAGGTACGCCGCTGCACGCCCGCTGGCCGGCGCCCGGATCGCGGGCTCGCTGCACATGACCATCCAGACCGCCGTGCTCATCGAGACGCTGGTCGCGCTCGGCGCTGAGGTGCGCTGGGCGTCGTGCAACATCTTCTCCACCCAGGACCACGCCGCGGCCGCGGTCGTGGTCGGTCCGGACGGCACCCCGGAGGACCCGCGCGGCGTACCGGTGTTCGCCTGGAAGGGCGAGAGCCTGGAGGAGTACTGGTGGTGCACCCAGCAGATCCTCGACTGGTCGGGCACGGGCCAGCAGCCGAACATGATCCTCGACGACGGTGGTGACGCCACGCTGCTGGTGCACCTCGGGGTCCAGGCGGAGAAGTCCGGCAAGGCGCCGGACCCGGCCAGTGCCACCAGCACCGAGCAGCGGGTCATCTTCGAGGCGCTCGCGGCGCAGCTCGAGAAGGACACCGCCCACTGGACCACGATCGCGAACTCCATCCGGGGCGTGACCGAGGAGACCACCACGGGCGTGCACCGGCTCTACGAGATGATGCGGGAGGGCACGCTGCTCTTCCCCGCCATCAACGTCAACGACTCGGTCACCAAGTCGAAGTTTGACAACCGGTACGGCTGCCGGCACAGCCTGATCGACGGCATCAACCGGGCCACCGACGTGCTCATCGGTGGCAAGGTCGCGGTGGTCTGCGGCTACGGCGACGTGGGCAAGGGATGCGCGGAGTCGCTGCGCGGCCAGGGCGCCCGCGTGGTGGTCACCGAGATCGACCCGATCTGCGCGCTCCAGGCGGCCATGGACGGCTACCAGGTCGCCACCCTGGAGGACATGCTGCCCGAGGCGGACATCGTCATCACCGCCACCGGCAACCGGGACGTCGTCAGCGTCGACCAGATGCGGCGGATGAAGCGCAACGCCATCGTCGGCAACATCGGCCACTTCGACAACGAGATCGACATGGCCGGCCTGGAGTCCTACCCCGGCGTGCAGCGCAAGAACGTGAAGCCGCAGGTCGACCTGTGGACGTTCCCCGACGAGGACGGCCGTGAGGGCACCTCGGTGATCGTGCTGTCGGAGGGCCGGCTGCTCAACCTCGGCAACGCAACCGGGCACCCGTCGTTCGTGATGTCGAACTCCTTCACCAACCAGGTGCTGGCCCAGGTCGAGCTGTTCACCAAGACCGAGGAGTACCCCACCGACGTCTACGTGCTGCCCAAGCACCTCGACGAGGAGGTCGCCCGGCTGCACCTCGGCGCCCTCGGTGCCAGGCTGACCACGCTCAGCGAGGAGCAGGCCGCCTACCTCGGCGTCGGAGTGGACGGACCCTTCAAGTCCGACCACTACCGGTACTGACGGACGGTGGGGAGGCTCCGGTGTCGCAGGACGGGGTGGGGCGTGCCAGGGTGCTCGTCGTCGACGACGACGCCGCCCTCGCCGAGATGCTCACCCTGGTGCTGCGCAACGAGGGCTTCCACAGCCAGATCGTCGCCCGTGGCGACGAGGCGCTGGCCGCCTTCCACGAGTACCGGCCTGACGTGGTGCTGCTCGACCTGATGCTGCCGGGCGTCGACGGCATCGACGTGTGCCGCTCGATCCGGGCGGAGTCCGGGGTGCCGATCGTCATGCTCACCGCCAAGACCGACACCGTCGACGTCGTCCTCGGCCTCGAGTCGGGGGCGGACGACTACGTGGTCAAGCCGTTCAAGCCGAAGGAGCTCGTGGCCCGCATCCGGGCCCGGGTGCGCCGCCACGACGAGGGGGCCGCCGAGACGCTGCGCATCGGTGACCTCGAGATCGACCTGGCCGGCCACTCGGTGACCCGGCACGGCTCGCCGATCCAGCTCACCCCGCTGGAGTTCGACCTGCTGGTCTGCCTGGCGCGCAAGCCGCGCCAGGTGTTCAGCCGCGAGGTGCTGCTCGAGCAGGTCTGGGGGTACCGCCACGCCGCGGACACCCGACTGGTGAACGTGCACGTGCAGCGGCTGCGCTCCAAGGTCGAGCACGACCCGGAGAACCCCGCCATCGTGGTCACGGTGCGCGGGGTCGGCTACAAGGCGGGGCAGCCACAGGACGAGGTCGCGGTCGGTGATGCGCCAGACGCTGGCTGAGCCCGTCGCGGTCGCGCTGGGCTGGTTGCGGGTGATGCCCGGGAGGGCGCTCGGCCTGTGGCGCCGGTCGCTGCGCGCGCGGGTGGTGGTGGCCACCGTGGTGCTGTGCTCCCTGGTGGCCGGGACGGTCGGCTGGCTGGTGCTGCGCCAGATCAGCGACGGCCTGGTGCAGAGCCGGGTGAGCACGTCGGTCGCCGAGGCGGTCAGCGAGACCGACAACGCCCGCGAGCGCCTGGCCGAGTCCGGGAGCAACGACTACGACCCCGAGACGCAGCTGCGCCAGCTCGTGCAGAGCCTCCAGGCCCGCGGCCAGGTGCGGGGCTACGACGTGGTGGTCGTCGGCCCGGTCGGCGAGCGTGGCGCCCAGGGCGGCGTGCAGGCGACTCCCGGCGTCGATCCGGCCAGCGTGCCCGCCACGCTCCGACGGGCCGTGGTCCACGGGGCCGGGACCTCCTGGACCTACACCCGGGTGCGTTACCTGCCCGGAAGCCACCGGGCGAGCCTGCCCGGTGTCGCGGTCGGCTCGCAGCTCATCCTGCCGTCCGACGGCGGCACCTACGCGCTGTACTACCTCTTCCCGATGCAGGAGGAGCAGCGCACGATGCACCTGCTGCGCCAGTCCCTGCTGACCTCGGGGATCCTGCTCGTGCTGCTGGTCGCCGGCGTGGCCTGGCTGGTCACCCGCCAGGTGATCACCCCGATCCGGCTGGCGCGCCGGGTCGCCGAGCGCATCGCCTCCGGCCGGCTCGAGGAACGGATGCAGGCCGCGGGGGAGGACGACATCGCGCGGCTGGCGACCTCGTTCAACCAGATGGCCGACGCGCTGCAGCTGCAGATCCGCCAGCTCGTCGAGCTCTCCCGCGTGCAGCGGCAGTTCGTCTCCGACGTCTCCCACGAGCTGCGCACCCCGCTCACCACGGTGCGGATGGCCGGTGACGTGCTGCACGACGCCCGCGACCGGTTCGACCCGGTCACCGCGCGAGCCGCCGAGCTGCTCCAGACCGAGCTCGACCGGTTCGAGAACCTGCTCTCGGACCTGCTGGAGATCAGCCGGTTCGACGCCGGTGCGGCGGCGCTGGACCTCGAGGACACCGACCTCGCCGACCTCTGTCACCGGGTGGTCGCGACCACCGCACCGCTGGCGGCGGCCCGCGGCGTCGAGCTCACGGTCGACGCGCCGGAGCCGTGCGTCGCCCAGGTCGATGCCCGCCGCGTCGAGCGGGTGGTGCGCAACCTGGTCACCAACGCCATCGACCACGCCGGGGGCGACGCCCGGGTGACCCTCCGGGTCGCCGCCGACCAGCACGCGGCCGCGGTCACCGTCCGCGACCGGGGGGTCGGACTGCTGCCCGGTCAGGCGGCGATGGTCTTCAACCGCTTCTGGCGGGCCGACCCGGCCCGGGCACGCTCCTCCGGCGGCACCGGCCTGGGCCTGGCCATCGCGCTGGAGGACGCCAGGCTGCACGGGGGCTGGTTGCAGGCGTGGGGAGCCCCGGGCGACGGTGCCCAGTTCCGGTTGACGGTCCCGCGACGGGCCGGCGACCCGCTGGCGCACAGCCCCTTGCCGCTGGTCCCGTCCGACGCCTCAGGGGTGCCGGCATGAGAAGCGGGTCGTCGTACCGGCCGGGGCGGGTGCTGGCCGCCCTCGTGGCCGCCCTCGTGGCCGGCCTGGTCGCGCTCACCGGTTGTGCCGGGCTCCCGGAGAGCGGCCCCGTGCACCACTACGCGGACCAGAGCGAGAGGGTCCCGCAGGAGCCGGCGTACTTCAGCCCACCGGGCCCGGCCCGTGGCGCCTCCCCGGTCAGCGTGGTGAAGGGCTTCATGCTGGCCATGCAGGCGAACCCGCCCAGCACGGCTGTCGCCCGCAGCTTCCTGTCCGCCGACGCCCGGGCCACCTGGAAGCCCAGCGAGGGCACCATCGTGTACGGCGCCTCCAGCGTGGCCCGCAGCGCACCGGCGGAGGTCACCCTGCGCCTGGTCGACGCGCACCGCCTCGATGCCCGCGGTGGCTGGATCAACGGGCAGCCGGGCCGCACCGACACCGTGCAGCTGCACGTGGTGCGGGAGAAGGGGGAGTGGCGCATCGCCGACCCGCCGGACGCGCTGGTGGTGATCGAGTCCTACTTCCAGGGCAAGTTCGCGCCGTTCGACCTGTACTTCTACGACCAGACGGGCCACGTGCTCGTGCCGGAGCCGGTCTACCTCCCTCGCGGGGAGCAGACCGCCACCAACCTGGTGCGCGGTCTGCTCGCGGGCCCGGGGCGCGCCCTGGCCGGGGTGGTGCGCAGCGCCTTCCCGCTCGGCACCGACCTCGACCTGTCCGTCACCGTGTCCGAGAGCGGCCTCGCCGAGGTGCCCCTGAACGGCGACGTGCTCAAGCTGCCGCCCGAGCAGCTGACCCGTGCGGTGGCCGAGCTCGCCTGGACGTTGCGGCAGGTGCCCGGCCTCGACCGGGTCCGGATCACCGTGGACGGAGCGCCGGTGCCGCTCTCGGACGGGCGCATCGACGTCGGTGTCGACGAGGGCAGCCGCTTCGCCCCCGGCGTCCGCCGCGCCCAGCCACCGGTGGTGGTCCGACAGGGTCGTGTCGGCCTGCTGGACGGCGGCCGGCTGCGTCCGCTGCCGGGACCGTTCGGCAGCACCGGCTTCTCGCTGCGCACGGTGGCGGTGGACCGCGGCGTGCGGCACCTGGCCGCGGTGGGGACCAACGGGCGGACCGTGTACGTCGGCCCCCTCGCCGACGGCCGGGGCCACCGGGTTCGCAGGGTGCTCGACGGCGGCAGTGACGTGCTGCGGCCGGCCTTCGACATGTTCGGCCAGCTCTGGCTGGTCGACCGGACCCCGCGGGGAGCCGTCGTGCACGTGGTGGAGGGCCGCGACGAGCGCGTGGTCCGGATCCCCGGTGTGAGTGGCCAGTCCGTCGCAGGTTTCGCGCTCTCACCCGACGGCACCCGGATGGTCGTGGGCCTCAGCGGCGGGGCCATGCCCCGGCTGGTGGTCGCCGACATCGTGCGCAGCCCCGACGGTGCCGTCCGCCGGGTGCTCGCGGCCCGCGACCTGCCGGCCCCGACCAGCGGGCTCACCGGCGATGCCGGACCCGCGGTCGACGTCGGCTGGGCATCGGCGACCACGGTCGCGGTGCTCACCCGGTCGGGGGCGGCGAGCAGCCGGGTGCTCTTCCTGCTCGCCGACGACTCCCCCGGCGACGGCAGCCCCAACACGCCGGTGCCGATCTCCGGCGCGGGCGAGCAGCTGGTCAGCGGCGGAGACCTCGGCGACCCGGTCCTGGTCGTCACCGGTGACGGACGGCTGCTCTCGCTCAGCGGCAACGGGCAGTGGACCCGCCGCCTGGCCGGCGGTGTCGTGGCCGCCGCCTACCCCGGCTGACGCGGCGCATCGTCCACAGCGGTGCCGCCGGCGCTCGCGAGGGCCGGCGGACCCGGGCAGCATGGACGGGTGCTGGACGCCTGGCTCGACCTCGTGCACGGCTCCGGCTGCGTGGGTTGCGCGCGTCCCGGACGGCTGCTGTGTCCTGCCTGCGGGGCGGCGCTGCCGCGCGCGGGGACGCCGGTCCGCCCGAGTCCCTGTCCGGTGGGGCTGGCGCCGTGCCGCGCGGCGGGGGACTACGCCGGGGTGCTCCGCGACCTCGTGCTCGCGCACAAGGAGCGGGGCGCCTTCGCGCTCGCCCGGCCGCTGGGGACGGTGCTCTCGGCGGTCGTGGCCGAGGTGGCGGCGGAGCCGGTCGGCCGGCTGCTCCTGGTGCCGGTGCCCTCGCGACCGCGGGTGGTCCGCGCCCGTGGCCACGACCCGATGCTGCGGGTGACGCGTCACGCCGCCCCGTCGCTGCGCCGAGCAGGACGCTCCGTCCGGGTGCTGCCGCTGCTGCGACACCGGCTGCCGGTGGACGACCAGGCCGGGCTGAGCTCGGTGCAGCGCGCTGCGAACCTCGGCGACAGCCTGTGCGTGCGACCGACGGCCGTCCGTGCGCTGGTCCGGCAGTCCGTGCCGGTTGCGGCCGTGGTGTGCGACGACGTGCTCACCACCGGCGCCACGGCCCGCGAGGCGCAGCGTGCGGTGGAGGATGCCGGCGTGCCGGTGCTCGGGATCGCCTGCCTGGCAGCCACCCGGCGTCGCCACCCCGCGCTACCCATTTCGCCGTAGGGCGACTAGCGTCTATGCATGGAGTCCGCCCGGGTCCGTGATTGCGTCGAGCAGGGACTGTTCGGGGCGAGCACCCGGGAAGTCCCCGCCCGGCAAGCCGAAGCCAGCCGCAGGCGAAACGGTCCACGTAAGTCCCACCACCGGGGCCCAACCCCGGTCGCGGGGCGATCACGGTGCGGCTTAGTCGTAAGTCCTGCCCCCCGGCCGCCGTCGGACACGGTGGTGCGTGGGGAGAAGGCGGGTAGTGGCAGAGAAGCTGCGAGAGCCTCAGCAGGCGGGTGTGGGGTCGAAGATCAGGTCGGCCGGGCGGACTCCGTCATCCTCGTCCGGGAGTCGCCCCGGCACGGTTGAAAACCCATCGATGATTCGGGAGGTCTGCGTGGACATCGTCGTCAGCAGTCGCCACTGCGAGGTGTCAGAGCGTTACCGACAGCATGTGCGGGAGAAGCTCTCCAGGCTCGAGAAGCACGATCATCGCCTCATCCGGGTCGAGGTGCTGCTCGACAAGGAGAAGAACTCCCGTCAGCCCGAACGCGCGGTACGCGTCGAGCTGACCGCCAAGTCGCGCGGACCCATCGTGCGTGCCGAGGCGGCTGCCGAGGACAAGATGGCGGCCCTGGACCTGGCCCTCAGCAAGATGGAGGCGCAGATGCGGCGGGCCAACGACCGGCGCAAGGTCCATCGCGGCAACCACAAGCCCGAGTCGGTCGGCGAGGCGATGGCACGCTCCGCGCCCCTCGAGGGCGAGGCCGAGCAGCCGCCCGTCGCCGAACGCAAGGTGGGGCCGGTGACCGTCACCGGTGACGGCCCGCTGGTGGTGCGGGAGAAGACCCACAAGGCCTCCCCGATGACGCTGGAGCAGGCGCTCTACGAGATGGAGCTCGTGGGCCACGACTTCTTCCTCTTCGTGGACAAGGAGTCGGAGCAGCCGTCGGTCGTCTACCGCCGGCGTGGCTACGACTACGGCGTGATCGCCCTCGAGGTGTCCTGAAACGACCGGTTCCTGACCCACCCGGACTAGACCGAGGGGCTCCCCCTTAGTCCGGGTGGGCACCGTCATGGACCCTGCGGACCATGGCCTTCTGGCATCATGGTGCTCGTGTCAGTGCAGCAGGAGTCCGCTGCCGAGCCGGTGCGGGTCATCGTCGTCGACGATCAGGAGCTCTTCCGGCGCGGCCTGGTCATGCTGCTCGGGGTCGAGCCCGACATCGAGGTGGTCGGGGAGGCCGGTGACGGCGTCACGGCCACCGACCTCGCGGTCGGCACGATGCCCGACGTCGTGCTGCTCGACGTGAGGATGCCCAAGCGGTCCGGGCTGCAGGCGTGCATGCGGATCAAGGAGGAGGTCCCCTCCGCCAGGATCATCATGCTCACCGTCAGCGACGAGGAGCACGACCTCTACGAGGCGGTGAAGAACGGCGCCTCCGGCTACCTCCTCAAGGACTCCTCGATCGAGGAGGTCGCCCAGGCGATCCGGGTGGTCGCCGAGGGGCAGTCGCTGATCAGCCCGTCGATGGCGATCAAGCTGATCGACGAGTTCAAGGAGATGTCGCGCACCGACCGCGAGCAGGTGCCGACGCCGCGGCTGACCGAGCGTGAGCTCGAGGTCCTCCGGCTGGTGGCCAGGGGGCTGAACAACCGGGAGGCCGCCAAGGAGCTCTTCATCAGCGAGAACACCGTGAAGAACCACGTGCGCAACATCCTGGAGAAGCTCCAGCTGCACTCGCGGATGGAAGCGGTGATGTACGCCGTGCGGGAGAAGCTCCTCGACATTCCATGAGCCGCCCGGTCGACGGGTCGCTCTCCCTGCCCCAGGCGCGCCGGATCGCGCTGGTCGCCCAGGGGTTCCGCGATCCCCGGCACACCGTGCCGACGATGCGCACCTTCGCGCGCACGCTCGCGCGCACCGGCGTGCTGCAGGTCGACTCGGTCAACGTGCTGCAGCGGGCGCACTACATGCCGCTCTTCTCGCGCATGGGCCCCTACGACGTCGGGCTGCTCGAGCGGGCCGCCCAGCGCAGGCCGCGGCGGATCGTGGAGTACTGGGCCCACGTGCAGGCCTACATGCCGGTCGAGCTGTGGCCGGTGATGCGGCACCGGATGGCGCACTACCGGGAGCGCCGCGGCAAGTGGTGGCCGCTGGTCGACACCCGGCCCGGGCTGGAGGCCGACGTGCTTGCGGCGGTCCGAGACCGCGGCCCGGTCACGGCGCGCGAGGTCGAGGAGGACCTCGGCAGCGGTCCCCGGTCCCGGGAGCACTGGGGCTGGAACTGGTCCGAGGCGCGCAAGGTGCTCGACTACCTCTACATGGTCGGTGACGTGGCGATCGCGGGCCGCAACGACCAGTTCGAGGTGCGCTACGACCTCCCCGAGCGGGTGCTGCCCGCCCATGTGCTGCAGGCACCCACGCCGAGCCGGGAGGAGGCCGCGCGGGAGCTGGTCCGCCGGGCGGCGATCTCCCACGGGGTCGGCACCGCGCAGTGCCTGGCGGACTACTACCGGATGCGGCTGCAGCCGGGCAACGGGGTCGGAGGCGCCCGGGCAGCCATCGCGGAGCTCGTCGAGGACGGTGAGCTGGTCCCGGTGGCGGTGGACGGCTGGCGCCGTCCGGCGTACCTGCACCGCGACGCGCGGCTGCCGCGACGGGTCGAGGCCCGCGCCCTGCTGAGCCCGTTCGACCCGCTGGTCTGGGAGCGCACCCGCACCGAGCAGCTGTTCGGGTTCCGCTACCGGATCGAGATCTACGTGCCCGCGGCCAAGCGGGAGTACGGCTACTACGTGCTGCCGTTCCTGCTCGGGGACCGCATCGTCGGGCGGGTCGACCTCAAGGCCGACCGACGGGCCGGCCGCCTGCTGGTGAAGGCGGCGTACGCCGAGGAGCACGCGCCGCCGGAGACCGCGGAGGAGCTGCTGGCGGAGCTCACCGACCTGGCGCACTGGCTCGGCCTCGAGGACACGGTCGTGGCGGGGCGCGGCGACCTGGCGCCGGCCCTGCAGGCTGCTCAGCGCACCGCGAGCTGACCGGCCACCGCCAGCAGCTGCGCCTCGGTGCCGGGCCGGCCGACGAGCTGCACGGCCAGCGGCGCCCCGTCGGCCACGCCGACCGGGGCGACCGCGGCGGGGAACCCGGCCAGGTTCCACGGCTGGGTCCAGGCCACGGTGCGCGACTGCGAGGCGAAGGTGCGGGCGAAGCCGGCACCGGTGAGCTCACCTGCCCTGCCCGGCCCACGGGCGACCACGGGGCAGAGCAGCACGTCGTAGTCGGTCAGGAACCGCCCGGCGGTGGCCGTCCAGCGGTCGCGCCACCGGTTGCCCGGCCCGCCGCGAGCGAGGACCCGCCGGCCGAGGCGGAGCATCTGCCGGGTCCGCGGCTCCAGTCGTGCCTCGTCGACTCCCAGCTGCTCCACGTCGTGGGCGATGCCGGCCAGCCAGCACAGGCTCCACGCGGGCACCACGAAGGGCGGGTACGACGGCGTCGCCCGCACCGCCGTGTGCCCGAGGGCCGCGAGCCGTGAGACGGCCCGCGTGACCGCTGCCCGCTGCCGGGCATCGGCGCGCGCCGTGGGGGAGGGGCTGCGGTGGGACCACGCCACCCGCAGGCCGCCGGGGTCGGGCAGCTCGGCGATCTCGGGACGGTCCGCGATCACCGCCAGCGCTGCCGCGGCGTCGCGGGCGTTGCGGGCGAGCGGCCCCGCGACGCTGAGCCCGAACCAGTGCTCGGCTGCGTCGCCAGGCAGGGGCACCGTGCCGCGGCCCGGCTTCAGGCCGACCAGGCCGCAGTAGGCCGACGGGATCCGGATCGAGCCGCCGCCGTCGGTGCCGATCGCCAGCGGCACCATCCCCGCGGCCACCGCGGCAGCGCCCCCGCCGGTCGAGCCGCCGGGGTCGAGCTCGGGAGCCAGCGGGTTGCGGGTGGCGCCGTACGCCTGCGACGCGGTGAAGCCCCAGATCGCCAGCTCGGGCATCCGGGTGGTGCCGAGCACCACCGCACCAGCGCCCCGGAGGCGCTGCACGAGGAGGTCGTCCCGCATCGACGGCGTGGCCGAGGTGGCGGCGGACCCGTGACGCACGGGCAGACCGGTCACCGCCATGTTGTCCTTCACGGCCACGGGTACGCCGGCGAGCGGGAGCCGGGCACGCTGCGGATGGGCGTCGACGGCGGCCGCGTCGCTGAGCGCGTCGGCCTCGCGCAGCTGCTGGAAGGCGTTGAGCGCGCCGTCGCCCGCGGTGATCCGGTCGAGGTGGGTCCGGGTCACCTCCACGGCGCTGCGCGCCCCCGAGCGCACCGCCTCGGCGATCGCCAGCGCCGTCGCGGCCCCGGCATCGCCCGGCCAGGTCACTGCGTCTTCCACCATGGGGCGAGCATGCCCTGCCGAGCCTCGACGGCGCCATGGTTGCGAGCCACTGCGCGCGTAACGGAACCTGCCGCCTGCCCAGCCCGTTACGATGGACGACGGGTTTGCATGCCCGCGTACTGACGTGTCCGGCAACAAGGAAGCGCTCTCGTGCCTGTCATCATCGACAAGATCCTTCGCATGGGCGAGGGGAAGATCCTCCGACGGCTGGAGTCGGTCTCCCGGGCGGTCAACGCCATCGAGGACGACTTCGTGGCGATGTCGGACGCCGAGCTGCAGGGCATGACCGCCGAGTTCAAGCAGCGGCTGGACAACGGGGAGAGCCTCGACGACCTGATGCCGGAGGCCTTCGCCACCGTCCGCGAGGCGGCCAAGCGGACCCTCGGGCAGCGGCACTTCGACGTCCAGGTGATGGGTGGCGCGGCGCTCCACCTCGGCAACATCGCCGAGATGAAGACCGGTGAGGGCAAGACCCTCGTCGCGGTGCTGCCGTCCTACCTCAACGCCCTCGAGGGCAAGGGCGTCCACGTCGTCACCGTCAACGACTACCTCGCCAAGTACCAGTCCGAGATGATGGGCCGGGTCCACCACTTCCTCGGCCTAACCGTCGGCGTGATCGTGCACGGGCTCGACGACGAGCAGCGCAAGCAGGCGTACGACTGCGACATCACCTACGGCACCAACAACGAGCTCGGCTTCGACTACCTGCGCGACAACATGAAGTACCGGCTGGAGGAGATGGTCCAGCGCGACTTCGCCTATGCGATCGTCGATGAGGTGGACAGCATCCTGATCGACGAGGCGCGCACGCCGCTGATCATCTCCGGCCCGACCGAGGATTCCTCCGAGCTCTACATGCGGGTCGACCAGCTGATCCCGCAGCTCGTCGCCGACGACTACGAGAAGGACGAGAAGGCGCGGCAGGTGACGCTG
>DATDNR010000212.1:0-72045 GCA_036518175.1 Marmoricola sp.
TCGCGCGAGGCGCACACGACGCTGGCGATTGCGATGAACCGCATCGGCGGCAAGTCCAACACCGGCGAGGGCGGCGAGGACCCGGCGCGCTACGTCCTGGAGCCTAACGGCGATTCCAAGAACAGCGCCATCAAGCAGGTCGCGTCGGGCCGGTTCGGCGTGACCAGCGATTATCTGGTGTCCGCGACGGAATTGCAGATCAAGATGGCCCAGGGGGCGAAGCCCGGCGAGGGCGGGCAGTTGCCCGGCAGCAAGGTCTATCCGTGGATCGCGAAGGTGCGCCACTCGACGCCGGGCGTCGGGCTGATCTCGCCGCCGCCGCACCACGACATCTACTCCATCGAGGACCTCGCCCAGCTCATCCACGACCTCAAGAACGCCAACCCCGAGGCTCGCATCCACGTGAAGCTGGTCGCCGAGGTCGGCGTCGGCACGGTCGCGGCCGGTGTCTCCAAGGCCCACGCCGACGTGGTGCTGATCTCCGGCCACGACGGCGGCACCGGTGCCTCGCCGCTCACCTCGCTCAAGCACGCCGGCGGTCCCTGGGAGCTCGGCCTGGCCGAGACCCAGCAGACGCTGCTGCTCAACGGGCTGCGCGACCGCATCGTGGTCCAGGCCGACGGGCAGCTGAAGACCGGTCGTGACGTGCTGGTGGCCGCCCTGCTCGGCGCCGAGGAGTTCGGCTTCGCGACCGCGCCCCTGGTGGTCTCCGGCTGCATCATGATGCGGGTCTGCCACCTCGACACCTGTCCGGTCGGCGTGGCCACCCAGAACCCCGTGCTGCGCGAGCGGTTCTCGGGCAAGCCGGAGTTCGTCGAGAACTTCTTCACCTACATCGCCGAGGAGGTCCGCGAGCTGCTCGCCGAGCTCGGCTTCCGCTCGCTCGACGAGGCGATCGGCCACGCCGAGCTGCTCGACTCCCGACGGGCGGTGGAGCACTGGAAGGCCGCCGGACTGGACATCAGCCCGGTCTTCCACGTGCCGACGCTGCCCGAGGGTTCCGCCCGCCGGCGCACCACCGGGCAGGACCACGGCCTGGCGAAGGCGCTGGACAACCGGCTGGTCGAGCTCTGCGCGGACGCGCTGGAGAAGGGCGAGCCGGTGCGGGCGCAGCTGCCGATCCGCAACGTCAACCGCACCGTCGGCACGATCCTCGGCCACGAGGTGACCAGGCGCTACCACGGCGAGGGGCTGCCCGACGGCACCATCGACCTGACCTTCACGGGGTCTGCGGGGCAGTCCTTCGGCGCCTTCGTGCCACGAGGCATCACCCTGCGCCTCGAGGGGGACGCCAACGACTACGTCGCCAAGGGGCTCTCCGGCGGCCGCATCGTGATCCGGCCGGACCGCGGTGCGACCTTCGACGCGAGCCGGCAGATCATCGCCGGCAACGTGATCGGCTACGGCGCCACCTCCGGCGAGATCTTCCTCCGCGGTCAGGTCGGTGAGCGCTTCTGCGTCCGCAACTCCGGGGCGACCGCGGTCGTCGAAGGAGTCGGCGACCACGGCTGCGAGTACATGACCGGTGGCACCGTGGTGGTGCTGGGACCCACGGGTCGCAACTTCGCCGCCGGCATGAGCGGCGGCACGGCGTACGTGCTCGACCTCGTCGAGGGCCGCGTCAACCCCGAGCTCGTCGAGCTCGCCCCGGCGGACCCGGTGGCCGCCGAGTCCCTGAAGGCACTGGTGGAACGCCACCTGGAGGAGACCGGCTCCACGGTCGCCGAGGAGCTGCTCGCCGACTGGGAGACGGCCCTGCCCCGGTTCACCGAGGTGATGCCCAGCGACTACAAGCGCGTCCTGGAGGCTCGCGAGGAGGCCCTGGAGGAGGGCCTCGACGAGGAGCAGGCGGCCGCGCGGATCATGGAGGTGCTGCATGGCTGACCCGAGAGGCTTCCTCGAGCACGGCCGGGAGGTCGCCGAGCGTCGCCCGGTCGAGGAGCGGGTGCACGACTGGCACGAGGTCTACCCGGGGGGCCCGGCCCGGGCGCTGCTGCCGATCATCTCGACGCAGGCGGGCCGATGCATGGACTGCGGCATCGCGTTCTGCCACCAGGGCTGCCCGCTCGGCAACATCATCCCCGAGTGGAACGACCTCGTCTGGCGCGACGACTGGGCCGGGGCCATCGAGCGGCTGCACGCGACGAACAACTTCCCCGAGTTCACCGGCCGGCTGTGCCCGGCGCCGTGCGAGACCGCGTGCGTGCTCGGCATCAACCAGGACCCGGTGACGATCAAGAACGTCGAGGTCTCGATCATCGAGCGGGCCTTCGAGGACCGCAACGTGCAGCCGCAGCCCCCGGAGTGGCTGACCGGCAGGACCGTGGCCGTCGTCGGCTCCGGACCCGCCGGACTCGCCGCCGCGCAGCAGCTGACCCGCGCGGGCCACACCGTCGCCGTCTACGAGCGTGCCGACAAGGTGGGCGGACTGCTGCGCTACGGCATCCCCGAGTTCAAGATGGAGAAGGCGGTCCTCGACCGGCGGCTGGAGCAGATGCGCCGTGAGGGCACCGTCTTCCGCGCCGGCGTCGAGGTGGGGGAGGAGCTCACCGGCGAGCAGCTGCGGCAGCGGTACGACGCCGTCGTCCTCGCCGTCGGCTCGACCGTGGGTCGCGACCTGCCGGCGCCCGGACGGGAGCTCGACGGCATCCACCAGGCGATGGAGTACCTGCCGCAGTCCAACCGCGCCTCGCTCGGAGAGCGGGTCGAGGGCCAGATCACCGCATCGGGCAAGCACGTGGTGATCATCGGCGGCGGCGACACCGGTGCGGACTGCCTGGGCACCGCGCTGCGCCAGGGAGCGGCGTCCGTCACCCAGCTCGAGATCATGGCCCGCCCGGGCGAGGAGCGTCCCGCGACACAGCCCTGGCCGACCTATCCGATGGTCTTCCGGGTCTCCTCGGCCCACGAGGAGGGCGGCGAGCGGGTGTACTCCGCCTCCACCAAGGAGTTCCTCGGCGACGAGGCCGGCAAGGTGCGTGCGCTGCGGCTGGTCGAGGCCTCCTTCGAGGACGGCAGGCTGGTGGAACGTCCGGGCACCGAACGCGAGATCCCGGCAGAGCTCGTCCTGCTGGCGATGGGCTTCACCGGACCCCGGCGTGAGGGTCTCGTCGAGCAGCTCGGCGTGGAGCTGGACCAGCGGGGCAACATCGCGCGCGATGCGGCGTACATGACCTCGCAGGAAGGGGTCTTCGTCGCCGGCGACGCCGGTCGCGGCCAGTCGCTGATCGTCTGGGCGATCGCGGAGGGTCGGGCGGCCGCGGCTGCGGTGGACACCTGGCTCACCGGCAGCACCACGCTGCCCGCGCCGATCCCGCCGACCGAGCGGCCGCTCACCGTCTGAAAATCCACCGCGCGCCACGGGTTCGCTGTTGGATCGATCCAAGGGTCGGTAGGGTGGGCAACGTGCGAAGAGCCAAGATCGTCTGCACCCTCGGCCCGGCAACCTCCAGCAAGGAGCAGATCCGCAAGCTCGTCGAAGCCGGGATGGACGTCGCCCGGATGAACCTCAGCCACGGCTCGCACGCCGAGCACGCGGAGATCTACCGGCGGGTCCGCGAGGCCTCCGACGAGACCGGTCGCGGGGTCGGCATCTTCGTCGACCTGCAGGGGCCGAAGATCCGGTTGGGCAACTTCGCCAACGGCAGCGAGGAACTCGAGGTCGGGCAGCGCTTCACGATCACCACGCGTGACGTGCCCGGTGACGCCAAGTGCGCGTCGACGACGTACGACGGCCTCCCCGGTGACGTCTCACCGGGCGACCAGGTGCTCATCGACGACGGCCGGATCCGGCTGCTGGTCCTCGAGGTCGAGGGCCAGGAGGTGCACACCGAGGTCGTCGTCGGCGGCACCGTCAGCAACCACAAGGGCATCAACCTGCCCGGCGTGCCGGTCAGCGTGCCGGCGATGTCGGAGAAGGACATCGAGGACCTCCGCTGGGCGTTGCACCTCACCGTGGACTACATCGCCCTCTCCTTCGTCCGGTCGGCGAGGGACGTCGAGGACGTCCGCTCGATCATGCGGGAGGAGGGCGTGATGCTCCCGGTGATCGCCAAGATCGAGAAGCCACAGGCGATCGACAACCTCGACGAGGTCATCGACGCCTTCGACGCCTTCATGGTCGCCCGCGGCGACCTCGGCGTCGAGTGCCCGCTCGAGGACGTGCCGGTGCTGCAGAAGCGGGTCATCGACCGCGCCCGACGCAACGCCAAGCCGGTCATCGTCGCCACCCAGATGCTCGACAGCATGATCAACAGCCCCCGGCCGACGCGGGCCGAGGCCTCCGACGTCGCCAACGCCGTGCTCGACGGTGCCGATGCCGTGATGCTCTCCGGGGAGACCAGCGTCGGCAAGTACCCGATCGAGACCGTGCAGACCATGGCCCGCATCATCGAGGCCACCGAGGGCCACGAGCTGCCGTCGATGGCGGCGCGTGGCTGGCGGCCGATGACGCGGGGCGGCGTCATCGCCAAGGCAGCCGCGGAGGTCGCCGAGTCGGTCGGTGCCAAGTACCTCGTCGCCTTCACGCAGAGCGGTGACTCCGCCCGCCGTCTGGCCCGCTACCGCAGCACCATCCCGGTGCTGGCCTTCACTCCGCTCGACCTGGTGCGCTCGCAGCTGTCGCTGACCTGGGGGGTGGAGACCTTCCGCACCGGTCCCGTCGAGCACACCGACGAGATGGTCCGCCAGGTCGACGAGCAACTGCTCAAGATCGGCCGGGTGCGTGAGGGTGACCAGGTCGTGATCATCGCCGGCAGCCCGCCCGGCATCCCCGGCTCGACCAACGCCCTGCGCATCCACCGGATGGGCGATGCGATCAACGAGGTGGCGCCGGCGTACCGCCGGATGGGCTGAGCAGGCTCACGCCTTCGGTCCGATCAGCTCGTCGAGCCGGGCGACCCCGGCTCGGGTGCTGACCGAGACGGTCTTCCAGCTCGACCGGCGCCACGGCACGTCGACGAGGTCGAGCGCGTCGCAGCACCAGCTCATGATCTCGGCCGAGTGGTTGGTGAACTGCCACCGCGGGTAGTCGTAGCGCTTCCGGTGCCCGGCGACCATGCGGGTCGCCCAGTTGTTGACCCGGCAGCCGTCGGAGTGGAAGAGCCCACGCAGGAAGTCGGCCGGGTGCTGCTGGACGACGGCCCACTGCCAGTCGGCCATCCCCAGCTCGCGTTCGTGCTTGCGTCCGGGCCCGTGCTGCGGGAACAGGCAGGGCCAGTGCTTCCAGCTGTTCTGCACCGTGATCACGCCAGCCGCCGGGACGAAGAAGACCGGGCGGTCGGGGTGCACGGCCCGGAACCGGGCGGCAACATCGTCGATGATGCCTGGGAGCCGGGCATCACACGCGACCCGCATGGCGAACGTCCGGCTCATCCGCGAGATGCAGCCGTCGCCGAGATAGAAGCCGAAGAGAGCTGCATAGTCGGGACTGGGGGTCGCTGGTGCGGGGCAGGGCGGTTGGCCCTGGTACGTCCGTTGCCGCCAGGAGGCGATCGCCGCGCGGCTCACACCGAGCTCCCTGCTCACCTGGTTCGTCGACATGCCTGCCCGAAGCCGGGCGAGAGCCTGGTCGCGGATCGCATCGCCGTACACGTCGACGACCATCGCAGTGACCGCCGACATCGTCCGACGGACGGTGCCCCGGGTGGGACTCGAACCCACACTGGACGGTGTTTGAGACCGCAGCCTCTGCCGATTGGGCTACCGGGGCGAACAGCGTCAAACGCTACCGGACCGGGGCGGCACCGCCGGACCGACACGGTGCCGGCGACCGGTAGCCTGCCTCCGTGGACTCCAGCGCCTCCGACCAGACCCGGCCCCGGGTGGTCGTCGCCGAGGACGAGGCACTGATCCGGCTCGACCTCGTCGAGATGCTCGCCGAGGAGGGCTACGAGGTGGTCGGCGAGGCCGGCGACGGCGAACGCGCGGTGCAGCTCGCCGAGGAGCTCCGACCCGACCTGGTCGTCCTCGACGTGAAGATGCCCCGCCTCGACGGGATCGCCGCTGCGGAGCGCATAGCCCGCCGGAGGATCGCGCCGGTCGTGATGCTCACCGCCTTCAGCCAGCGCGACCTGGTCGAGCGCGCCCGCGACGCGGGAGCGATGGCCTACCTGGTCAAGCCGTTCAGCCAGACCGACCTGGTGCCCGCGATCGAGATGGCCAGGACCCGGTTCGCCGAGATCCTGCAGCTGGAGTCGGAGGTGCACGACCTCACCGACCGGCTGGAGACCCGCAAGGCGGTCGACCGGGCCAAGGGGGTCCTGCAGGCGCGGCTGGGTCTCAGTGAGCCCGACGCCTTCCGATGGATCCAGAAGACCGCGATGGACCTGCGCCTGAGCATGCGCCAGGTGGCCGACGGTGTCGTCGAGCACGGCCCCGACGCGCTCGGTGGCGGCCCCCGGGGGGATTGACCCGGGCCCGTTCGTGGCACCTCATGCTGGCACCCAGCGACAGGAGGCTCGATGTCCCGTTCCCCAGGCGTCCCCGGCATGATCGCCCTGCTCGGTGTGCTCGCCCTCAGCGTCGCCGCCTGCGGCAGCAGCGGCTCCGCCCAGGCGCCGGACGGAAGGCCGTCGCGCGCGAGCGCCACGAGTGGCAGCGTGGACGGCCGGCTCGTCGTCGGCGCCTTGCTGCCGGAGTCGGGGGAGCTGGCTGCCTTCGGCCCGGCCGAGGCGGCCGGGGTCAAGGCGGCAGTGGCGGACATCAACGCCTCCGGTGGCGTCCTGGGCCGGAAGGTGGGCCTGGTGCAGGCCGATTCCGGGGAGGGCATCAGCGGTGCGGCCCGCACCTCGGTCGGTCGGCTGCTGTCGGAGCATGCCGACCTGGTGATCGACGGCGGCTCCTCCGCCACCGCCCTGTCCGTGCGCGACGAGGTCACGCACGCGGGCACGGTGCAGCTGTCACCCTCCGCCACGTCCCCGCAGCTCGACTCCTCCTGGGCCGACCCGCACGACACCTTCTTCCGCACGGTCCCCTCGGACGTGCTGCAGGCGAGGGTGCTGGCCCACCAGGTCCTGGCGGACGGCCACAGCCACGTGGCCGTGCTCGCGCGCAAGGACTCCTACGGCACGTGCCTCGCCGACGAGCTCGAGAAGGACCTGGAGTCCGGAGGCGGGGCCCTGACCGCGAAGGTGCTCTATCCGCCGGACGCCGACAAGTTCGCCTCCGAGGTCGACAAGATCGAGAGCACCCGCCCCGACGCGATCATCGTGGTCGGGTACGACGAGACGGAGCGGATCATCTCCGCGATGATCGGCCAGCACACCGGCCCGCAGCACGTGCAGGTCTACTTCACCGACGGCAACACCGTCGACTACTCCGAGAAGTTCCCCAGCGGCACCCTCACCGGCGTGGTGGGCACCCATCCGGGCAAGGCGTTGACCGACGCGCTGCGCCGCAAGCTGCTCGGCATCGATCCGGGGCTGAAGGACTTCACGTTCGGGCCCGAGTCGTACGACGCCACCGTGCTGGCCGCGCTCGCCGTCGAGGCGGCGAAGTCCGACGACCCTGCGAGATTCGCGCCCGAGATCACCCGCGTCTCGCGCGACGGTGAGCCGTGCGCGACCTTCCGGAAGTGCAGCGCCCTGGTCCGGGCAGGCAAGGACATCGACTACAACGGCGTCTCCGGCAGTGTCGACCTCGACGACAGCGGTTCACCGACGCAAGGCACCATCACTGTTGTCCGCTACGGCGCGGACAACAGCTACACCGACATCGCCCACATCACCGGCCCCGGCTGAGCGAGTTCGCAGCAGGGCGGGGGAGCGGGTCACGCGACCCCGAGGTAGGCCTCCTTGATCGCGGGGTTGGCCAACAGGTCCCTGCCGGTGCCGGTGTGGGTGATCACCCCGGTCTCGAGCACGTAGGCCTTGTCGGCGATCGCCAGTGCCTGGTTGGCGTTCTGCTCCACGAGGAGCACGGTCGTGCCCTGCTGGTTGACCTGGGTGATGATCGAGAAGACCTGTCGGATGAACTGCGGCGCCAGACCCATCGACGGCTCGTCGAGCAGCAGCACGCGGGGTCGGGACATCAGCGCACGGCCGATGGCGAGCATCTGCTGCTCCCCGCCCGACATGGTGCCGCCCTTCTGGGTGAGCCGCTCCGCGATGCGGGGGAAGAGGTCGAAGACCCGCTCGAGGTCCTCCTTGATGCCGTCCTTGTCGCTGCGCCCGTAGGCGCCCATGTCGAGGTTCTCCCGCACGGTCATCGCCGGGAAGATGCCGCGACCCTCCGGCACCAGCGAGATGCCCCGCTGCACGCGCTTGTGACCGCGCAGCCTGGTGATGTCGTCGCCCTCGAAGTGGATCGAGCCACCGGAGAGGTCGAGCAGTCCGGCGATCGAGCGCATCGTGGTCGTCTTCCCCGCGCCGTTGGCGCCGATCAGCGTGACGATCTGCCCTTCCTCCACGCTGAGGGACAGGTCCTCGAGGGCCTGGATGCGGCCGTAGTGGACCGACATGTCCTGGATCTCAAGCAACGCCATGGTCGGCCTCCTCTCCCAGGTATGCCGAGATGACGGCAGGGTTCTCGCGAATCTCCTGCGGTGTGCCCTCGGCCAGCTTGCGTCCGAACTCGAGCACGACGATGCGGTCGGTGACGCCCATGACCAGGCGCATGTCGTGCTCGATGAGGAGCACGGTGTAGCCCTCCGCACGGATCGTGCGGATCAGCTCCATCAGGTTGTCCTTCTCGGCCGGGTTGAAGCCTGCGGCCGGCTCGTCGAGGCACAACAGCTTCGGGTCCGTGGCCAGCGCTCGCGCGATCTCCAGCCGACGCTGGTGACCGTAGGGGAGGGCGCTCGCCTTGGTCATCGCGGCGTCCGCGATGCCGACGAACTCGAGCAGGGCCATGCCGCGGTCGATGCTGGACCGCTCCTCGCGCAGGTGGCGCGGCATGCCCAGCATGGCTCCGAAGAAGCTCGTGTAGTGACGGGTGTCGAGCCCGACCGCGACGTTCTCCAGCGCGGTCATGTCACCCCACAGCCGGATGTTCTGGAAGGTCCGGGCCAGCCCCATGCGGGTGATCGCGTGCTGCTTCTTGCGCCCCAGCGACACCCCCTCGAGGCGTACGTCGCCGCCGCTGGGCCGGTAGACGCCTGTCATCGCGTTGAAGCAGGTCGTCTTGCCCGCACCGTTGGGCCCGATCAGCCCGAGGATCTCGCCACGCTTGATGTCGAAGGAGACCGAGTCGAGAGCCTTCAGGCCGCCGAACGTGACCGACAGGTCGTCGATCTCGATCAGCGTCTCTCCGACGCCGACCTCGATCTCGCGCTCTGCCGCGGCCTTCTCGGCGACCTCGGAGTCCAGCGGTGGAGGGCTGTCGGGCGCGGCGGAGTCGGAGAGCTGGTCGGGAACCTCGCTCATGACGCGGCCTCCTCGGTCGTCACGGGCTCGCGGCGCCGGTTGCGCAGCAGCTCGAGCGTGCGCATCCGCGCCGTGCGGGCGAAGAGCAGCAGGTGCGCGCGGGCGCCGATGAGGCCCTGGGAGCGGAAGATCATCAGCAGCACCAGCGCGACGCCGAAGATGAGGTACTTGTAGTCGGCGATCGAGGTGAAGCGGTTGGGGATGTAGGAGACCAGCGCTCCGCCGATGATCACGCCGAGCTTGTTGCCCGAGCCACCCAGGATGACGGCGCAGAGGAACAGCACCGAGGTGACCACGTCGAACTTCTGGTTGTTCACGAAGCCGACCTGGCCGGCGAACAACGCTCCGGAGAGACCGCCGATGGCGGCTCCGGTGGCGAACGCCCAGATCTTGAACTTGAACGTCGGCACCCCCATGATCTCGGCGGCGTCCTCGTCCTCGCGGATCGCGATCCAGGCCCGGCCGACGCGGCTGCGCTCGACGTTGCCGAGCAGGATCGTGACCAGGATGATCACGCCGACGGTGAGCATGTACCACGGCGTGCCGTGGTTGTTGGCGAAGAGCGGCACGCCGTGCTGCGCCGGGCCCGGCGGGTGACCGACACCCTGGAAGCCCACCTGGCCGCGCATCGCCGGGATGATCGTCGCCAGCAGCCGGATGATCTCACCGAAGCCGAGGGTGACGATCGCGAGATAGTCCCCTCGGAGCCGCAGGGTCGGGATGCCGAGCACGACCCCGAAGACGACGGTGACGATCATCGCCAGCGGCAGCGTCCAGAGGTAGGGGATGTGCACCAGGCTCGAGTCGGGGCTGGTCCACAGCGCCGCGACGTAGGAGCCGACCGCGAAGAAGCCGACGTAACCGAGGTCGAGCAGACCGGCCTGGCCGACCACGACGTTGAGCCCGAGCGCCACGAGCGCGAACCGTGCCATGTCGAAGCAGGCGAGCGGCCAGTCGTTGCCCGGCTCGGTGGTGATCAGCGGCGGGTTGATGACGGGCAGGAAGAAGACCAGCAGGACGAAGGGCAGGATCACGCCCCACTGGCCCACCCGGGGGAGCGACTCCCACCAGGCGCCGAGCGCCGAGAACCGTGTCCGGCGTGCCGACTCGGCCTGCTCATCCTCGTGCTCCTGGGCGCCCTCGACGCCGAGGATCGGCTCGGTGGGGCCGCCACCGGCGGAGACGTTGTCGCTCATGCCCTTGCCTTCCCGAGGTCGGAGCCCAGGAGCCCGGTCGGCCTCACCATCAAGATGAGCACCAGCACCACGAAGCTCACCACGTCGGTCCATTGCGAGTCGCCCAGCAGGATCTGGCCGTAGTTGCCGATCAGGCCCAGCAGCAGGCCGCCGACGAGCGCGCCACGGATGTTGCCGATGCCTCCCAGGACGGCGGCGGTGAAGGCCTTGATGCCCAGGATGAAGCCGCCGTTGTAGATGACGCCCGAGGGCACCTTCATCACGTAGAAGAGGGCCGCGGCGCCGGCCAGCAACCCGCCGATGGCGAAGGTGGAGACGATGATGCGCTCGCGGTCGATGCCCATCAGGGTGGCGGTGTCAGGATCCTGCGCCACGGCGCGGATGCCGCGACCCAGACGCGTCCGCCGGATGAACTGGTCGACGACGACCATCATCACCACGGCGGCCACCACGATGAGGATCTGCTGGGAGTCGATGGTCGAGCCGAAGACGGTGAACACCGGCTGGGGGATGAACATGATCACCGCGGGCTCGGCCGTCGCACCGCGCCAGAGATAGATGAGGTACTGGATCGTGAACGAGGCGCCGATGGCGGTGATGAGGAAGGCCAGCCGGGAGCCGTTGCGGGCACGCAACGGCTTGTAGGCCACCCGCTCGAGGGCGAACGCGACCGCGGCGGACGCGGCCATCGCGGCGACGCAGGCGGCCACGAGGCAGCCGACGAGCTCGATCGCCGGCATCGAGAGCGGCGACGGACCGAAGCCGAGAGCCGTGAGCATGAAGACGCACGCGTAGGCCCCGGAGATGAAGACCTCGGAGTGGGCGAAGTTGATGAGGTTGAGCACGCCGTACACCAGGGTGTAGCCGAGGGCGACCAGGGCGTAGATGGCGCCGAAGGTCAGCCCGTCGAAGGTGACGCTCCAGAAGTTCTGGGCCAGGCTGCTCCAGTCGAGGCTGATCCACTGGCTGGTGTCCAGGGGTAGGTAGATCACGGGTTCCTCACAGGGGAAGGCCACGCGATGTCACGGCAAGAGGGGCCGCCCCAGGCGTGGGCGGCCCCCCTGCCGATCGAACGCCTGGGTCAGCCGATCGTTCCGACCGAGACGATCTTGCCGTTCTGGACCTTGTAGCCGTACACGACGGAGTTGGACAGCTCACCGGTGCTGTCCCACTTGAAGTGCTTGCTCAGGCCCTGGCCGTCGTAGCTGGTGACGTACTGCTTCAGCTTCGGGCGGGTGGTGTTCCCGCTGTCGATGCCCTTGAGCAGGATGGTCGTGGCGTCGTAGGCCTCCACCGAGTAGGTGCCGGGCTCGGCGTTGAAGGCGGACTTGTAGGCCTTCTCGAAGCTCGGGATCAGCTCGCCGGGCAGGCACGGGCAGGTGAAGTAGGCGTTGTCCGAGGCCGAGCCGGCCAGCTTGATGAACTGGTCGTCCTTCACGCCGTCGGGGCCGATGAACGTGCCCTGGTAGCCCTTGGCGACCAGCTGCTGGTCGAACGGTGCCGCCTCGGCGTAGTAGCCGGAGTAGAACACCGCGTCGGGCTTGGCGTTCATGATCTTCGAGACCACCGCGGAGAAGTCCTTCTGGCCGGTGGTGACCTTGTCGGTGCCCACCACGTTGCTGCCCAGCGCCTGCTGCGCGGTCTTCGACAGGCCGATGCCGTAGTCGGAGTCGTCCTGCACGACGTAGACCTTCTTGGCGCCGAGCTTCTGGGCCAGCGACGCCGCAGCCGGACCCTGCACGTTGTCGTTGCCCAGGGCCCGGAAGAAGGTGGACCAGCCGTTCTTGGTCAGGTCCGGGTTGGTCGCCGACGGCGTGATGTGGACGAGGCCGGCCTGCTCGAAGATGTTGCCGGTCGCGGCGGACTCACCGGAGAAGGGGAGGCCCACGACGCCGATGATGTCCTTCTCGTTGGTGGCCTGCGTGACCGGGCCGGTCGCCTTGTTGGGGTCGCCCTCGGTGTCGAACTTCTTGAACTGCACCTGGCAGCCGGGGTTGGCCTTGTTGTGCTGGGTGACCGCGAGCTGCGCGCCGTTGTAGATGTTGATGCCGAGCTGCGCGTTGGGGCCGGTCTCGGCGCCGATGTAGGCGATGGTCAGACCCTTCGGGCACTTGGCCTTGCCGTCGCCTGCGGGGTTCGCGGCGTTCGCGGGGACCTGGATCGAGTTCTGCGCCGGGAGATCCTTGAGGTTGCCGCCGCTGCCGCCTCCGGTGTTGGTCGCTGCGGTGCCGCACGCAGTCGCGACCAGAGCCAGCGAGCCGAGAACGGCTGCGAGCTTGATGGGGTGGTGCATTCGCCCTCCTGGGTATGGCCGGCAGGGAGCCCCCACCGGCATCGGTGACGGCAGGGTTGTTTGGTTCCTCACAGGTGTCAAGCCGAATCGCTGAGCTGTGTCCTGTTCGCAACCTCGGTCAGCGCAGCGCCACCACCAGCTGGGTGATCAGCGGGGCGGCCACCAGCGCGGGCAGCAGGTCACCGACCTTGAGCTGGCGCAGGTCCAGCAGCCGCAGGGCGACGCCCACGAGGATCAGTCCGCCCGTCGCGGTCAGCGCTGACACGTGCGCCGCGGGCAGGAAGCTTCCCAGCGTCGCGCCGAGAGCGGTGAGTCCTCCCTGCACGACGAGGATCGAGATCACGCTCGCCCCCACTCCCCAGCCGAAGGAGGCGGCGAAGGCGATCGCGGCGAAACCGTCGAGGGCCGCCTTGAGCAGCAGCTGCTGCGGACCGTTCCCCAGCCCTTCCGAGATCGAACCGAGGATGGTCAGCGGTCCGACGCAGAAGATCAACGAGCTGGTCACGTAGCCCTGGATGAAGCGCTCGCGTGCCTCGTGGCCCTCGCCGGTACCGAACCGACGCGCGGCCGTCCGCTGGAGCACCCCCGCGAACCCTTCGAGCCTGTCCTCGATGCGCAGCAACGAACCCACGATCCCGCCGATGAGCAACGAGGCGAGCACGATCAGCATGGGGGCGCTGTCGCCGACCGCCCGGCCCAGCGGCGGGTCCTGCACGTGCATGGCCGCCTCGGCCGCGATCAGCAGGGTGACCAGGCCCAGAGCGTCGGTCACGACGACGCGTGTCCGCTCGGGCAGGCGGTGCCCGGCGAGGACTCCGACCGACGTCCCGATGGCCACGGTCGTGGCGTTCACCAGCGTGCCGACCCCGGCGAACACCATGGCCTTCACCGACCCCCTTCTCCGACCCCTTCCCCGGCCCCCTGCCCCGGCCCCCTTCTCCGGCTTTGCCCCGGGACGTTACCCTCTCCTCACCGCGCCGCTCTGACCGGGGCGGCCGGGCTCGGGGACCGGACCGGACGGGGGTGGGTGAGGAGGCTGTCGTGTCGCGCTCGGCGCTGATGGTGAGGGAGGCGTCGCCCGGCGATGCTGCCGCGCTCCTCCAGCTGTGGACGGCCGCCGACCTGCCCGTCGACACGGGGCCTGCCGGTCAGCGGGAGGCAGCGGCCGCGCTCGCCCGTGGCGCTGCGGACCCCGACGAGCGCCTGCTCGTCGGCGAGGTCGACGGCCGGGTCGTGGCGGCGCTGCACCTGCAGCGCGGCATCCTCGGACCGCTCAGCACCGAGTCGACCGTGCACACCAGCCACCTGCTGGTGCTGCCGGAGTTCCGCCGGCACGGGTTCGCCCGGACGCTGCTCGAGCACGCGGTCTCCTGGGCGGAGGAGAACGGGATCGCCCACGTGAGCGCCGTCGTCGACGCCGGCTCGCGCGAGTGCAACCGCTTCCTGGCCCGCCTCGGACTCGGCACCTACGCCACCATGCGGCTGGCTCCCACGGCCGCGCTACGACTGAGCCTCGGTCGCCGGGCCACGCGTCGCCCCACCGCGTCCTCGCGCCAGCTCGGTGCCGTCGTCGCCCACCGCCGGTCGCTGCGCCGCCGCCAGGCCGCCGGCGCCTGACTCCGGCCTGACTCCGGCCCGGCTCCGGCGTGACCCCGGCCCCGGTCTGGGGACCGGACCGTCCGCGGCCCCGGCTAGAGTCGGCCCGTGGCTGCCAACCCGACGCCTGTGCACCCCGATGCCCGACCGCTGCTGCTGCTTCTCGACGGCCACTCGCTCGCCTACCGGGCCTTCTACGCGCTGCCGGTGGAGAACTTCTCGACCAGCACCGGCCAGCACACCAACGCCGTGTACGGCTTCACGGCCATGCTCATCAACGTGCTGCGTGACGAGCAGCCCACGCACATCGCGGTGGCCTTCGACGTCTCCCGGCAGACCTTCCGCAGCGAGGAGTACTCCAGCTACAAGGCCAACCGCTCGAAGTCGCCGGACGAGTTCTCGGGCCAGGTCTCGCTGATCAAGGAGGTCCTCGCAGCCCTGCGCATCCCCACCGTGGAGAAGGAGGGCTTCGAGGCCGACGACGTGATCGGCACGCTCACCACCCAGGCCCTGGCGAAGGGCTACGACGTGCTCATCTGCTCCGGTGACCGCGACTCCTTCCAGCTGGTCTCGGACCACGCGACCGTGCTCTACCCCAAGCGGGGGGTGTCCGAGCTGGCGCGGATGACACCCGCAGCCGTCGAGGAGCGCTACGGCATCCCGCCGCACCGCTACCCCGACCTCGCCGCGCTGGTCGGGGAGGACTCCGACAACCTCCCGGGCGTGCCCGGTGTCGGGCCCAAGACCGCGGCGAAGTGGATCAACCAGTACGACGGCCTCGACAACGTGGTCAACCACGCCGAGGAGATCAAGGGCAAGGCCGGAGAGAGCTTCCGGGCGCATCTCGGTGACGTGATCCGCAACCGCCGCCTCAACGGTCTCGTGTGCGACCTCGCTCTGGAGCGCCAGGTCGACGAGCTCGCCGTGCAGCCCTGGGACCGCCACGAGGTGCACACGCTCTTCGACGGCCTGGAGTTCCGGGTGCTGCGTGACCGGCTCTTCGACACCCTGCAGTCGGAGGAGGAGATCGACGACTCCGGCTTCGAGGTGCAGATGAGCCGGCTGGGCGAGGGGGAGGTGGTCGCCTGGCTGCAGCAGCACGCCCGCGACGGCCGCCGGGTCGGCGTCCAGCTCGAGGGTTCCTGGCGCGGAGGCACCGGGGAGGTCCTCGGACTGGCGCTGGCCACCGCCGACGACCGGGCAGCGTGGATCCCCACCGAGGGCCTCGGTCCCGACGACGACGCCGCGCTGGCCGACTGGATCGGTGACACGGCAGTGCCCAAGGTGCTCCACGACTCGAACGGGCCGATGCTGGCGCTGGCTGGCCGCGGCTGGCCGTTGCACGGGCTCGAGCGCGACACCGCGTTGTCGGCGTACCTCGCCCGTCCCGACCAGCGCTCCTACGACCTGGCCGACCTCACGGTCCGCTACCTGAAGCGCGAGCTCAAGCAGGGCGAGTCCGACGACGGCCAGCTGAGCCTCGACGGGGTGGGGGACACCGGAGAGGGGGAGACGTCGATGCTCGCGGCCCGGGCGGTGCTCGACCTCGCCGCCGCTCTCGACGAGGAGCTCGAGGACCGCGGCGGCACCCGGCTGCTCGGCGACGTGGAGCTGCCGCTGGTCGACGTGCTGGTGCGCATGGAGCAGGTCGGCATCGCCGTCGACCACGAGCTGCTCACCGGGCTGGAGTCGGAGTTCGCCGACGGTGTCCTCACGGCGGCCCAGGAGGCCTACGCCGTGATCGGCAAGGAGATCAACCTCGGCTCGCCCAAGCAGCTCCAGGTGGTGCTCTTCGACGAGCTGGGCATGCCCAAGACCAAGCGCACGAAGACCGGCTACACCACCGACGCCGACGCGCTGCAGGGCCTGTACGAGAAGACCGAGCACCCGTTCCTGCAGCACCTGCTGCGCCACCGCGACGTGAGCCGGCTTCGGCAGACGGTCGAGGGCCTGCTCAAGACCGTCGCCGAGGACGGCCGCATCCACACCACCTTCAACCAGACCATCGCCGCCACCGGACGGCTCTCCAGCACCGATCCCAACCTGCAGAACATCCCGGTCCGCACCGAGGCAGGTCGGCGCATCCGCGAGGCGTTCGTCGTGGGCGCAGGGTTCGACGAGCTGATGACGGCCGACTACAGCCAGATCGAGATGCGGATCATGGCGCACCTGTCCGAGGACGCCGGCCTCATCGAGGCGTTCCGCTCCGGGCGCGACTTCCACTCGGTCACCGCCTCCCGGGTCTTCCACGTCGACGCGGCCGAGGTCACCGGCGAGATGCGCGCCAAGATCAAGGCGATGAACTACGGCCTGGCCTACGGGCTGTCCGCCTTCGGGCTGTCCCAGCAGCTCCGCATCTCGACGGGCGAGGCACGTGGGCTGATGGAGGAGTACTTCCTGACCTTCGGGGGCGTCCGCGACTACCTGGCCGGGATCGTCGAGGAGGCGCGGCGCTGCGGCTTCACCGAGACCATCCTCGGCCGTCGCCGCTACCTGCCCGACCTCACCAGCGACAACCGGCAGCGCCGTGAGATGGCCGAACGCATGGCGCTGAACGCGCCGATCCAGGGCTCCGCCGCGGACATCATCAAGGTCGCGATGCTCAACGTCGACCGCGCCCTCGCGGTCGAGGGCCTGCGCTCGAGGATGCTGCTGCAGGTCCACGACGAGCTGGTGCTCGAGGTGGCTCCTGGAGAGCACGAAGCGGTGGAACGCCTCGTCCGTGAGCAGATGGGCGCCGCCGCCGACCTCACCGTCCCCCTCGACGTCTCGGTGGGCACGGGCCACAGCTGGCACGACGCCGCTCACTGAGCGGCCACGACCCGCTCGCGGGCCAGGCACGGACGCCGCTCACAGGGTCGCAGCGGCACGGCGCAGGCGCCAGAGGCTCACCGCCAGCAGCACCGCGAAGAGGCAGCCGTCGACCACCACGACGAGCCGGAGGAGTGCCTGGTAGTCGGCACTGAGGCGGCCCAGCACCACCACGGCCAGGAAGGCCAGCCAGATCGCGTAGACGGAGTAGCGCGCCTGCCGGGCCAGCACGCTGTAGACCAGCAGCTGCAGCATCGACAGCAACGTGCCCAGGACGGCGAACAGCCACAGCTGGTCCTGCACGAGCACGTACTGGTGACCGCCGACGAAGACCAGGGCGAGGCCGGACAGCACCTTCGCGCCCGCCGCAGACACCACACCGATCACCGCCACCACGGCAAGGCTCTCGATCAGCACGCGCCGCCGGTCGGCGTCGGAGGACATCGAGGGGAAGGCCACGACGACGACGAACTGCGGCAGGAAGAGCACCGCCTTCACCACGATCACCCCGGCTGCGTAGAGGCCGGCCTCATGGGCGCCCAGCACGTTGCGCGCCACCAGGACGTCGACGTTGGAGAGCGCGAAGAACGCGAGCAGGGCATGGGAGTTGTGCCCCATCTCCACGAGCACCGCGCGCCCTCCGTGGTGACCACGGTCCTTGCCGTGGCTGCGGTCGCCGCGGTGGTGCAGCGCCAGCCAGCCCACCAGCACCGGGACGACCTGCCCGATCGTGACGCCGAGCATGGCGGTCAGCTCAGTGGGCCGCCAGAGCACCAGCGCGGTGCCCACGACGAGCCGCGGGAGCCCGTTGGCGACGTACACCAGGGCCAGCTCGGTCCAGCGCCGTTCCCCCTGCAGCACCCCCGCCTGGCCGCCCATGACGGTCATCGGCACCGCGCTGATGCCGACCAGCGCCGCGGTGCCCAGGCTGTCCAGGCGCAGCGCCACGTTGATCAACGGGGCCAGCGCCAGGCAGAGACCGCCCAGCACCAGGGCTGCGACGTTGCCCACGCGCAGCACCGACCGCTCGATCTCGTGGACGTCGCCCGGCGACGCGGCGATCCGGCGCGCACCCGTGGCCTGCAGGCCCAGCTGGAAGACGCCGACGACCAGCAGCACCCCCATGAGCGCGGCGAAGGCGCCGTAGCTGCGAGGTCCGAGCACACGCGCGGCGACCATCGTGTAGCCGTACGTCGCCACGTTCATGATGCCCATGGCGAGCGCGATCGCCCCACCGCCGCGAACGCTGCGGCGCGCACCGGCATCGGGTGAGGACGTCACGGGGGGAGAGCCTAGGAGGTCCTCCCAGCCGATGCGCCGGCCGCCGGGCGCTCGGACGACGCCCGGACGCCCGGACGGCGGCGACGGCTCCGGTCAGCCCAGGTCGGCCACGAAGATCGCGGTGCCCGGCGTGATGCGGCCCCGCAGGCGCGACCAGCCGCCCCAGACGCGGTCGTGGCCGGCGGGCCACTCCGGCTCGAGCAGCTCCTGCAGCCGGAAGGCGCACGACGACAGCGCGTGCACCCAGTCGCCGAGCGTGCGGTGGTGCTCGACGTACCTGGTCTCACCGGTCTCGTCGTCGACCTCCACGTAGGGCGTGCGGTCCCAGTAGGACTGGCTGGCGGTGAGGCCGGCCTCGCCGGGGTCGTCCGGGAAGACCCACCGCGTCGGGTGGGTGACGGAGAACGCGAACCGGCCGCCGGGTCGGAGCACGCGTGCCACGTCGGCGACGAGCGCGTCGGCGTCCGCGACGAACTGCAGGGCCCCGAAGGCGGAGAAGACCACGTCGAAGGCGTCGTCGCCGAACGGCAGCCCGACCGCGCTGGCGCAGATCACCGGGACCCGCACGTCGTGCTCGAGGTCGATCCTCCGACTGTGCTGCAGCTGCCGCCGGGAGACGTCGATCCCCACCGGACTGCCGCCGCGGGCCAGCACCCATCGCGAGCACTGCGCCGCCCCGCAACCGATCTCCAGGACGCGGCGTCCGGCGACGTCTCCCAGCGCGCGCACGTCGTCCTCGCGGACGCCCTCCGGGCCCCACAGGAAGCCCTGGTCACCGAGGAAGTCGCCGTGCGTGGCCTGGTACTCATCGGCGTAGGCGTCCCAGTCGGCCCGGTTGGCGCGCATCGACTCCGACTCGTCGGCCGGGCGGCGCTCGGGACGGACGCCGTGCGACATGCCGGGAAGAGTAGTACGACCGCCCAGCCCGCCGCGGCCACCGTGCGAGGGTGGGGCGATGGAAGGCTTCCCGACCTCGCTGACGCCACTGGAGGGTGGGCACAGTGGCGAGACCTTCCTCGCCGAGGCGGCCGGGGAGCAGACCGTCGTCCGGATCTACGGCCGCCGCTCGACCGGGCGCGGGCCGCTCGCGCCGGAGATCGACGCCGCCGTGCTGCGGCTGGTGCGCGGTCTGCTGCCCGTGCCGCGGGTGCTCGAGGTGCGCCGCGCCGATCCGGCGGCCGGCACCCCCGGGCTGCTGGTGACCAGCCGGCTGCACGGTGAGCGCCTCGACACCCTGCTGCCGCGGCTCGACGGCCGGGCGTTGGTGCGACTCGGTGCGGCGCTGGGCACCCTGCTGGGCCGGCTGGGGCACCTCGCGCTGCCTCGGCCGGGGCTCTTCGGTGACCGGGAGCTGACCCTCGCGGCGTTCCCGGACGAGCTGGCCGACCTGCCTGCGTTTGTGCAGGCGCGGGCACCGGCGCTGGGCTGGGCCGAGCGGGACCTCGAGCGGTTGCGCGAGGTGGCCGAGAAGGCCCAGTCACTGCTCGACGAGACGGATCGCTGGTGCCTCGTGCACGGCGACCTCAACCCCAAGAACCTGCTGGTCGACCCGGGAACGCTGCAGGTCAGCGGCCTCCTCGACTGGGAGTACGCCCACAGCGGGTCGCCGTACGCCGATCTCGGCAACCTGCTCCGCTTCGACAGGACGCCTGCCCTGGTCGACCCAGTGCTGAGCGCGTACGCCGACTTCATGCCGACCGTTCCGGACGACCTGGTCGACCGTGCCCGCGCCGCCGACCTGGTCGCGCTGGTCGACCTCGCCGCCCGCAAGGACGAGAACCCGGTCACCGCCCGGGCCCACGGCCAGCTGCTGGCCGTGGCCCGGACGGGCGACCTGCATGCGGTCGCGGGCTAGGGGGCGCGTGGTTGGACTCCGGGTACGCCGACCCGATATCCTCAGGTAGGCGCCAGGAGTCTGCCTGAGTCTCAGACGGAGCAGGCTCACGCTCGCTGTCGGCCCGAGAGCTCGGGCAGCGAATGAGTCTCGATGAATTCGTGATGGTGAAACGGGCTTCTGCGCGTGCCCAACATCGACACCTATCCATCCAAGGAAACCACTTCCGTATGACGAGCACTCCCACCGTCTCCGAGGCGCCGCAGGTCGCTGTGAACGACATCGGCTCCGAGGAGGACTTCCTCGCCGCCATCGACGAGACCATCAAGTACTTCAACGACGGCGACATCGTCGACGGCACCATCGTGAAGGTGGACCGTGACGAGGTCCTGCTGGACATCGGCTACAAGACCGAGGGCGTGATCCCCTCCCGCGAGCTGTCCATCAAGCACGACGTCGACCCCAGCCAGGTCGTCGAGGTCGGCGACAAGGTCGAGGCGCTGGTCCTCCAGAAGGAGGACAAGGAAGGCCGGCTGATCCTCTCCAAGAAGCGCGCCCAGTACGAGCGCGCCTGGGGCACGATCGAGAAGGTCAAGGAGGAGGACGGCGTCGTCGAGGGCACCGTCATCGAGGTGGTCAAGGGCGGCCTCATCCTCGACATCGGCCTCCGCGGCTTCCTGCCGGCCTCGCTGGTCGAGATGCGCCGCGTCCGCGACCTGCAGCCCTACGTCGGCCAGACGCTCGAGGCGAAGATCATCGAGCTCGACAAGAACCGCAACAACGTGGTCCTGTCGCGCCGTGCCTGGCTCGAGCAGACCCAGTCCGAGGTCCGCCACGGGTTCCTCACCCAGCTGCAGAAGGGCCAGATCCGCAAGGGTGTGGTCTCCTCGATCGTCAACTTCGGTGCGTTCGTGGATCTCGGCGGTGTCGACGGCCTGGTGCACGTCTCCGAGCTGTCCTGGAAGCACATCGACCACCCCAGCGAGGTCGTGGCGGTCGGCGACGAGGTCACCGTCGAGGTGCTCGACGTCGACATGGAGCGGGAGCGGGTCTCCCTGTCGCTGAAGGCGACGCAGGAGGACCCCTGGCAGCACTTCGCCCGCACCCACCAGATCGGCCAGATCGTGCCGGGCAAGGTCACCAAGCTCGTGCCGTTCGGCTCCTTCGTCCGCGTGGAGGAGGGCATCGAGGGCCTGGTGCACATCTCCGAGCTGGCCGAGCGCCACGTGGAGATCCCCGAGCAGGTCGTCCAGGTCGGCGACTCGGTGATGGTCAAGATCATCGACATCGACCTCGAGCGTCGCCGCATCTCGCTGTCGCTGAAGCAGGCCAACGAGACCGCGGCCGCCGCCGACGTCGAGGAGTTCGACCCGACGCTCTACGGCATGACCGCGTCCTACGACGAGCAGGGCAACTACATCTACCCCGAGGGCTTCGACCCGGAGACCGGCGAGTGGCTCGAGGGCTACGAGGAGCAGCGCCGGCACTGGGAGGAGCAGTACGCCAAGGCGCACGCCCGCTGGGAGGCGCACGTCAAGCAGCAGTCCGAGGCGCGCAAGGCGGAGATCGAGGCCGGCGAGGCCACCTCGTACTCCTCTGAGGCGCCGGCGGAGGACAGCGGCTCGCTGGCCTCCGACGAGGCGCTGCAGGCACTGCGCGAGAAGCTGACCGGCGGCGCCTGAGCCGGCCCCCGGCCGGCGGCCGAGACAACGACGAAAGCCCGGTCCCCTTCGAGGGGGCCGGGCTTTCGTCGTTGTCGGGTGGAGGCTTCTCAGGCGGCCGGGTCGAGATGTTCGGGGCCGTCGTGACGGTGTGACGAGCGACCGCGGGCGTCGTAGCGGCCCGTGCTGCCGAGCTCGACGAGGTAGAGGGCACCCCAGGCGATGGCGGTGACCGCGGTCAGGATCAGGATGAGGAAGAGCAGTGCGTCCATGGCAGAAATCCTGCTCCCGCGTGATTCCTGCCACCAGTGGCAGGAATGACAGCGTCCGTTGATTTTCGGCCACAGATCCCGCATGCTGGTGCGGTGAGCATCCAGCGCGTCGCCGTGGTCGTCCAGGACGGTGCCGAGCCCTTCGCGCTCGGCTCGCTCTGCGAGGTGTGGGCCGAGCCCTACCACCCCGAGGACGACAACCCCGTCTTCGACTTCGTCGTGTGCACGCCGCGTCCCGGGCGGGTGCGCGGCGCCTCCGGCTTCGACCTGTACGTCGACCACGGCCTGGAGGCCCTCGACGGCGCGGACCTCGTGTGCGTCGTGCCGAAGCGGGACTACACCGCGCCCGCCCCGGAGGTGGCGGCCGCCCTGCGCGAGGCCCACGACGCCGGCGCCATCATCTTCGCGCACTGCACCGGCGCGTTCGCCCTCGGCGAGGCCGGACTGCTCGACGACCGTCGCTGCACCACCCACTGGCGGCACGTCGACGAGCTGGTCAGCCGCTACCCGCGGGCCCGGGTCGACGCCGACGTCCTCTACGTCCAGGACGGCCGGGTGCTCACCGGTGCCGGCAGCTCCGCCGGCATCGACGCGGCCCTGCACCTCCTGCGCACCACCTTCGGCAGCCGGGTCGCCACGGCCACGGCACGCCGGATGGTGGTGACGCCGCACCGCGACGGGGGACAGGCCCAGTTCATCAAGGCGCCGGTCCCGGAGTGCGACGCCGACGCGCTGGCGCCGTTGCTGGCCTGGATCGCCGAGCACCTCGAGGAGGACCTCAGCGTCGAGGCGCTGGCCCGCCGGGCGCTGATGTCGCCGCGCACCTTCGCCCGCCGCTTCCGCCAGGAGACCGGGACCACGCCCCACGCGTGGATCGTGCACCAGCGGGTGCAGGCGGCAGAGCAGCTGCTCGAGGAGACGTCGCTGGGCGTGGACCAGATCGCCGCGCGGGTCGGCTTCTCCAACGCAGCCGCGCTGCGGCACCACTTCACCCGACTGCGGCGGGTCAGCCCCCAGCAGTACCGCCGCAGGTTCAGCTGCGTGCCCGAGCCGGTGGGCGTGGCCGGCTGAGACACTGGTCACCGCCGTGGTCGGGCCCCGCCGGGGCGTCGCTACGCTGAGCCGGTGACCCCGGAGGCCTACCTCGTCGTCGTGCTCGTGGTCTCCGTGGCGGCGCAGTGGCTGGCGTGGCAGGTGAAGCTGCCCTCGATCCTGCTGCTCCTGGTGATCGGCTTCGGCCTCGGCCGGCTGGTCGACCCCGACCAGGTGCTCGGCCGGGAGGTGCTCTTCGGCGGGGTCTCGATCGCCGTCGGCATCATCCTCTTCGAGGGCTCGATGTCGCTGCGCCTGAAGCAGGTGCGCGACCTGGGCCGTCCCGTGATCCGGCTGTGCACGGTCACCGTGGGCGTCGCCTGGGTGCTGATCACCCTCTGTGCGTGGCTGATCGGGTTCGAGATCCAGGTGGCGCTGCTGGCCGGTGCCATCCTCGTCGTCACCGGCCCCACCGTGCTCGCGCCGATCCTGCGCCAGCTGCGCCCCACACGCAGGGTCTCGTCGCTGCTGCGCTGGGAGGGCATCGTCGTCGACCCGATCGGCGCGTTCCTCGCGGTGCTGGTCTTCCAGGGCGTGCTGATCGGCGGGGTGGGGGAGGCGCTGCCCCAGCTGGTGCTGGCGGTGGTCAAGACCGCGGTCCTGGCTCCGGTCATCGCGCTGGCCGTCGGTGTGCTGCTGGAGTTCCTGATGCGCCGGCACCTGATCCCGGACTTCCTGCACGGGGTGACCTTCCTGGCCGCCGCCGTGGGGGCGATGATGGGCGCCAACGCGGTGCAGGACCAGAGCGGGCTGGTCGCCGTCACGGTGCTCGGCATCTTCGTCGGCAACCGGCCGGAGCTGCACGTGGAGCACGTCGCCGAGTTCAAGGAGCACCTGCAGGTGCTCTTCGTCGGCGGGCTCTTCGTGGTGCTGGCCGGCCGGATCCAGCCCGACGCGCTGATGCAGGTGGCGCCCCGTGCCCTGCTCTTCGTGGTGCTGCTCATCGTGGTGGTCCGCCCGGTGAGCGTGCTCCTCGGCCTGGTCGGCACTCCGGTCTCCCGTCAGGAACGCACGCTGCTGGCCTGCATGGCTCCCCGCGGCATCGTCGCGGCCGCGGTGAGCAGCGTCTTCGCGTTGTCCTTCGCCCACAACGCCCGCCAGTCCGGCCAGCCGGAGCTCGCGCACCTCGCCGACCAGGCCAGCCAGCTCGCGCCCCTGGTCTTCGTCGTCATCGTCTGCACCGTGGCCGTCTACGGGCTCGGCGCGGGCCGGCTCGCCGAGCGGCTGGGGCTGGCCAGTCCCTCGCCCCAGGGCATCCTCTTCGTCGGCGACGACGACTGGGTCGTGCAGGCCGCCAAGGTGCTCGACGAGTCGCGGGTGCGGGCTGTGGTGCTCTCCCGCCACTACCGCTCCCTGGCCGGCGCCCGGATGTCCGGGGTGCCGACGGTGACCGCCAACATCCTCAGCGACTACGCGGTCAAGGACATGGACCTGGCGGGGATCGGCAGGCTGATCGCCTGCACCAGCGAGGAGGAGGTCAACGCGACCGCGGCACGGGAGTTCTCCCACCTGCTCGGGCGGGCCAACGTCTACCAGCTGCGCCGGGCCCTCGCCCGGGACCACTCCTCGGACAAGCGCAAGGCGGAGGCATCGCACCTGACCGCGCGGGCGCCCTTCCGTCCGGCGCTGTCCTATCCGGAGATGGCCGAGCGGGTCGCCGCGGGGATGTCGGTCAAGCGGACCAAGCTGACCGCGGAGTTCACCCTGGCCGACTTCATGGAGAGGTACGGCGAGGACACCGTGCTGATGTTCGTGATCAAGGAGGAGGGGAGTGTCGAGGTGGTGCGCGAGAGCATGAGGCTGCCGTCCTCGGGGGTCAGCGTGGTGGCGCTGGTGCACGACCGGTGAGCCGGGTGGGCCTGACCGGCGGGATCGCCGCCGGCAAGAGCGCGGTCTCCCGGGTGCTGCGCGACCTCGGGGCGGTGGTGATCGACGCCGACCAGCTCGCGCGCGAGGTGGTGGCGAAGGGCACGCCCGGCCTCGACGCCGTGGTCGCCGAGTTCGGCGAGGGTCTGCTCGGGGCCGACGGCGAGCTGGACCGGCCGGCGATGGCCAGGCTGGTCTTCGCGGACGAGGACGCCCGGCGGCGGCTCGAGGCGATCGTGCACCCGCTGGTCTTCGAGCGGATCGTGCAGCTGGAGGCCGAGGCGCCCGCGGGCGCCGTGGTGGTCCACGACATCCCGCTGCTGGCGGAGTCGGGCCGGGCGAGGACCTTCGACGCGGTCGTGGTCGTCGACGCACCCATCGACGTGCAGGTGGACCGGATGGTCCGCGACCGCGGCTGGACCGAGGCGGAGGCCCGTGCCCGGATCGAGGCACAGGCCTCGCGTGAGGAGCGGCGCGCCATCGCCACCCATGTCATCGAGAACACCGGGACGCTCGAAGACCTCCGTGACCGGGTCACGGAGGTCTTCGAGGCGTTGCGGACGGGGTCCTAGCCGAGTCGCGCTCAGGCCGCCAGGTCGGGGTCGGCCAGCTTGCGCAGCCGGGCGATCGCCTCGCGCTCGAGCTGGCGCACCCGCTCGGCGGAGATGCCGTGCTTGGCACCGATGTCGGCGAGCTTGTGCTGCCGGCCGTCGACCAGGCCGTAGCGGCTGCGGATGATGTCGGCGGACCGCTCGTCGAGCAGGTCGACCAGGCTCATCAGCCGGTCGCGGGACTCGGTGTCGAGGACGGTGAGGTCCGGGCCCGGCGTACTCTCCTGCGCGATCAGGTCGCCCAGCGAGGTGTCGCCCTCGTCGTCGATCGGGGTGTCCAGGCTGACGTGCTCCCTGCCCCAGCTGAGCAGGTCGATCACCCGGTCGAGGTCCATGCCCAGCTCGGCGGCGATCTCCTCGGGGTCGGGCTCGCGGCCCAGCTGGCGCTCCAGGGTCCGGCGGGCGGAGCCGACCTGGTTGAGCTCCTCGACCACGTGCACCGGCAGCCGGACCACGCGGGCCTGCTGGGCGATGCCGCGGGTGATCGCCTGGCGCACCCACCAGGTGGCGTAGGTGGAGAACTTGTAGCCCTTGGCGTAGTCGAACTTCTCGACCGCGCGGATCAGCCCGGTGTTGCCCTCCTGGATCAGGTCGAGCATCGGCATCTGGCTGCGGCCGTACTTGCGGGCGATGGAGACCACGAGGCGGAGGTTGGCGTTGATGAAGCGCTGCATCGCGCGCTCGCCCTCCTCGACCAGCCAGCGCAGCTCCTCCTCGGTGGCGTACCGGGGCGCGCCACCCCTCTTGCGGCCGATGCGACCCTCCTCGAGCAGCCTCTGGGCGAAGAGGCCGGCTTCGATGGCCTTGGACAGCTCGACCTCGGTCTCGGCGTCGAGAAGCGGGGTACGCGCGATCTCGTCGAGGTACAGTCCGACGCTGTCGCGTCCCTCGATCTCGCGCTCATGACGAGTGGTGGTCACGGCGGTGCGCTCCCTTCCTACAGGTGGAGACCGCCTGCAGCGGCTCCATCGATCCCAACGCCTGGGGGACCCGGAGGATTCCCCCGATTCAGTCGATCCTCGTCGGTTAGGACGAGTGGCCGGCCGCGGAAGTTGCGCCCGGGTCGAGTTCTCAGTGAGTTCTCATGAGAGATCTCACGCCGGGATGTACCACTCGTACGCAAAAGTCATGCGTCCGGTGACCCAGCCGGCCGGAACGGGCGCAGGGCGGGGTCGTCCGCGCGCAGGCTCATCACCGGCCCGGGCCCGGTCTCCGCGGTCTCGAAACGGACGGTGACCACCCCGCGTCCGGCGCCCCAGACCCAGCCGCGGCCGTGCACGTCGTGTTCCACGTCCATGCCCGGAACCCAGCCCGTACGGCGGCGCAGCGAGGCGGCGGTGGCGAGGCCCTCGAGCGCCGGGTCGGCGGCCGGCTCGTCCTCGGGCTCGTCGGTCCACAGGTCGTCCTGGATCCAGTCGGCCAGCCCCGAGACGCCGACGCCGAGCAGCCGCACGCCGCCCGAGGTGTCCACCTCCCCGAGCAGCGTGCGCGCCAGCCGTGCCACCGTGCGATGGTCGTCGGTGGGAGCGCGCAGGGTCGCCGAGCGGGTGTGCGTGGAGAAGTCGTGCAGCCGCACCTTGAGGGTGACCGTGCGCCCGGAGAGACGCGCCTTGCGCAGCCGCTCGCTCACCTTGGCCGCCTGCCGCTCGACCAGGGCCTCCAGCAGCCGGCGGTCGACGTAGTCGGTGTCGTAGGTGTCCTCGACGCTGATCGACTTCGCCTCGCGCTCGGCCACCACGGGGCGGTCGTCCTCGGCGCGGGCCAGCCGGTGCAGCGCCCGGCCGTGCGCCTGGCCGAGCACGCGCACGAGCTCGTCCTCGCTGAGCTGCTCCAGCTCGGCGACGGTGTGCACCCCGACCCGGCGCAGCCGCTCGGCGGTGGCCGGCCCGACGCCGGGGATCACGGTGACCTGCATCGGCCGCAACAGGTCGCGCTCCAGGCCCGGAGCCACCACCACCAGCCCGTCGGGCTTGTCGAGGTCACTGGCGATCTTGGCCATGAACTTCGAGGTGGCGATGCCCACCGAGCCGGTCAGCCCGCCGGTGACCTCGGCGACCTGCTCCTTCAGCCGCCGGCCGAGCGCGCTCACGCCGGCCACGGAGTGGTCGGACAGCCCGGCGGCGGCGAGGTCGACGAACGCCTCGTCGAGGGAGAGCGGCTCCACCAGCGGGCTGATGCCGCGCAGCAGGCCCATCACGGCCTCGCTGGCCGTCCGGTAGGCGTGGAAGCGGCCGGCCAGGAAGGCGGCGTTGGGGCAACGGCGCCGTGCCTCGGCGGTGGGCATCGCCGAGTGCACGCCGTAGGTGCGCGCTTCGTACGACGCCGTGGACACCACTCCTCGTGCTCCGATCCCGCCGACCACGACCGGCTTGCCGCGCAGCGACGGCTTGTCGCGCTGCTCGACCGCGGCGAAGAACGCGTCGAGGTCCACGTGGAGGACGGTCGGCTCGGCGCGCACGCGGGCATCGTGCCACGCACCGCCGACCGGCCCGCTTCCGTCCACAGCCGGCCCCGGTCGGCGTGTCCTCCACCGCCCGGAGGTCGGGTGTTCTCGAGTCCCCCGCCGGTGCACCACGTTGTCGCCCATGCCCGAGCCCACGAGCCCGCCGACCTACACCGCCCGTAGCCCCGAGGACCTCCTCGCGCTGGTGCCCTACCTGCTGGGCTTCCATCCCGAGGAGTCGGTGGTGGTGCTCACCTTCGGTGCGCCGGAGGGGTGCTTCCACGCCCGGGTCGACCTGCCCGACTCCCTCGACGACCAGCGCGAGGTCGCCAGGCTGCTCGACGGGGCGGTGGCACGCCACCGGGTGCCCCGGGTGGCCGTGCTGGTGTACTCCACCGACGCCAGGGCCGCGGCGAGCCAGACCGCGCTGCTCCTCGAGCGCTGGTGCGCGCGCGAGGTGGAGGTGGTGGCGGCGCTCCGCGCGGACGGTGAGCGCTGGTTCCTCCTCCCGGAGAGCGAGATCGCCGGGGCGGGCACGCCGTACGACCTGGCCAGCCACCCGTTCACCGCCGAGCGGGTCTATCACGGCCAGGTCGTGCACCGGAGCCGCGCCGAGCTCGCCCGGAGCCTCGTCGGACCGCCGGACGAGGCCACGGCGGTGGCGGCGGCGGAGCACGGCGAGAGGATCGGGACCGCCGCCCGGGACGCCCCCGACGGCGGTGCGGCCCTGCTCCGCACCGAGGCTCGCTGGGTGCAGCGGCGCATCCGCCTGCACCTGCGCGACCGCCGGCTCCTGCCACCCTCTGACGCCGGCCGGCTCCTGTCCCTGGCCAGCCTGGTGCCGGTGCGCGACGTCGCCTGGTCGGAGATGACCCGCTCCACCGCGCCGACACACGTCGGGCTCTGGCGTGACCTGGTGCGCCGCTGCCCCGACGAGCTGCTCCCGGGGCCGGGGTCGCTGCTCGCCTTCGCGGCCTGGCTGGCCGGGGACGGCGCCCTGGCCTGGTGCGCTGTCGACCGGGTCACCGCCGTCGACGCCGGCTACTCGATGGCCCGACGGGTGGCCGAGTGCCTCACCAGCGCGTTGCCGCCCTCGGTCTGGAGCCCGGTGCCCGAGGGCGAGC
The DNA here is from genome assembly GCA_036518175.1 of Marmoricola sp. Classification (GTDB taxonomy): domain Bacteria; phylum Actinomycetota; class Actinomycetes; order Propionibacteriales; family Nocardioidaceae; genus Marmoricola. The sequence goes on from DATDNR010000212.1 coordinate 29,443, forward strand.
TGCCGGTCTTCGCCGACGAGCCGTGACCTGGGTCTCTGGCCGCGGCCGGGCCGTCGCTCTACTGTCTCCCCATGGGACAGGAGGTCGACGACCAGGAGTTCTCGCGGGCCGACCGCACCCGGCACCGCGAGAAGGTCCGCCGCTGCCTCGACGTGCTGGCCCGGATGCTGCGCGAGTCCCACTTCGAGTCCGAACGTCCGATGACCGGGCTGGAGATCGAGTTCAACCTCGTCGACGACGAGGGACGGCCCGCGCTGAAGAACGCCGAGGCGCTCGACGCGATCGCCAACCCGGCGTTCCAGACCGAGCTCGGCCAGTTCAACATCGAGATCAACGTGCCGCCGCGGCGGCTGAACACCCGCGGCACGGCCGGGTTCGAGGAGGACCTGCGCGCGAGCCTCAACGACGCCGAGAACCGCGCCAGCGCCATCGGCGCGCACCTGGTCATGATCGGCATCCTCCCCACCCTCGAGGAGGGCCATCTCGCGGCCGGCACGATCAGCCCCAACCCGCGCTACCAGCTGCTCAGCGACCAGATCCTCGATGCGCGTGGCGAGGACCTGGTCATCGACATCAGCGGCGTCGAACGGTTGCAGACGACGTCGGGGTCGATCATGCCGGAGGCGGCCTGCACCAGCACCCAGCTGCACATCCAGGTCAGTCCCGAGGCGTTCGCCTCCTACTGGAACGCCTCCCAGTCCATCGCCGGTGTCCAGCTCGCGGTCGGGGCGAACTCGCCGTACCTGCTGGGCAAGGAGCTGTGGCAGGAGACCCGGATCCCGTTGTTCGAGCAGGCCACCGACACGCGCAGCGAGGAGCTCAAGGCCCAGGGTGTCCGACCGCGCGTGTGGTTCGGCGAGCGGTGGATCAACTCGATCTTCGACCTCTTCGAGGAGAACGTGCGCTACTTCCCGGCGCTGCTGCCGGTCACCGAGGACGAGGACCCGGTGGCCGTGCTCGAGTCCGGCAGGACGCCGGCGCTGGCAGAGCTGAAGCTGCACAACGGCACCATCTATCGCTGGAACCGGCCGGTCTACGACGTGGTCGACGGGCTCCCGCACCTGCGCGTGGAGAACCGGGTGCTGGCGGCCGGCCCGACGGTGGTGGACACAATGGCCAACGCGGCGTTCTACTTCGGCCTGACCCGCAGGCTGGCCGAGAGCGAGCGGCCGTTGTGGTCGCAGATGTCCTTCTCCGCCGCGGAGGAGAACTTCCACGTCGCCGCCCAGTTCGGAGCCGACGCCCGCATCTACTGGCCCGGGGTCGGTGAGGTGCCGGCCACCGAGCTGGTGCTGCGTCGGCTACTGCCGCTGGCCCGCGAGGGCCTGGACATGTGGCAGGTCGACGACGACGAGGCCGACCGGCTGCTCGGCATCATCGAGCAGCGCTGCATCACCGGGCGCAACGGCGCCCGCTGGTTCACCGACCAGGTGCACGCCCGCGAGGAGGCGGGTGAGGAGCGTGGCGAGGCGCTGAGGCTGACCCTCGTCGACTACCGGCAGCGGATGCACGCCAACGAGCCGGTGCACACCTGGGACACGGACTAGCCGCGGTAGCGCGACGGGCGGACCCGGTGCCAGGCATGCACCTCACCGCTGAGGAGGTTGCCCCAGCCACGGCGCGTGACCACGAAGAACCCGGGCGGGGTGCGACCGAACCGTGCGTATCCCGCCAGGGCCGCGGCGCACCACAGCAGGTCGGCCTCCCAGGTGGCCAGGTCCCCGCCGCGGGTCAGCCACGGCAGGGCGCCGGCGAAGGCCGGCTCGTCGAGGGCGCCGAGGGCGGCGGCGACGAGGTCGGTGCGCAGCCCGGAGTCGTGCCAGGGCTCCACCGCGATGTCGACGTGCTCACCCTCGGGGGCGCCCACGTGCATCGTCGTGGGCAGGAGCCGGGCACCGTCGGCGCGCGTGGCGAGGTCGCGCATGGCGCGGTGGACGCGCCCCGCGAGCGGTAGGGGAGTGGCCGGCACCCCACCAGCCTGCCGTGTCGGCGCGACCCGTGCCGGGGCCGTCCACAGGCCCGTGCTTCGCTACGGTGTCGCCATGGGGACCATCGTGGTGGGGTACGTACCGAAGCCGGAGGGCGACGCTGCGCTGGGGCGCGGCATCGCGGAGGCCAGACTGCGCGGCAGCCGTCTGGTGGTGATCAACTCACACCGCGGTGGCCGCGAGCTCGACGCGGAGACGGCGGCCGAGGTGAGGCAGCGCCTGGACGAGGTGCGCGCACAGCTCCAGGCGTCCGGGGTCGACCACGACGTGCGCCAGCTGGTCCGCGGACAGGACGTCGCCGAGGACGTGGTGGCGGTCGCGGAGGAGACCGGCGCCGACCTGATCGTGATCGGGCTGCGGCGCCGTACCCCGGTGGGCAAGCTCCTCCTCGGCAGCAACGCCCAGCGCATCCTGCTCGAGGCACCCTGCGCCGTGCTGGCCGTCAAGGCAGAGGGCTGAACCAGGGCTGACCGCGGGCTGAGCGACCGGCCGAGCGACCGGCTGAGCGACCGGCGCCGTTGCAGGCGCCGCGGCGCGGTCAGGGGCGGGTCAGAGCCGGGTCAGGCGCCGACGTGGTGTCACCGGGCGCCGGCGCCTGGCTGGGAACGGCCCCGCGCACGGTGAAGCAGTAACGGCACATCGCGACCAGGCCGGCCGGGTGGTCGACGAGCTGGAGCGCCCAGTGGCGGCGGCAGCTCGGGCACTGGTGGGCCAGTGCGCCGGCCCGCTTCGGTTCGATGCTGACAACACGCATTCCACGAGGCTGCCGGAGGGCGTGCGGCGCGACACAGGGCCCTGCGGCACCTCGGCGTGGGACCTTGGTCCCGAACCGCCGGGCGTCGGGTGGGCGTGGGGCAGGATGATGCCATGGGCTTCCAGCTGACCGGTGACAGACAGGCCGACGCCGTCCTCGACGAGGAACCGTTCGCTCTCGTGGTGGGGATGCTGCTCGACCAGCAGTACCCGATGGAGCACGCCTTCCGCGGGCCGGCGAAGCTGCGGGAGCGCCTCGGCACCCTCGACCCCGCGGTGATCGCTGCGGCCGACCCCGAGGAGTTCGCCGCCCTGTGTGCCCGTCCGCCCGCGGTGCACCGCTTCCCGGGGTCGATGGCCGGCCGGATCCAGGCCGTGGCCCGGCTCGTGGTCGAGGAGTACGACGGCCACGCGGAACGGATCTGGACCGAGGCAGGCAGCGGAGCCGAGCTGTTCCGCCGGGTCTCCGCACTGCCCGGGTTCGGCCGCCAGAAGTCGCAGATCTTCACGGCGCTGCTCGCCAAGCAGTGCGGCGTCCGCCCCGACGGATGGGAGCGCGCGGCCGGCGACTACGCCCTCGACGGCTACCGCTCGGTGGCCGACGTGGTGGACGCGGCCTCGCTGGAGCGGGTGCGCGCCTACAAGAAGGAGAAGAAGGCACGCGAGCAGACGATGGGCTGATTCACCGGTCGATCCTTGGTTCTGACCGGGCTCGTGTCACAATGTCCGTGCGGCTGTTGACAGGTACGGGCCTTGCCGCGCCCCAACTTCGTTCCCACGAGAGGTTGTTCGTGTCCCCGAGCTCGTCCACCGCGGCCAAGAAGTCCACTGCGAAGAAGACCACCGGGAAGGCGGCGACCGGCAAGAAGAGCACCTCCGCCGGGCAGGCAGCCGCAGGCTCCGCGAAGACGGCCGAGGACATCCAGGCCGAGGCCAAGGCCGTCGGTCCCGACGGCAAGAAGGCGCTCGCCGATGTCTCCGACGAGCAGTTCGAGGCCGACCTGGCCAACGACCCCAGCATCGAGGAGGACGAGAAGGAAGCCGCCTTCGTCGTCTCCGCTGCCGACGAGACCGACGAGCCCGAGCAGCAGGTCACGGTGGCGGGAGCCACGGCCGACCCGGTCAAGGACTACCTGAAGCAGATCGGCAAGGTGCCGCTGCTCAACGCCGAGATGGAGGTCGAGCTCGCCAAGCGCATCGAGGCCGGTCTCTTCTCGGAGGAGAAGCTGGCCCAGGGCGGCAAGCTGAGCCCGAAGGCGATGGAGGAGCTGGAGTGGATCGCCGAGGACGGTCGGCGCGCCAAGAACCACCTGCTCGAGGCCAACCTCCGTCTGGTCGTCAGCCTCGCCAAGCGCTACACCGGCCGCGGCATGCTCTTCCTCGACCTGATCCAGGAGGGCAACCTCGGCCTGATCCGCGCGGTCGAGAAGTTCGACTACACCAAGGGTTACAAGTTCTCCACCTATGCCACCTGGTGGATCCGCCAGGCGATCACCCGGGCGATGGCGGACCAGGCCCGCACCATCCGCATCCCCGTGCACATGGTCGAGGTGATCAACAAGCTCGCCCGCGTCCAGCGCCAGATGCTGCAGGACCTCGGCCGGGAGCCCACCCCGGAGGAGCTCGCCAAGGAGCTCGACATGACCCCGGAGAAGGTCATCGAGGTGCAGAAGTACGGGCGCGAGCCGATCTCGCTGTCCACCCCGCTGGGCGAGGACGGCGACTCGGAGTTCGGTGACCTGATCGAGGACTCCGAGGCGATCGTGCCTGCCGACGCGGTGAGCTTCACCCTGCTGCAGGAGCAGCTGCACTCGGTGCTGGACACCCTCTCGGAGCGGGAGGCCGGCGTGGTCTCGATGCGGTTCGGGCTCACCGACGGGCAGCCGAAGACGCTCGACGAGATCGGCAAGGTCTACGGAGTCACGCGCGAGCGGATCCGGCAGATCGAGTCCAAGACGATGTCGAAGCTGCGCCACCCCAGCCGCTCGCAAGTGCTGCGGGACTACCTCGACTGAGCGAGGCCGAGCCGAGCTTGCTCGTGCTCGTGCCGAGCGAGGGAGAGGTCGCAGGCGCGGAGGGCCGATCACCTCGACTGAGCCGCTGGCAGTGCTCAGCCGGCGATCACCAGGGCGACGCTGACGGCGCAGAGCACCAGCCCGCCGGCCTGCGCCCGGTGGATGGGCTCGCGCAGCACCCGGGCGGCCAGCAGCACCGTGGCGGCGGGGTAGAGGGACGCCAGGACGCCGGTGACGGTGAGGAAGCCATGGTGGGTGGCCAGCAGGAACAGCACCGTGGCGCCGGCTCCGAACGGCCCGGTGAGGGCGGCCAGGCCGACCTGCCGGTCGCGGGGCCGCCACGGGGCCCGCAGTCCCGAGGCGATGGCGATGACCGCCGGCACCGAGATCAGCTGGGCCAGGGCCAGGGGCCACATGCCCGAACCGGCCGGAACCTGGCCCAGGCAGGCGAACAGGCCGCCGAAACCCAGGCCGGCGAGCACGCCGTCGACCGCGCCCGAGGCCCGGGAGCCGAGGGTCGCGCCCGTAGCGTGGCCGGGCGTGGAGGAGACCAGCCAGATCGCCGGGGCCGCGAGCACCAGGCCGACCCACACCACAGGCCCGGGACGCTCACCGGTCGCGACACCGGCCAGCATCGGCACCACCGCCGACCCGACCGCCGATATCGGCGCCACGACCCCCATCCGGCCGGTGGAGAAGCCGCGGTAGAGGAAGCCGGTGCCGATCCCCGAGGCGACGCCGCCGACGCCCGCCCAGAGGAACGCCGGTTCGGACGGCGTGCCTCCCAGCACGACCGCCGCGAGGGCCGTGCACAGGGTCGCGGACACCTGGCCGACAACTGCCACCGACCAGGCCGACACCCGTCGGGAGACCAGGCCGCCGATGAAGTCGGAGACCCCGTAGGAGGCGGCGCTGAGCAGCGCCAGGAGGATGGCCACCATGCTCGACCCTTTCCGACCAGATGGCTCGCAGAAGCGTGAAGCCCCGGTCGGCCGACCGGGGCTTCACGCAAGCTTGTCGTGAACGTCGTGCGGGCGGGTGCCCTCAGCGCTCCTCGCTGGGCGCGCTCCTGGGCGTGTCCGCAAGCTTGGCGGTCTCGTCCTGCACGTGGGCTGCCACCTCGCGAAGCTTGTCACCGTGCTCGCGGGCGTGGTGCGCGCAGAAGAGGAGCTCGCCGCCGCTCTGCAGCTGCACGCGCAGGTAGGCCTGCGCACCGCAGCGGTCGCAGCGGTCCACCGCCGTCAGCGGCGTCGCGCTGGGGGCTGTTGCTGTGCTCACTGATCCTCCTCGTCGAACTCTGTGCCTGGCTCAACGCCTCGGGCCGGCGCCGGATTCCCCGGTCAGGCCCCGAGGCGAGGTGTCGCCCGACACGTCCATCCCATCACACGGTCCTGCGTGTTCCGGCGATATCCCCAACGTTGAGATCCCCGATCCCGTTCATGTCATACCCGAGTGTGTCCCGGAACACCTCCGCTCAATCCCGAACCGCGACGATCTCAGCAAGTTGTGCCCACTTCGTGACCGGCCGATTCGCCGCGTGACCGGCCGATCCGCGGCGTGCCGAAGGCGGCTCCCCGCAGGCGCTGGGTAGATTTGGTGCCGAACCCTGCAGCGCGGCGCACGCCATGGACACCCCGGGGAAGAACCATCGACAACACCTACAACGCCCAGCACCTGCTCGTCCTCGAGGGACTCGAGGCGGTCCGCAAGCGTCCGGGCATGTACATCGGCTCCACCGACACCCGCGGGCTCATGCACTGCCTGTGGGAGATCATCGACAACGCCGTCGACGAGGCCCTCGGCGGCCACTGCACCCGGGTCGAGGTGACCCTGCACCCCGACGGCTCGGCCGAGGTGCACGACGACGGGCGCGGCATCCCCGTCGACAAGGAGCCGCGCACCGGCCTCTCCGGCGTCGAGGTGGTCTGCACCAAGCTGCATGCCGGCGGCAAGTTCGGCGGGGGCTCGTACGCCGCCACCGGCGGTCTGCACGGGGTCGGCCTCTCGGTGGTCAACGCGGTGTCCTCCCGGCTCGACGTCGAGGTCGACCGCTCGCCGTCGACCCAGGGGATGAGCTTCCAGCGGGGTGTGCCGGGTGTCTTCGACGGCGACGGACCCGGGGGCGGCTTCGCACCGCAGTCCGGCCTGCACAAGCGGGGACGGGTCAAGAAGGGTGTCACCGGCACCCGGATCAGGTTCTGGCCCGACCGGCAGATCTTCACCAAGGACGCCCGGTTCCTCTACGACGACCTGGTCAACCGGGCGCGGCAGACGTCGTTCATCGTGCCGGGGCTGGAGCTGACCATCCGCGACCTGCGCGGGGACGAGCCGGCCGAGGAGAAGTTCCGCCACGACGGCGGCATCACCGAGTTCTGCGACTTCCTGGCCACCGACGAGCCGGTCACCGACGTGCTCCGGCTCCAGGGGGCGGACACCTTCACCGAGACCGTTCCGCTCCTCGACGACAAGGGGCACATGACGCCGCAGGACGTCGAACGGGAGCTGTCGGTCGACGTGGCGGTGCGCTGGGGGACCGGCTACGAGACCGAGCTGCGCTCGTTCGTCAACGTGATCGCCACGCCGAAGGGCGGCACCCATGTCGCCGGGTTCGAGGCCGCGCTGACCCGGACCTTCAACGACGCGATGCGCGCGGCGAAGGTCCTCAAGGTCAACGACGCCGACGTGGTCAAGGACGACATCCTGGAGGGGCTCACCGGGGTGGTGACCGTGCGGCTCGCCGAGCCGCAGTTCGAGGGCCAGACCAAGGAGGTGCTCGGCACCCCGGCAGCGCGTGCCGTCGTCCGGAAGGTGGTGGCCCAGGAGCTCCGGCAGTTCCTGACCTCGACCAAGCGGGCTGAGAAGGCCCAGGCCCGGCTGCTGATGGACAAGATCGCCGGTGCGGCGCGCACGCGCATCGCCGCCCGCCAGCACCGCGAGACCCAGCGGCGCAAGAACGCGCTGGAGACGTCGGCGCTGCCGGCCAAGCTCGCCGACTGCCGCTCCACCGACGTGGACCGGTCGGAGCTGTTCATCGTCGAGGGTGACTCGGCGCTGGGCACCGCCAAGCTCGCCCGCAACTCGGAGTTCCAGGCATTGCTGCCGATCCGCGGCAAGATCCTCAACGTGCAGAAGGCCTCGGTGGCCGACGTACTGAAGAACGCCGAGTGCGCCTCGATCATCCAGGTGGTCGGGGCAGGCTCCGGGCGCACCTTCGACCTCGAGGCCGCGCGCTACGGCCGGATCATCTTCATGGCCGACGCGGACTCCGACGGCGCGCACATCCGCTGCCTGCTCGCCACCCTGTTCTTCAAGTACATGCCCGGCCTCGTCGAGGCGGGTCGGGTGTTCACCGCCGTCCCCCCGCTGCACCGCATCGAGCTGACCAACCCCAAGAAGGGGATGGACAAGTACGTCTACACCTACTCCGACCCCGAGCTGCAGCGGAAGCTTGCCGAGCTCACCAAGAAGGGGGTGCGATGGAAGGACCCCGTCCAGCGCTACAAGGGCCTCGGTGAGATGGATGCCGACCAGCTCGCCGAGACCACGATGGACCCACGCCACCGGACGCTGCGCAAGCTGACCGTGGCGGACGCCGCCAACTCGGCCGAGGTCTTCGAGCTCTTGATGGGCAGCGAGGTGGCTCCCCGCAAGGAGTTCATCGTCGCCGGCGCCTACGAGGTCGACGCCGACGCGATCGACGCCTGAGGCTGGTCAGACCACCGGCTCCAGCAACCCGGTGTCGACGTCGTAGACGAAGCCGCCGACCTTCACCCGCTCCGGGATCAGCGGGTGTGCCTGCACCTTGTGCACATCGTCCTCCAGGGCCGCCCGCTGGTCGCTCACCATGCTGAAGGTCTGCCAGGAGGCGTCCTGGCCGGCGGACTCGCCGACGCGGCGGCGCACCTCCTCCAGGGTCGAGGAGGACATCGCGCACCGGGTGTGCGGGATGACCAGGATGCGGTCCGCGCCGAGGAGGTGGACGGCGAGCACCAGCGCCTCCATGGCGTTGTCGGTCACGCGTCCGCCGGGGTTGCGCACCACCTTGGCATCGCCGACCTGCAGGCCCAGGAGAGCGAGCGGGTCGATGCGCGAGTCCATGCAGGTCACCACGGCCAGGCCCTTGCCGGCCCTGCCGGGCAGCCCCTGCAGCGCGAAGTCGCCGGCGTAACGCCGGTTGGCCTCCAGAATGTCGTCGAAGTCGCTGGTCACCCTCCGAACCTAGCGAGCCGCCGGCGTCGGGCGCTCGGCAGGTCCCCGTAACCGCCCGCGGGTCCGGGGGTCAGGGCGCCGTGACGTGCACGCGCCTGCCGTAGGAGTCGAAGGCCAGGTCGTAGGTCGCCTGCTGGCTGGCGGAGAAGAAGTGCCCGGTGATCGTCACCGTGACCACCCGGCCCCGGTCGTCGATGCCCACCACGGTGCGGTAGGGGGTGTCCGGGTCGGCGCTGGGGATGACCTGCTGCACACGGTCGCCGGGCAGGGTGCCGGTGTAGGTGGTGAGCACCTGCTCGCCGTCGCGCTTGCGACCCGTCTCGTGGGGTCGCTGCACCTGGAGCAGCAGCCCGGACAGTCCGTGGGAGGGGTCGGCGAAGGCGGCCGGGTCCGGGGCGCCGTACTCCGAGGGGTCGATGACGGCGTAGTGGGTGGTCAGCGGCAGCCTGGCGTGCACGGTGCCGCCGACGGCCACCACGGGGACGTCGGCGGTGAAGCCGCCGAGCAACACCTTCACCTTGCCCCGGAAGGCCGGCTGGTGGGTGAGCACGCCGTCGGCTCCCAGGACCGCGCTCCCGGTCTGCGGTGTCGCCGAGGTCGACAGCACGAGGTGGACGCTCTGCGCCCGGTCGAGGTGCTGCTTGGCGGTGGCGAGGACCTGGTGCGGTGTCTGCTGCCGTGCCTGGCTGCTGCCGGAGCTGCAACCGGTCAGGGCCAGCACGAGGGAGAGCAGGACGCTGGCACCCGCGGTGACGCGCCAGCTGAGGGGGCGAGGCATGCGCCCAGACTGCCATGCGACGCGGCGACGCGGCCGCTCAACCGAGGCCGCCTCGCAGGGGGTGGGTCTGCACCTCACGGGTGTCCGCCCGGCTGAGCACGAGCAGGGCGAGCACGCCGGCGATCACGCAGCACACCGCGGCGCCCACGAAGATGGTGTGCAGCTGGGTGAGTCCGGCCTCCTGGAGCATGGCGACGAACCGGGGGCACCGGGTCCGGCCGGCCGCGCAGACCACGTCGGGGGAGGGGAGCTGCTGCTGGGCGGCGTAGTAGCGGCGCAGTCCGACGGTGGTGAGCGCGCTGATGCCGACGAGCATCCCCACCGTGCGAGCCACCACGAGCAGCGCGCTCGACACGCCGTGCACCGGTGCCGCGGTGGCGGCCAGCAGCGCGGCGTTGACGGGGGCGACGGCGAGCCCCAGGCCGACCCCGGCCAGCGCCAGGGGCACCGTCGCCACCGGGAGGCGCAGCGCTTCGGGGCCCCACTGGGACATCCAGGCGAAGCCGGCGGTCGCGGCGAGCATGCCGGTGGCGGTGACCAGGCCCGCCGGAGCGCGGTGGGTCCACCAGCCGCCGAGGAGCGCACCGACCGGCAGCCCGAGCAGGAAGCGGAGCAGCACCAGCGCGGCCATCAGCTGGGAGTCGCCGTAGACCGTGACCCGGGCGAACACCGGGACGTCGACGAGGGCGGCGATGAGGGCGCTGCCGAGGAAGAAGCTGACCAGCAAGGCTCCCCAGGCGGGCGTCGCGGCCAGGGCTCCGCGCGGCACCAGCGGATCTGCCACGCGGCGGTTGCGCCACCAGAACGCCGCGGCCGCCAGCGCGCTGGTCACCAGCAGCCAGGGCCCGGCCGGGGAGATCACCTGCACCGCGGGGTCGGCCGTGGCGAAGGTCAGGATGATCCCGCCCAGGGCGACGGCGAGCAGCGCCGCGGCGAGCACGTCGACCCGGGTGACGGTCTGCCGCCACGACCTCAGGTCGACGAGGGGCCGGCGGGCGAGGAGGCAGCGCGCGAGCAGCAGCACCGCCAGCACGAGTGCGACCACGGCGATCGGGGAGGCCCACCGCGAGGAGCCGACCAGCGGCAGGAGGGCCAGCCCGAGGGTGACGTCGTCGGCGAGGGCGGGCGGCTGCAGCATCACCATGAGCACCCCGGCCAGCACGCCGGCCAGCAGCAGCAGCCCGGTCACATCCGGCGTACGTCGTGCCGGGCCGGTGCGCCGGATCACCGCGGCCAGCAGCAGGCCCGCCGCCGCGTTGACCCAGAAGATGTCGCGCCAGCTGCCGAGCGCCAGCACCAGCGCGCCGTAGAGCGGGCCGAGCACGCTGCCCAGCTCCTGCACCGCGCCGACGACACCCAGCGGCAGGCCGCGCCGGTGCGGCGGGTAGAGGTCGGCGACCAGCGCCAGCGTCGCCGGCACCAGCCCGCCGCCGCCGATGCCCTGCACCACGCGGCCGGCGACCATCGACGGCAGGTCGTAGGCGGCGGCGGTGACCAGCGACCCGAGGACGAAGAGCACCAGCGAGCCGACCAGCACCGGCAGCCGGCCACGCAGGTCCGCGATCCGGCCGACCAGCGGGAGCACGGCGACGTAGCCGAGGAGGAAGCCGGAGATGACCGGGGCCGCGCGCTGCAGCTCCTCGGCGGACAGCCCTGCGGAGGTCATCATGGCCGGCAGGGCCAGCACCACCACGTAGGTGTCGGCCGCCGCGAACATGACCGCGACCGCCGCCAGGCCCAGCAGCAGCTTGCCGACCGGGTCGGCGGCGGTCCGGGTCATCAGCCTGCCGTGGGCAGCTGCCGCGTCACCGGGCTGGACAGCGCGATCACCGGCTGGCTGGCCGGCGTGCCCGAGCCATCGCGACGGCCCACCGGGTCGGGCAGTTCCACGGGCGCCCCGCTCGCGGCGGCGGCCAGGGCGGGTGCGGACCCGGCCCAGGCGAGCATCAGCGTGTCCTCGCCCTTGAGGAAGCGGTGGCACCGCACCCCGCCGGTGGCCCGGCCCTTGCCGGGGTACTCCGCGAACGGGGTGACCTTGACGGTGCCGGCCTCGGTGCCGGGCAGCGAGGCCGAGGACCCGGCGATCGTCACCACCACCGCGTCTTCGGGCACGAGCGCCCCGAACCAGACCACCGAGGCTCCGGCGCCCAGCTTGATGCCGGCGATGCCGCCCCCCGCCCGGCCCTGGGGGCGCACCTGGCCTGCACCGAAGTGCAGCAGCTGGGCATCGCTGGTCACGAAGCAGAGCAGCTCCTCGCCGGTCGCCAGCTCGGCGGCCCCGACGACCTCGTCACCCTCCTTGAGCGAGATCACGTCCCACTCGTCGCGGTTCAGCACCTCCGGGTTCACCCGCTTGACGACTCCCTGGCGGGTGCCCAGGGCCAGGCCGGGAGAGTCCGGGGCGAGCGTGGCCAGCGCCAGCACCCGCTCACCCTGGTCGAGGGTGAGGAACTCGTTGACCGGCGCCCCACCCTGCAGGTTCGGGTGGTTGGCGGTGGCGGGCAGCGTCGGCAGGTCCAGCACGGACAGCCGCCGCACCCTCCCGGCCGAGGTGATCGCGGCGATCTCCCCCCGTGCCGTGGAGCGCACCGCTGAGACCACCACGTCGTGCTTGACCCGACCGCCGCCCTCGCCCGGAGGCTCGTCGCTGGTGCTGCGGGCGAGCAGCCCGCTGGAGGAGAGGTAGACCCAGCACGGGTCGTCGGCCACCTCCAGCGGCGTCGAGGTGGCCGCGGTGGAGATGCCGGTGGACTCCAGCAGCACCGTGCGCCGCGGCGTGCCGTAGGTCTTCGCGACCTCGGCCAGCTCGTCGGAGACCACCGCGCGCAGCCGACCCTCGTCCGCCAGGATCTCGTCGAGCTCGGCGATGGTGTGGCGCAGTTCCTCGGCCTCCTTGTCCAGCTCGATCCTGGAGAACCTGGTCAGCCGGCGCAGCGGCATGTCGAGGATGTAGTTGGCCTGCACCTCGGTCAGGTCGAAGACCTGGATGAGTCGCTGGCGGGCCTGCTCGGCGTTGTCGCTGGAGCGGATCAGCTGGATCACCTCGTCGATGTCCAGGATGGCCACCAGCAGTCCCTCGACGAGGTGCAGCCGGTCGGCCGCCTTGCCGCGACGGAAGGTCGAGCGTCGTCGTACGACGTCGAAGCGGTGCTCGAGGAAGACCTCCAGCAGCTGCTTGAGCCCGAGCGTGCGGGGCTGTCCGTCGACCAGCGCGACCGCGTTGATGCCGAAGGAGTCCTCCATCGGCGTCAGCTTGTAGAGCTGCTCGAGGAGCGCCTCGGGATGGAAGCCGTTCTTGACCTCGATGACGAGCCGGAGCCCCTTCTCGCGGTCGGTGAAGTCGTTGACGGCCGAGATGCCCTGCAGCTTCCTGGCCTGCACGAGCTTCTTGATCGACTCGATCACGCGCTCGGTGCCCACGCCGTAGGGCAGCTCGGTGACCACGATGCCCTTGCGGCGCGGGGTGACGTTCTCCACCCGGGCCGTCGCACGCATCTTGAACGAGCCCTTGCCGCTCTCGTAGGCGTCGCGGATGCCGTCGAGGCCGACGATCTTGCCGCCGGTGGGCAGGTCAGGGCCGGGCACGAAGCGCATCAGCGCGTCGAGGTCGGCCTTGGGGTGCTTGATCAGGTGCCGCAGCGCCTGCACCACCTCGACCAGGTTGTGCGGCGGCAGGTTCGTGGCCATGCCGACGGCGATACCGCTGGCGCCGTTGACCAGCAGGTGCGGGATCGCGGCGGGCAGCACACCGGGCTCCTGCTCCCGGCCGTCGTAGTTCGGGCGGAAGTCGACGGTGTCCTCGTCGATCGCGTCGGTCATCGCCATCGCCGCGGGTGCCATCCGGCACTCGGTGTAGCGCATCGCGGCCGGGGGGTCGTCGGGGGAGCCGAAGTTGCCGTGCCCGTCGACCGTCGGCACCCGCATCGACCAGCTCTGCGCCATCCGCACCAGGGCGTCGTAGATCGCGGTGTCACCGTGGGGGTGGAAGCGGCCCATCACCTCGCCCACGACGCGCGAGGACTTCACGTGCCCGCGGTCCGGCCGCAGGCCCATGTCGTACATCGCGTAGAGGATCCGGCGCTGCACGGGCTTGAGCCCGTCGCGGGCATCGGGGAGGGCGCGGGAGTAGATGACCGAGTAGGCGTACTCGAGGTAGCTCGTGCGCATCTCGTCGCCGACGTCGATGTCGACGATGTGCTCCTCGAAGTCGTCGGGAACGGGCGTGGTGCTGCGTCGAGCCATGAGCGCATTCTCCCAAAATCCACGGGCGGATCCGGCCCGGGGCACGCCGTCGGGATGGCCGGTAGATTGCCCGTGTGAGCACCAGCCCGCCCTACCCCGACCACTGGGAGGCCGACGTCCTGCTCCGTGACGGCCGCACGGCCCACCTGCGTCCGATCACGCCTGAGGACGCGGCGGGGCTCGTGGAGTTCTACGACGGTGTCTCCGACCAGTCGAAGTACTTCCGCTTCTTCGCCCCGATGCCCCGGTTGTCGGAGAAGGACGTGCACCGCTTCACCAACGTCGACCACCACGACCGGGTGGCGTTCGTGCTCACCGTGGCGGAGAAGATCTGCGCCGTCGCCCGCTACGACACCATCCGCCCCGGTGAGGCCGAGGTGGCCTTCCTCGTCCAGGACCGGCATCAGGGGCGCGGCATCGGGCAGCTGCTGCTCGAGCACCTCGCCCAGGCCGGCCGGGAGCGTGGCGTGCACCGTTTCGTCGCGGAGGTGCTGCCCGAGAACCAGCGGATGATCCAGGTCTTCCGTGAGCAGGGCTACCAGGTCAAGGGCGGCTGGGACGAGGGCGTGATGCACCTCGAGTTCGACATCGATCCCACCGACACCGCGATCGGCGTCATGCAGGCCCGGGAGCACCGGGCCGAGGCCGCCTCGATCGAGACGTTCCTGAGCGCCAAGAGCGTGGCGATCATCGGCGCCTCCCGGCGCACCGACACCATCGGGTCGGTGCTGGTGCGCAACCTCGTGCTGGGCGACTACGCCGGCAAGGTGTACGTCGTGAACCCGGCGGCCGACTCGGTCTCGGGCATGCCGGCCTACCCGTCGGTGGCCGACATCCCCGACGAGATCGACGTCGCGATCGTGGCGGTGCCCGCCGACGCGGTGCAGGACGTGGTGCTCGACTGTGCCGCCAAGGGCGTGCACGGGCTGATCGTGATCTCCTCCGGCTTCGCCGAGACCGGGGACGAGGGTCGCCAGCGCCAGCGCCGGCTGGTCGGCCTGGCCCGCTCCTACGGGCTGCGGTTGATCGGGCCCAACTGCCTGGGCGTGATCAACACCGCCGCCGACGTGTCGCTGAACGCGTCGCTGTCCCCGGTGATGCCCGGGCGCGGCCGGGCGGGCTTCTTCTGCCAGTCCGGTGCGCTCGGCACCGCGATCCTCACCCAGGTCCGCAACCGCGGGCTCGGCCTGTCGACGTTCGTCAGCGCCGGCAACCGCGCCGATGTGTCCGGCAACGACCTGCTGCAGTACTGGGAGGAGGATGACGCCACCGAGGTCATCCTGCTCTACCTGGAGTCGATCGGTAATCCGCGGAAGTTCTCCCGGATCGCCCGGCGCGTCTCCCGGCGCAAGCCGATCATCGCGGTGCGCTCCGGGCGCAGCACCCAGGGCGTGCCGATGGGCCAGATGGTGCACTCGATCGCGGCTCCGCAGGCCGCGGTCGACGAGATGTTCCGCCAGGCGGGGGTCATTCAGGTCGACACCCTCGACGAGCTCTTCGACGTGGCCCAGCTGCTGGCGCACCAGCCGCTGCCGGCCGGCTCCCGGGTCGCGATCGTCGGCAACTCCGACGCGTTGGGGCTGCTGGCCGCCGACGCGGCGGCCGCTGCGGGGCTGACGGTCGCGCGGTCGACCTCGCTGGGCTCCGACGCGGCTGCCGAGGACTTCGAGCACGCCCTCGACGCCGCCATCGACGACGAGCTGGTCGACTCGGTGCTGGCTCTCTACATCCCGCCGCTGAACGCCGGCGGTGAGGAGGTCGCGAACGTCTTCGCCGCGGTGGGGGAGCAGTCCGAGAAGCCGCTGGTTTCGACCTTCCTCGGCTGGGAGGGTGTCCCCGAGCTGCTGCGGGTGCCCGACCTCGCCGGCAACACCGCCGGGCGGGGCTCGGTGCCGTCGTACTCCTCGGTCGAGGCCGCCGTCCGGGCCCTGGCCCGGGTGGTCACCTACGCGGCGTGGCTCCGGCGCGACGACGAGGGTGGTCGGCCGCTGGACGACATGGACGCCGCCGCGGCCAACCGGATGCTGACCCGGATCCTGATGGAGTCCCCCAGCGGGCGCGAGCTGAGCTTCGAGGAGGTGCGCGAGCTCCTCGGCCACTACGGCATCACCGTGTGGGACCGCGTCCCGGTCAGCTCCTTCGACGAGGCCGTCGCCGCGGCGGAGCGGCTGGGCTGGGACGTCGTCCTGAAGGCGACGGCGGAGTCGATGCGGCAGCGACCCGACCTGGCCCACGTGTGGCGCCAGATCGACGACGTGGCCGAGATGCGCGACGCCTGGGAGGCGCTCGTCGAGCTCGCGCACAGCCCTGCGCAGGCCCGCTTCGTCGTGCAGAAGAACGCCGCGCCGGGCGTGCCGGTGGCGATCGGGGGGCTCGAGGACCCGTTCTTCGGCCCGGCGATCTGGTTCAGCGTCTCCGGTCCCCTGACCGACCTCGTCGGGGACCGGGCCTACCGGATCCCGCCGCTGACCGCGCTCGACGCGGCGGAGACGGTGCGGTCCATCAAGGCCGCTCCGCTGCTCTTCGGTCACCGCGGCAGCCCGCCGGTGGACGTCGCCGCCGTCGAGGACATCGTCCGACGGGTGGCGCAGCTGAAGAACGACCTGATCCAGGTGTGCGCGGTCGACCTGGATCTGGTGCACGCGACCGAGCACGGTGTCTCGGTGCTGAACGCGACCGCGCGCGTCGAGCCCGTCGTGGACCCCCGGTCCGACTGGTTCGTCCGCCGGCTGAACGCGCCGGCCGGCGACACGGTGCCGAACTGACGGCGGCGGCACCGACCCGCCGGGTGGGCAGGGCACTGGTGTCCCTGCCGGCGCTGCTGGTCGCGTTCCTCGTGGTCACGGTGCTGGCGATGGACCCGCAGTACCGCGTCGACCGGGCCGTCAACGGGCAGTGGGCCTACGTCGTGGTGCCGCAGTGGCGCGGCTTCTTCCAGGACGTGCTTGACCGCATCGCCGGGCAGTCGGTGGACGCCCCCATCCTGGTCATCGTCGCGGTGCTGGTCGCGCAGCGCTACTGGACCTGGCGCCCGCTGCTGGTCGCGGCCGCGGTCGAGGCGGGCTTCTACGCGTTCATCGGCCTGGCGAAGCTGGCCTTCGCGCGGCCGGCCCCGGTGCAGGGGGGCGACCCGGGATTCTTCCACGGCGGGCTGCTGCGCGACGGCTGGGAGGGCATCAGCTTCCCCTCGGGGCACACCGCCGAGAGCGTGCTGGTCTACGGCGCGATCGTCTACCTCCTCGCCGCCTACACCCGCACGCCCCGCTGGGCGGTACGGGTGCTGGTGGGGGTCGTGGTGCTGATCGCGCTCAACGCCGCGTTCACCTCGTTCTTCCTCGGCTGGCACTGGCCGACGGACCTGGTCGGCGGCTGGCTCGCCGGAGCGATCGTGCTGCGGGTCGTCATCCTGCTCGACCGGCGGCTCACCCGGCGACGGGGCGACCGGCCGGAGGACCGCGCCAACGACCGGCCCGGCAACCCGTTCGCGCGGGCGCGTTGACCCGCCGGGGTGCCGCCGCCGTCGCGAGCGCCGCTCCACCCGCCGGGGGAGCGGCGTGACAGACTGACGCACATGCGCTCGTTCACCTCCGATGGCCGCGCCCGGGAGCTCGCCGTCGCCATCGAGCAGACCGGCTACTACCCCCAGGTGGTCATCTCCGGGGTCGACGCCGCGGTCGCCGGCGAGGAGGTGGTCTCCTTCCTGGTCCACCACGAGCCCACCATCGACGGCGACGAGGTACGACGACACATCACCGTGGCCGTGCTGACCCCCTCCCGGCTGGTGATCTGCCACACCGACGAGCACGCCCCCGATGACCTGCTCCCGCAGCCCTACACCTCGACCTCCACGGAGGCGGTCAGGCTCAGCGCGGTCACCTCGGTGGTGGTTAACCGGATGGTGGCCAACCCGGAGACCTTCCACGGGAGCGGCCTGCCGGTGCCCAGCGAGGCGGTGCTGACCGTCGGCTGGAACGGTGTCCAGCGGATCGACCTGGAGCCGGCCGGCTGCTCCGACCCCGACTGCGAGGCCGATCACGGCTACACCGGCGTGCTCACCTCCGACGACTTCTCGCTGCGGGTCAGCTCGGCGGCGGACGGCCAGCAGGCCGTCGACGCGCTGCTGGCGTTCGCGGAGACCCTCTCCGCGCGCACCCGGGGATGAGCTTCGTCGAGCCGGCGTACCACGACCGGTCGCTCGGCGACGTGGTCCCGGCCGTCGCCACGGCGCTGGGCGTGGACGCCGGGCTGCCGTCGTCGCGGCTGGAGCTGCCGCCGGCGGCCGCCTACGTCGTGCTGCTCGTCGACGGCCTGGGCCACGAGCTGGTCGCCGCACACCCCGACGACGCGCCGTTCCTGCACGACCTGCTCGGCCAGCACGCGCCGGCCACCGTGGGCGTGCCCTCGACGACGGCCACCAGCCTGACCTCGCTCGGCACCGCCCTCACGCCCGGCGAGCACGGACTGGTCGGCTACACCTCGCGCATCCCCGGCACCGACCACCTGCTCAACGCGCTGCTGTGGGATCGCGCCGTCGACCCGCTGGAGTGGCAGCCGAACCCGACCGCCTTCGCCCGGCTGAGCGCCGCCGGGGTGCACGTGAGCGTGGTCAGCAAGCGCGAGTTCGCCCGTTCCGGCCTCACCCTGGCCGGCCAGCGCGGTGCGGAGTACCTCGGCGCCGACCGCACGGGGGAGCGCATCGTCGCGGTCGTCTCGGCCTCGGCCCACCGCCCCTCGCTGACCTATGTCTACGAGGGCGACCTCGACTGGACCGGTCATCGCTACGGGGTCGACTCGCCGCAGTGGCGGGCCCAGCTCGCCGCCACGGACATCGCCTGCGAGCAGCTGCGCGACCGGCTCGACCCGGCGGTGCGGCTCGTCGTGGTGGCCGACCACGGGATGGTCGACAGCCCGTTCGAGAGCCGCCTCGACATCGACGACCGTCCCGAGCTGCGCGACGGCCTGGCCCTGCTGGGTGGCGAGGCGCGGTTCCGGCACCTCTACTGCGATGGCGGCGCGGTCGAGGACGTGCTCGCCACGTGGGGCGAGGTGCTGGGAGCACGGGCACTGGTGCTGCGGCGCGACGAGGCGATCGCCCGGGGGTGGTTCGGCCCGGTGACGCCCGCCGTACGCCCCCGCCTCGGCGACGTGGTGGTCGCCGCCCGCGACGACTTCGCTCTGATGTCGGCCTCCGCCTTCCCGCACGAGGCCCGGCTGGTCGGCCTGCACGGGTCGCTGACGGCCGCGGAGATGATGGTCCCGGTGCTCGTCAGCTGACACCTCAGGATGTGCTCAGCCCGCTCGCATAGCCTTGTCCGGTGCTCCGGAGATGGTTCGCCCTGGCTCTGCTCGGGCTGCTGCTGTTCGCCGGGGCCGCCAAGGTCATCTCGGTGGTGACCTCGCACTCGCCCGCCCGGCCGGTGCACCAGCCCGGGCCGCTCGTCGTGGTGTCGATGCCGACGCTGACCTGGAGCGAGGTGTCACCCCGCCGTACGCCGACCCTGTGGTCGCTGGCCCGGCGAGGAGCGGTCGCGGCCCAGACCAGCCGCACGCTGTCGGCGCACAGCTGCTCCACGCAGTCGTGGCTGACCTTCTCGGCAGGGGTGCGCACCGTCCTCGGCCGCTCGGCGTGGCAGGCCCCGCAGGTCCTGCCCGGGGACTGCCCGGAGGGGCCGCTGCCGATGCAGCGGCTGGACGGCTCGGCCGACTTCATCTTCTGGAGCTCCTGGCGCCAGCAGACCCTCGCCCGCGACGAGCCGGCCGACATCGGCCGGCTCGGCACGGTGATGCAGGCGACGGGCCAGTGCATCACGGCCGCCGGTCCCTATGCCGCGCTGGGTGCCGCGACCGAGGACGGCGTTGTCGCCCACTACTCCTCCAGCCCCGACGCGGTGGACCTCTCCGCCTGCCCGGTGACGTTCATCAGCCTTGACCGGCCCGACGACGGTTACCTCTCCCGCCTGCTCCGCAGGCTGCCCGCCGACGCCACGCTGGCGGTGAGCGGGATGGCCGACGACGCCAAGGGCGCGACCCTGCTGGCGCTGGTCGTGGCCGGGCCCGGCCTGCCCCACGGGCTGCTGACCTCCCCGTCGACCCAGCAGCCCGGCTTCGTGCAGACCACCGACCTGTCCGCGCTGGTGCTGGCCCGGGCGGGGGACGGCGCTCCGAACCTGCCCGAGGGCCGGACGCCGGTCGTGCGGCCGGTGGCCGGCGCCACCGCACCGATCGCGCACGTGACCGGGCTGAGCCGCGCCCTCGACCTCGAGCAGCCGTTCGTGCCGACGTTCTTCGGTCTCTTCCTCGGCAGCGCGGGAGTGGCCACGCTGGTCGGCCTGGTCTGGTGGTGGCTGGCCCGGCGCGGCCAGGCCGCCCGGGGCGAGCCCCGCACGATCCCGGCGCCGCTGCGGTGGTGGTTCGCAGTGATCGCCGCGATGTGCGGGGCGATGCCGATGGCCACCTTCCTGGTCGGCATGGCGCCATGGTGGCGCGCCGTCTACCCGCGGACGACGCTGTCCCTGGGGATCCTCGGCATCTCCGCGGCGGCGGCGGCGCTCGCCCTGCTGGGGCCGTGGCGCCGCTGGGTCGCCGGTCCGACGGTCTTCCTCCTGGTCACCACCCTCTTCGTGATCGCCGAGGACGTGGTGCACGGGTCGCGACTGCAGTTCACGTCGCTGCTCGGGCTGCAGCCGGTCTACGGGGGCCGCTTCTTCGGGCAGGGCAACGTCGGCTACGCGCTGTACGCGACCTCCGCGCTGCTGCTGGCGGCGCTGCTGGCCGGCCGGCTGATCGACGCCGGTGACCGGCGGCTCGCGGCCACGACCGTGGTGCTGATCGGCCTGGCCGCCGTCGTCGTGGACGGCTACCCCTCCTGGGGCGCCGACGGCGGTGGCCCGGTCGCGATGATCCCCGCCTTCGCCTACCTCGCGCTCAACGCCGCGGGCCTGTCACTGACCTGGAAGCGGGTGGCGGCCATCGCCGGCTCGACCCTCGTCGTGGTGGGCAGCTTCGCCGTGCTCGACTACCTGCGCCCGCCGCGCTACCGCACCCACCTCGGCGACTTCGTCGCGCAGCTGCGGCAGACCGGCCAGCCGACCGGGCTGGAGAAGATCTTCACGCTGAACTGGCAGATGCTCACCGCCAGCTGGTTGAACGCCGGCGTCGTGCTGCTGCTGGTGCTGCTGATGCTGGTGCTGGTGATGCCGCGTGTGGTGGGCCGCCCGGTCCAGCCGCTGCTGCAGCAGGTGACCTTCCTGGGCTACGGGCTGTCGGCGGTCGCGGTGTGCTGGCTGCTCGGCTTCCTCGCCAACGACTCCGGCACCGGCATCCCCCCGTCGGGGCTGATGGTGGTGCTCCCGGTGATGGTGCTGCTCGCCGCCTGCCTGCCCGGTCCGGCGGGGGCACGCACGGGCCTGCGTCAGCTGAACGGCAGCGGCTCGGAGACCATGGAGACCGCACGGGCGCGCGCGGCGGTCATCCGTCGACGGTGATGCTGCCGGCACATGACCTCGTAGGCCACCCTGGGCGCCTCCTCGGTGTCGCCGACGACCACCACGTCGCCCTCGGTCACCATCTCGCCGTTCTCGGTCCGCGCGTTGTGGGTGGCGCGCTTGCCGCACCAGCACAGCGCCTCGACCTGCAGCACGTTCATCCGGTCGGCGAGCTCGACGAGCCGCTGTGACCCGGGGAAGAGCGCTGTGCGGAAGTCGGTGAGGATGCCGAAGGCGAAGACGTCGATCTGCAGCTCGTCCACGACCTTGGCGAGCTGGTCGACCTGGCGCGGGGTGTAGAACTGCGCCTCGTCGCAGATGAGGTAGTCGATGCGCGCGCCGTGGGTGAGCGAGTCGACGACGTAGCGCCAGAAGTCGAACCCCGCCTCCACCTCGATCGCGTCGTGGGTGAGGCCGAGCCGGGAGGACAACGTGGCCGCTCCGGCGCGGTCGAGGGTGGTGAAGATCCGGCCGATCCGACCCCGCGCGGCGTGGTTGTGGTTGGTCTGCAGCGCGAGGGTGCTCTTCCCGGAATCCATCGTGCCGGTGAAGAATTGGAGCTCAGCCATCGGGGAGGATCATGCCATGGTGCATCCCCTGGTCGGCGTCGAGGAGCTTCGCGGACGGCTCGGCGCGGTGACCCTCCTCGACGTCCGCTACCGGCTCGGTGGCCCCGGTGGGCCGGAGGCGTTCGCCGCCGGCCATCTCCCCGGCGCCGCCTACGTCGACCTCGACCACGACCTCGCCGACCCTCCCGGAGCCGGAGGGCGCCACCCGCTGCCCCAACCGGAGCGGTTCGCCGCCGCGATGCGGGCAGCCGGTGTCTCGGCCGCCCGCCCGGTCGTGGTGTACGACGACTGGGGTGGCCGTGCCGCCGCCCGGTGCTGGTGGCTGCTGCGCCACCACGGCCACGACGACGTCCGGGTGCTCGACGGCGGGTGGTCCGCGTGGCTCGCGGCCGGTGGCGAGCAGGAGACCGGAGGTCCGGAGGTCCGGAAGGGGGACTTCCGGGCCGCGTCCGGACGGCTCCCGGTCCTGCAGGCCGAGGACGTGCCGGACTTCACCGGTGTGCTCGTCGACGCGCGCGCCCCGCGGCGCTTCCGCGGTGAGGTCGAGCCGGTCGACCCGGTGGCCGGGCACATCCCCGGAGCGGTGAACGTGCCGACCGAGGCCAATCTCACCGAGGACGGCCACTTCCTGCCGGCCGAGGAGCTGCGCCGCGTCTACGGGTCGCTGCAGGGTCGTGAGGTGGCGACGTACTGCGGCTCCGGGGTCACCGCCGCCCACGACCTGCTCGCCCTGGCGGTCCTCGGCATCGAGGGCCGGCTCTACCCCGGGTCCTGGAGTCACTGGGTCACCGACCCCGCGCGACCGGTGGCCCGTGGCTAGCGCGTCGCCCCGGAGACGATGAGCGTCCGCGAGCTGGTCGTGCTGGGCACGGCCTCGCAGGTGCCCACCCGCACCCGCGCGCACCACGGCGCGGTGCTGCGCTGGGACGACGAGGTGGTGCTCTTCGACCCGGGTGAGGGCACCCAGCGGCAGCTCACGCTCGCCGGGATCTCGGCGGCCGCCATCACCCGGATCTGCATCACCCACCTGCACGGCGACCACTGCCTCGGACTGCCCGGGGTGCTGCAACGGATGGCGCTGGACCGAGCCGAGGCCGTCGACCTGTACTTCCCCGCGTCGGGGCAGCCGTACGTCGACCGCCTGCGTCGTGCCAGCGCCGCGGAGAACCCGCTGGTGGTGCGCGAGCACCCGGTCTCGG
Source organism: Marmoricola sp. (assembly GCA_036518175.1). GTDB lineage: Bacteria > Actinomycetota > Actinomycetes > Propionibacteriales > Nocardioidaceae > Marmoricola. The sequence goes on from DATDNR010000212.1 coordinate 52,680, forward strand.
GGGACGGGCTCGTCGACGACTGGGGCTCGCTGTCCCTCCACGCCGCCGCGCTGGAGCACCGCATCGACGCCTGCGGCTGGCGGTTGCAGGAGCCCGACGGCCGCCGGATGCTGCCCGACCGCCTGGCGGCGCGCGGGATCGCCGGCCCGGACGTGGGCCGGCTCATCCGCGCGGGCTCGCTCGACGGCGTGCGGGTCGAGGAGGTCAGCGAGCCGCGGCCGGGACAGGTGTTCGCCTTCGTGATGGACACCCGCCGCTGCGCGGCCGCGGTCCGGCTCGCCCGCGGTGCGGACCTGCTGGTCTGCGAGTCCACCTACCTCTCCGACGGGGCCGACCTGGCTGCGGCCCACGCGCACCTCACAGCTGCCGATGCTGCCCGGATCGCTGCGCAGGCAGGCGCCCGGCGGCTGGTGCTCACCCACTACTCGCAGCGCCATCCCGACGAGGCGGAGTTCGCCGCCGAGGCGCGGCGGCTCTTCCCCGACGTCCACGCCGCCCGCGACCTCGACCGGATCCCGGTCCCGCGGCGGCGCTGAGACAGCGCACCGGCAGGCGCCGTCAGCGGCGGTTGCGGTTCCACAGGTAGAGCCCGGCGACGACCACCACGACCACCACGATGAAGATCGGGTGGCGGGCCAGGAAGAGCAGGCCGAAGAGATGGCCGAACCCGAAGCCACGCCTGCCGAAACGGAGACCCCGCACACACCGAGTCTCCTCCGAGGCACCAAGCGGCTTCGCTACCGTGACCGGCATGAGCGAACCCATCGACACCCTGCTGATCCTCGGAGCGAGCGGAGACCTGACCAAGCGCTTGCTGCTGCCCGGGCTGGCCACGCTGCTGGGCAGCAAGAAGGGCCGGCCGCTGCAGCTGGTCGGCGCCGGGATGGAGGAGCTCGGGGAGAAGGAGTGGCGCGACCGGGTGGCCACGTCGTTCCGATCCTCCGGTGCCAAGGGCCGGCTGCTCACCGACACCGCCCGCCGGAGCAGGTACTTCCAGGCCGACGTCACCGATCCCGACCAGCTCGCGAAGCTGCTGGGAGAGTGCCCCGGCACCCCGGCGATCTACTTCGCCCTGCCGCCGGCGGTCACCGCGAAGGTCTGCGCGGCCCTGGGCCGGATCGACTACCCCAAGGGCACCACGCTGGTCCTGGAGAAGCCGTTCGGCGTCGACGAGGAGAGCGCCCACCGTCTCAACCAGCTGCTCACCTCGCTGGTGCCCGAGAACCAGATCCACCGGGTCGACCACTTCCTCGGCCACTCCGACGTGCTGAACATCCTCGGCACCCGGTTCGCCAACACCTTCCTCGAGCCGGTGTGGAACAACCAGCACATCGACAGCATCGAGATCGTCTTCGACGAGGACCTGACCCTGGAGAACCGCGCCGGCTACTACGACCGGGCCGGCGCCCTGGTCGACATGATCCAGAGCCACCTGCTGCAGGTCATGGGGATCGTGATGATGGAGCCTCCCGCGACCCTGGACGAGGGCGACCTGCGCAACGGCAAGAGCACGGTGCTGCGCGCCACCCACCTCTTCGAGGATGCCCGGCACTCCTCGCGCCGTGCCCGCTACACCGCCGGCACGATCGGCGACCGGAAGGTGCCCGCCTACACCAAGGAGCCCGGCGTCGACCCGAAGCGGCGCACCGAGACGCTCGCGGAGGTCACCCTCGAGGTGCGCAACTGGCGCTGGGTCGGCGTCCCCGTCACCCTCCGGTCGGGCAAGTCGCTGGGCACCCCCCGCAAGGAGGTGGTGGTCAACTTCAAGCCGCCGGCGCACCTGCCCGTGGGCTTCCAGGGGACCGACCGGCCCGCGCGCCTGGTGATCGGGCTCAACCCGACGAGGCTCGTGCTGGGCATGGACGTCAACGGGCCCGGTGACCCCTTCGACCTGAACTGGGTGGAACTGGAGGCCGACCTCGGCCCTGGCGACCTCGAGGCCTACGGGCAGGTGCTCGCCGGCGTGCTGGCCGGCGACCCCACCCTGTCGGTGCGCGGTGACACCGCCGAGCAGTGCTGGCGGATCGTCGCCCCCGTGATCGAAGCCTGGCACGACGACGAGGTGCCGATGGACACCTACCCCGCCGGCAGCGACGGTCCACGGTCGTGGGCGTCTACCAGTGCACGCCCTTGAGCACGCGGGCCAGCATCATCTGCTCGCCCTCGGACTTGCCCAGGCCCTCGCCCCGGGCCGCGGCCGAGTCCGGGAAGACCTGGTAGGCCAGGTGCAGCACCCGGAATGAGGTCTTGGGGGCCAGCGTGTGCGCGAGTGCTCCGAGGTTGCCGGTGACCGTGTTGATCTCGTGCGGCCGGTCCACCAGCGCCCCGATCACCTTGGCGGCCGCCTGCGCCGGGCTGATCGTCGGGAACCGGTCGTAGATCCTGGTCGGCGCGATCATCGGCGTCCTCACCAGCGGCATGTGGATGTTAGTGAAGGAGATGCCGTCCCCGACCAGCTCGGAGGAGACCACGTTGCTCCAGGCGTCGAGGGCGGCCTTGGAGGCGACGTACGCCGAGAAGCGCGGGGGGTTGGTCAGCACTCCGATCGAGGAGACGTTCACGATGTGCCCGGACTGCCGCTCGCGCATCTTCGGCAGCAACCCGATCACCAGCCGGACGGCGCCGAAGTAGTTCAGCTGCATCGTCCGCTCGAAGTCGTGGAACCGGTCCTCGCTGAGCTTCAGCGAGCGGCGGATGGAGCGGCCGGCGTTGTTGACCACGAAGTCGATCCGGTCGAAGTCCGCGAGCAGCTGCTTGCACAGGGCGTCGATGGCATCGAGGTCGGAGAGGTCACAGGGGTAGGCGTGCGCGACCCCGCCCTGGGCCTCGATCAGCGCCTTGGTGGCCTCGAGCTTCTCCTGGCCGCGGGCGATCAGGATCGGTTCGGCACCGGCCTTCGCGACCTGGACTGCGGTGACCTGCCCGATCCCCGAGGACGCGCCGGTGATCACCACGGTCCGGCCGCTGAGCGCGCTGACGGTGCGCCGGTCGTGGCGGATCGAGTCGTCGAGGAAGTTCTCCCACCAGCTCCACAGGGTCGCGGCGTAGGAGTCGAGGTCGGGCACCGCCAGGCCCGAGCCGGCCAGCGCCCTCTCGGTGCGCCGCGAGGCGTAGACGCTGGGGAACGACACGTGCTCGACCACCTCGGCCGGGATGCCGAGCCTGCCGATCGTCTGGGAGAGTGCCAGCCGGGCCGGGGGAGTGCGCAGCGCGGCGCTGAGCAGCGCCCCGGGACGCAGCCGCGCCGGCAGCAGGCCCGTCGGCAGCCGGGAGGTCACCGTGCGGTCGACCGGGACCGCGAACCAGGGGGCCTTCGCGGCGGCCGCGAAGGCGTTGAGGACCTCGACGGTGGGCTGTGGCTCGGGGTTGACGAGGTGGAAGGCCTCGCCGTCACGACCGGGGACGTGGGCGAGATGGTCCATCGCCTTGGCGACGTAGTCGACCGGCACCATGTTGGTGTCACCGAGGTCGACGCCCACCAGCGGCAGCCACGAGGGCAGGCTGTCGCGCATCCGCTTCAACAGCGGGAAGAAGTAGTAGGGCCCGTCGACCTTGTCCATCTCACCGGTCTCGGAGTGACCGACCACGAGGGCGGGACGGTAGACCCGCCACGGCACCGGGCACTCCTCGCGGACGATCCTCTCGGACTCGAACTTCGTCCGGTGGTACGGCGACGGCAGCCGCTGGCCCTCGTCGAACATCGTCTCGTCGAAGATGCCGCGGTAGTCGCCGGAGGCCGCGACCGAGGAGGCCTGGTGGAAGCATCCGGCCCGGAGCGCCCCGGCGAGATCAAGCGCGTGGCGGGTGCCCCCGACGTTGAGCCGCTCGTTGGTCTCGTCGTCGGCGGTCATGTCGTAGATCGCCGCCAGGTGGAAGAAGTGGTCGATGCTGCCCACGTGGGCAGCGATCCACCGGGGGTCGAGCCCGAGGCGGTCCTCGCCGAGGTCACCGACGACGGGCACCAGCCGGTCACCGCCTCCCCAGGCCTCGATCAGCCGGTCGAGTCGACCGCGGGAGCCGGCCCGGCAGAGCAGGTAGATCTCGCCCTCCCGGTTGTCGACCAGCTCCTGGACGAGGAAACGACCGATGAAGCCGGTCGCACCGGTGACGAAGTAGGCCATCTGTGCACTCTCCTTGGGCACTCACCTGGGGCACTCAGCGGGGCTCGCGTCCATTCAACGCGCCCCGGATCCCGCGGGTCACGCGAGCGGGTCACGTTACCGGAGAGTAGGTAGGGCGGCTACTCGCTGCGCCCGCCGCCGAACATGATCTCGTCCCACGACGGCACCGAGGCACGGCCCTTGCGCTTGGACCGCGTCGGGGGCTCTGGCCGGTCGTCTGCCTCCCCGGACGGCTCCCCGGACGGCTCGGCGGGCTCCTCGGCGGGTCCCGGGGTCGTCTCGTCGCGGGCCGGTGCTGCGGGGTCCGCTGCCGCGCGGGCCGATGACGGGTCCGACGCCGGCGAAGGCCCAGCGGCCTGCTCGGCGGTCTCCTGCCCAGCGGCCTGCTCGGCGGTCCCCTGCTCGGTGGTCTCCTGGTCGGCGGCGTCCGGCGCCGCGGGCGCCTCCGGGCCCGGCTCGTCGGCTGCGGCCGGGCGGGGGACCGCGAGGTCGCGCTCGCGGACCAGCTCGATGGCGTCGTCGCCCAGGGGCAGCTCGTCCTGGTCGGGTACGGCGGAGAGCCGCCGGCCGGTGCTGCCCTGCGCCGGGGCCGCCTTGCGCAGCTCCCCGGTCATCAGTCGCGCGTCGTCGTTCTCCGCCGTGACGTAGCGCCCGGGCTGGTCATAGCTGAACTCGGCGTGGTGCTCGCGGAAGTCGGCCACCAGCGTCCAGCGTCCGTCCTCGCGCCGCCAGGCGTCCCAGTCGACCTCGTCCTCGGCGATGCCCAGGTCACGCAGGTTCGCCGCTGCGGCGTCCCCGAGGGTGCGGGCGGAGGACGAGGACTCGGCCGAACGCCGGCGCACCGAGGAGCGCTGGGCCACCTGGGCGATGTGGGCGCGCTCGGCCAGCACCGGCGTCGCGAAGCCCATGATCGCCTCGACCGTCGTCTGCGCCGCGGCCGCCACCTGCTCCGGGGACTCGCCGGCGCGGATGCGAGCCTGGATGTCGCGGGGGCGCAAGGCGCTTTGCATCTTCATCTCCAACTGGCCGAGTCGGGCGTTGTCGCCCCGCAGGGCGGCACGGAGGTGGTGGTCGACGATGACGGTGTACTCCTCGCCCGAGGTGCTGACCAGGACCAGCCGCTTGCCGTCCTTGCTCAGCCCCACAGGGGAGAGCTCCTGCATGGTTGTCGACTCCTTCCCTCCGCTGCTGCCCGAGCCTACTTCAGGGGCGGCGTCGTCAGCCGTAGGCTCGCGTCCGTGCCCGGACCCAGCACGCTCCTGGTCGCCCTCGACCTCGTGGGCATCTTCGTCTTCGCCCTCTCCGGTGGGCTGGTCGGCGTCCGCAAGCACCTCGACATCTTCGGCGTGCTCGTGCTCGCCGGCGCCACCGGGCTCGGTGGCGGCTTCCTGCGCGACGTGCTGATCGGCGCCACGCCGCCACGGTCGCTGCAGGACTGGCGCTACCTGCTGGTGCCGGCCCTCGCCGGCGTGCTGACCTTCCTCTTCCACCCCGCACTGGGCCGCATGGAGCGGCTGGTCGACATCTTCGACGCGGCGGGCCTGGGTCTCTTCTGCGTCACGGGTGCGGCGGCCGCGATGAACCACGGCCTGGGGCCGGTGCCGTCGGCGCTGATGGGGATGGTGACCGGCATCGGCGGCGGCATCACGCGCGACCTGCTGGCCGGACGGGTGCCGATCGTCTTCTCCAGCGAGCTCTATGCCACCCCGGCTCTGGCCGGGGCCACCTGGACGGTGCTCACCCACGACGCCGGCTGGGACCTCTGGCTCGTCGCCGTTCCCGGGGTGGTGCTCTGCTTCGGCTGGCGGGTGCTGGCCCTGACCCGCCACTGGCGGGCGCCCCTCCCGCGGGGCCCGGCCTCGGTCTGAGCCGCGCGGCCCGGAGGTTCAGGGGCCGAGGACCCGGCGCAGGTAGTCGTTGGTGAACAGGCGGTCGGGGTCGAGGCGGTCCCGGACCTCCTGGAAGTCCCCCCACTGCGGGTAGTCCGGCTCCAGGTCGACCGCGGTCCGGGTGTGCAGCTTGCCCCAGTGCGGGCGTCCCGCGTAGCCGCGCAGCACCTGCTCGACCGCCCCGAAGTAGGTGCTGTGGTCGGTGCGGCGGTTGACGTGGAAGGCGAGGTAGAAGGTGTCCCGGCCCGCGGCCGCGGACAGCGCGATGTCGTCGGCCGGAGCGACGCGCACCTCGACGGGGAAGCTGATCCGCCAGTCGGAGGCATCGATCAGCCGGCGGACCTCACGCAGCGCCTCGAGCCCGACCTCGCGGGGGACGGCGTACTCCATCTCCCGGAAGACCACCCGGCGCGGGGAGGTGAACACCTTGTGGGGCACGTCGCTGAAGCGCCGCCCGCTCCAAGCCCGTGCGGAGAGCCGGTTGAGCCGCGGGATCAGCGCGGGAGTCCGGTTGCCGACGCCGTTCACCCAACCGAAGACGGTGTTGGCCAGCAGCTCGTCGTCGACCCACGCACGGGTGCGCGAGAGCGGCTCGCGGTCGTCGACGGTGCGGTTGTTGCGCTTGGTGAAGACCCGGTCGGTGTGGGGAAACCAGTACATCTCGAAGTGGTGGTTCTCCGCCGCCAGCCCGTCGAAGCGGTCCAGGGCCTCCTCCCACGGCATCGGGGTCTCCTCCGCCTCGAGGGTGAAGAGCGGCTCGACGCGGAAGGTGACCGAGGTGAGGACGCCCAGCGCCCCCAGGCCCACCCGCGCCACCCGGAACACGTCGGCGTTCTCCGTCGGGGTGGCCCGCAGCAGGCTGCCGTCACCGGTGACCAGCTCCAGGGCCGCGACCTGGGCGCTGAGCGAGGCGGCGAGACCGCCGGTGCCATGGGTGCCGGTGGAGATCGCCCCGGCCACGGTCTGGTCGGCGATGTCGCCCATGTTGTGCAGGCTCAAGCCCAGCGACTCCAGCCCGGAGTTCAGCACGTGCAGCGGGGTGCCCGGGAGGACCGTGACGGTCATCGCGTCACGGTCGACCGACACGATGCCGCACATCCCGTCCGGCCGCAGCGCGAGGCCCTGCGGACAGGCGATGCCGGTGAAGGAGTGACCGGTGCCCGTCATCTTCACCGTCAACCGCTGCCGTCGGGCGGCGATCACCGCGTCGACGACCTCCTCGGCGTCCCGGGGCGTGATCACCTGGGCGGGGTGCGCGGTGGCCAGCCCCGACCAGTTCGACCACGTGCTCATGCCGAGAACGTTACGCGGGCGGGGGTCACCGCCGCGGCGAGTGCGGCGAGGGCCCCCGCCGCCACGCAGACCCAGAACGCGGCGGCCCCGTCGACCCGGTCCGCAACGACACCGGCCAGCCAGGCGCCGGGCGCGATGCCGGCAGAGATCCCGCTCTGCAGGAAGGCCATCGCCTCCGTCAGCCGCGAGCGCGGGGAGAGCTCCTCGAGCAGCGCGATGCAGGCGATCAGCGTCGGCGCGATCGCGAAGCCGGCGAGGAACATCATGACCGTCAGCGTCGCGAGGCCGGTGAGGAAGGGCAGTACGACGAACCCGGTCGCGAGCAGCGCGGTGCCGACCCGGAACCGGACCACGAGCGGCGTCTGCCAGGTGCGCGCGCCGGTCAGCAGGCCGGCGAGCAGGCTGCCGAAGGACATCGCCGCCAGCACGAGCCCGGAGAGCGGCTTGTGCCCGTCGTCCGCGGCGAAGGCGACCGTGGCCACCTCCATCGCCCCGAACAGCGCGCCGAGGGAAGCGGCCCCCAGAGTCATCGGCAGCAGCGAGCGCCACGGCATCGGGTCGGGAGCCTGCCCGCGCGGTCGCCGCGCGGCAGGGGGCGCCGTCGCCTGCTGCAGCGCCAGCAGCACCGGACCCACGGTGCCGAAGGCCAGCGCCGCGAGCAGGCCGGCCTGCGCCGACCCCAGGGTGGCGAGGAAGGTGACCAGGGCCGGGCCGGTGACGAAGACCGCCTCGTCGACGACCGCCTCGACCGAGAAGGCCGTCTGCCGGTCACCGGGGTCCTCGAGCAGGTGGGCCCAGCGGGCGCGCACCATCGAGCCGACCTGGGGCATCGCGATCCCGGTCAGCACCGCCCACAGGTGCGGCCACGGCGTCGGCCAGCCCGCCACCACGGAGCGGACCAGCATCCCCGTGCCGAGGCCGAAGACGACCGCGTCGACGAGCAGCACCGGTCGCTGCCCGAACCGGTCGGCCAGCCGGCCGTGCGGGATCGCGAAGACGGCGTTGCCCAGGATGTAGGCCGCCGACACCTGGCCGGCGACGGCATAGGAGCCGCTGAGCGTGCTCACCAGCAGCACGATCCCGAGCGTCATCATCGAGATCGGCAACCGGGCGAAGAGCCCGGTCAGCGAGAAGGCTGCGGCTCCGCGATGGGCGAAGACGCGGCGGTAGGTGGTGAGCATCGGTGGAATCCTAGGATTGAGCCATGTCCGCCGACCCGGCCCCGTACGACGCCCTGCTGCTGGTCTCCTTCGGGGGCCCGGAGGCTCCTGAGGACGTCGTTCCCTTCCTGCGCAACGTGACCGCCGGCAAGGGCATCCCCGACGAGCGTCTGGCCGAGGTCGGCGAGCACTACTACGCCTACGGCGGACGTAGCCCGATCAACGACCAGAACCGGGCCCTGATCGCGGCGATCGAGGAGGACTTCGCCGCCGCGCGGCTGCACCTCCCGGTCTACTGGGGCAACCGCAACTGGGACCCGTTCCTGCGGGACGCGCTCGCCCGGATGCGTGACGACGGCATCCAGCGAGCCGCCTGCCTGGTGACCTCGGCGTACTCGTCCTACTCCGGCTGCCGGCAGTACCGCGAGGACCTCGCCGCCGCCGCCGCTGAGGTGCCGGGCGCGCCGCGGCTGGACCGGCTGCGGCACTACTTCAACCATCCCGGGTTCGTCGAGCCGATGGTCGACAGCACCCTCAGCGCGCTGGCCGCGCTCCCCGACGACGCCCGGCACGGCGGCGAGATCGTCTTCGTCACCCACTCGATCCCCGAGGCGATGAACGCCACCAGCGGACCGGGCGGGGGTGCCTACGTCGCCCAGCACCGCACCGTCGCGGAGGAGATCGTCGACCGGGTCCGCGAGGAGACCGGCCACCGCTACCCGTTCTCGCTGGTGTTCTGCTCGCGCTCCGGACCGCCCCGGGTGCCGTGGCTGGAGCCGGACGTCAACGACCATCTGCGGATGCTGAAGAAGCGGGAGGTGTCCGGCGCGGTGCTGGTGCCGATCGGCTTCGTCTCCGACCACATGGAGGTCATCTACGACCTCGACACCGAGGCGATGGCCACGGCCGCGGACCTGGCGCTCCCGTGCGTGCGCGCCGCCACCGCCGGGGTCGACCCGCGCTTCGTCGGGATGGTCCGTGACCTGCTGCTGGAGCGGGCCGCCCTCGAGCGTGGCGAGGACCGTCCGCGCGCCGCGGTCGGTGGCATGGCGCCCTCCTGGGACGTCTGCCCGGCGGGCTGCTGCCCCAACCCGAGGGGGCCGCGGCCGGCACTCTGCGGTGCCGACTCGTGAGCCCGGAGCCGCAACAGCTGCTGCACCTTGCCCTCGACGTCGCCCGCCGGGCCGGCGCCCGGATCGAGGAGCTGCGCGCCGAGGGCGTGTCGGTGGCGGGCACCAAGTCGAGCGTGGTCGACGTCGTCACCGACGCCGACCGGGCCAGCGAGGACCTCATCCGCGCGCACATCCGGGCGGCGCGGCCCGACGACGCCTTCCTCGGTGAGGAGGGCGATGACGTCGCGGGCTCCAGCGGGGTGCGCTGGATCGTCGACCCGATCGACGGCACCGTCAACTACCTCTACGGCCTCCCCGCCTATGCCGTCTCGGTGGCCGCCGCCGTCGACGGCGAGGTGGTGGCCGGGGTGGTGCTGAACCCGGTGACGGGGGAGGAGTACGCCGCCGTCCGGGGCGGTGGCGCCACCCGCAACGGCACGGCACTGCAGGTGCGTCCCTTCGTCTCGCTGGAGCAGTCGCTGCTGGCGACCGGGTTCCACTACGAGCAGCCCGTCCGCGCCCGCCAGGCCGAGGCCATCGCCCGCGTCCTGCCCCGGGTGCGCGACATCCGGCGGATGGGCTCCTGCGCGCTGGACCTGTGCGGCGTCGCCGCGGGCCGCCTCGACGCCTACGCCGAGGAGGGGATCAACGAGTGGGACCATGCGGCCGGGGCGCTGGTCGCCCGCGAGGCCGGGGCGCAGGTGGAGCTGACCACGACGGGTTCGGGCAGGTCGTTCATCCTCTGCGCCCCCCGGCAGAGCATGCCGGTCTTCCGTGACCTGGTCCGCGACGCGGGCATGGTCTGACGCCCGTTCGGGCACAAACCGGCCCGGAGCGGGCGCCCGGGAACAACGCGAGGACGCCACGCGTTAGCCGTGCCGCGACACCTCGTCGAGACGCGCAGCGGGGTCGATGTGCATCTCGGGCAGCGGTGGTGCACAATCACTCGCCGACACGACGGTGTGAGCGGATTCTCGAGACGACTGGGACCGGGGGCAGGAGACAGCGAATGGCAACCGACTACGACGCGCCACGCAAGACCGAAGAGGAGTCTGAGGACAGCCTCGAGGAGCTGAAGGCGCGACGCCACGACAAGAACTCGGGCAAGGTCGACGAGGACGAAGCCGAGGCCGCCGAGTCCTTCGAGCTGCCTGGTGCGGACCTGTCGCACGAGGAGCTCGCGGTCGAGGTCAAGCCCCGGCAGAACGACGAGTTCACCTGCATGAGCTGCTTCCTGGTGCACCACCGCAGCCAGCTGGCGGACGAGAAGAAGATGATCTGCCGCGACTGCGCCTGAGGCCGGGCCCAGGTCGGGCCGGTCGTCAGGTGGTGACCAGTTCGGCGCCGGACTCCGGGCCGTGCTGGTCGTCGGGCCTCAGGCTGGGCGGAAGCGTCCCGGTCGAGCGCACGTAGTAGTGCGCCGCCCGGCGGGAGGCCAGCATCCGCGCGATCCCCACGGCGGTGCCGCTCGCGGCGGCCCAGAGCACCGCCTCCCAGACGTCCACGTCGGGGTCGGCCGGGTTGGCCGGCGGCTGCTTGCCGGTCGCGGCCCTCCAGGAGGTGGTCACCACCTTCTTGGCGACCACCGAACCCAGCAGCGCCGCGACCAGGGAGAAGACGGTCCACGCCTTCGGGTCCTTCTCGTGGGACACCTTCTTGCCCTTCTGCTTCTTGGCCATGGCAGTCACCTTAGCCAGCGCCCGTCGCGGCCGTCAGCGCCGCCGCGAGCGAGAGGGGGTGCCGGGTGGAGATCAGCCAGTACGGCGTGGGGTCGGCCGGGTCCTCCACGGGCACCAGCACAGATCGCTTCACGTAGGGCCGGGTGACCAGGAACGCCCGGGCATCGGCCTCGACGCCGTGCACCAGCCTGGTCTCCTCCTCGTCGAGGGTGCGGGGCGTGCCGAGCAGCCGCAGCGGGATGTGCGCGGCGCCGGCGTACAGCTGCCCGTCCCTCACGGCCACCCGCACCGAGCCCACCCAGAGGAAGAGGGCGTAGGTCCCGGCGGCCAGCGCGCCTGCCGCCGTCCAGGCGAGCCAGGCCGGCATCGCCACGATGAACGCGATCCAGAACGTCGCCAGGAACATCGTCGCCTGCACCCACCACCGCAGCGGCACGTGCAGGCGTTCGGAGTAGCCCGGCGTCATGGGGCAAAGCCTGTCATTCGGCGGCCGGATCGGCGCCGGTAGGGTCGCCGGTCATGGTGGAGATCTCGATCCGTCGGCTGGACCCCGGGCTGCCGCTGCCGTCCTACGCCCATCCCGGCGACGCGGGCGCCGACCTGCACGCTGCCGAGGACGTGACGCTGGCCCCCGGCGAGCGCCGGCTGGTGCCCACCGGGATCGCCCTGGCCCTGCCCGACGGCTACGTCGGGCTGGTGCATCCCCGGTCCGGGCTGGCCGCCCGCCACGGCCTGTCGATCGTCAACGCTCCGGGCACCATCGACGCCGGCTACCGCGGCGAGGTGCAGGTCTGCCTGGTCAACCTCGACCCGGCCTCACCGATCACCCTGCACCGCGGTGACCGGATCGCCCAGCTGGTCGTGCAGCGGGTCGAGCACGCCCGGTTCGTCGACGTCACCGACCTGCCCGGCTCGGTGCGTGGGGCCGGGGGCTACGGTTCGACTGGAGGGTTCTCCACCAGTCCGCAGGAGAGCCCGCAGGGCACGGAGGAGGTGTCGTGAGGCGTCGACGCAGGGACGGCAGCGACGAACCCGTCGAGGTCGAGGAGACCGCGCAGCAGCAGCCTGACCCTCCCGGCTCCGGACCTCACGACGTCGAGGACGTCGACGTGGACGCGGGTGCGTACGCCGACCTCGGCAGCCTGCTGATCAGCCCGCCGGAGGGGATGGACCTGCAGCTGCAGGTCGACGAGGCCTCCGGTGAGGTGCTGGCCGTGCTGCTGGCCAACGAGGAGGGCGCCGTCGAGCTGCGGGCCTTCGCCGCGGCGCGCAACGGCGACCTGTGGGGCGACGCGAGGCGCGAGATCGCGGCGGACGCGGCCCGGCGCGGCGGCACCGCGACCGAGCAGGAGGGCCCGTTCGGGCCCGAGCTCGCGGTGGTGATCCCGGTGACCACCCCGGACGGGCAGTCGGCCGTGCAGCCCTCGCGGGTGATCGGCCACAACGGCCCGCGCTGGTTCCTCCGCGCGACGGTCCTGGGACGTCCCGCGGTGGAGCCGGACTCCGCGGGACCGTGGGAGGAGGCGATCAGGTCGGTCGTCGTACGCCGGGGCGCGATGGCGATGCCTCCGGGCGAGGCGCTGCCGCTGCAGCTCCCGCCGGACGCCGAGCGCATCTGAGGCGCAACCGAGGCGCAACCGAGGCAGCGCCTTATAGGCTCGTGCCATGCCCGACACCCGCTCCCGACTCCGCAAGTCGATCAGCCGGTGGGCCAACCAGGACCGCGCCCAGGCGCTGGACCTCCAGGCCGACACCGTGCGGGCCGGCCTGGTCGCGATCGCCGAGGCGCCCGACCGGGAGCTGGTCACCCTGCAGGGCACGCTGCGCACCGTCACCCTCCGGCCGCGCGGCGGCGTGCCGGCGCTGGAGGCCGAGCTGTACGACGGCTCCGGCAGCATCGTCGTCCTCTGGCTCGGACGGCGCCGGATCGCCGGCATCCACCCCGGCCGGGCGATCCGGGTGACCGGCAGGATCGGTCGCCACGACGAGACCCGGGTGCTCTACAACCCGCACTACGAGCTGAGGTCCTGATGCACGGGGGAGAGCAGACCGTCGAGGCCGTGGTCCGCGGGCACCTGTCCAGGGCGCTCGGCGGCCGCCGCGGCATGCTCGAGGCGGCGGTGCCGACGATCGTCTTCACCGTGCTGTTCCTGACCGCACACGACCTGCGCACGGCGGTTCTGGTCAGCCTGGCCTGCGCGCTGGTGCTCCTCGTCGCGCGGCTGGTGCAGCGGTCGACCCCCCAGTTCGTGCTGAACAGCCTGGTCGGCATCGGGATCGGTGCCCTCTTCGCCTGGCGGGCGGCTCGAGGCGGCGGTGACGCGGGCGACCAGGCACTGGCCTACTTCCTGCCCGGCATCCTCTACAACGCCGGCTACGCCGTGGTGATGGTGCTGACCATCCTCGCCCGCTGGCCGGTGGTGGGCTTCATGGTGGGCAGCGTGACCGGTGACCCGACCGCCTGGCACGCCGACCGGGCGGTGGTGCGGCTGTGCAGCAACCTCACCTGGCTGCTGGTGCTGCCCTGCGTGCTGCGGGTCGCGGTGCAGGCGCCGATGTACCTGGCCGGCCGCAACGGCTGGTGGGCCGACTCCGCGGCGGTGGCGGCGCTCGGCACGGCCAAGCTGGTGATGGGGTGGCCGCTGCAGGTGGCGGCGCTGGCCGCGATGGTGTGGCTGCTCAGCCGCAACCGCACGCCGATGCGGGCCTCCCTCGACGCGGGCTGACCCCGCTTACGAGCGCACAGGTACGTCGAGGAGCCGCCCCCGCGCGGTCATCCCTCCCAGAGCGACCGAACGAGGACGGCTCGGGATGAAATCTAGCGCCGATGGCGCCCGAAGAGGAGGGAAGCGGCGGATCAGGCCGCGCCGTCGCCGCCGTGCTCCCGCGGCGCGAGCAGCCGCTGCAGGTCCTCCTCGATGTCGGCGGCGACCACGAAGAGCAGCTCGTCGCCGGCCTCCAGGGGCTGTTCGGCCTCCGGCCGGTACACCTGGCCGTCGCGCAGGATGGTCACCAGCGAGCAGTTGTCGGGGTAGGGGACCAGCCCCGCGGGATGGCCGACGAACGGCGAGTCTGTCGGCAGCGTCAGCTCCACCAGGTTGGCGTCGCCCTTCTGGAAGGTGAACAGCCGCACAAGGTCGCCGACGGTGACCGCCTCCTCGACCAGCGCGGACATGATCCGGGGAGTCGAGACGTTGACGTCCACCCCCCAGGCCTCGGTGAAGAGCCACTCGTTGTCGGGGTGGTTGACCCTGCCGACGGTGCGCGGCACCCCGAACTCGGTCTTGGCGAGCAACGAGGTCACCAGGTTGGCCTTGTCGTCACCGGTGGCGGCGATGACCACGTCGCAGTGCTCGAGCCGGGCCTCCTCCAGGGAGGAGAGCTCGCAGGCGTCGGCCAGCAGCCACTCCGCCTCGGGCACCCGGTCGGGCTTGATCGCGACGGCGTTCTTGTCGATGAGCAGCACCTGGTGGCCGTTCTGGATCAGCTCGCTGGCGATCGAGCGGCCCACGGCGCCGGCTCCGGCGATGGCGACACGCATCGTCAGTCCTCCTCCGGGCCGCGCTTGTAGACGTCGTAGACGTTGGCGGCGAGCTCCTCGCGCATCACCAGGTGCAGGATGTCGCCCTCCTGCAGGACCGTCTCGCGGGTCGGCAGCGTGCCCTCGCCGAGGCGGTCGATCCACGCGATGCGGCTGCGCGACTGCTCCTGGAACCTGACCGTGCGCTGGCCCACCCAGACGTCGTTGATCGGGAGCTGGTCGATCCGGATCGTCCCCGAGGGGTCGCGGTAGTCGGGCTCGGCGCCGTGCGGGAGCAGCCGGCGGAGCACCTGGTCGGCGGTCCACTTCACCGTGGCGACGGTGGTGATGCCCAGGCGCTGGTAGACCTCGGCGCGTCCGGGGTCGTAGATGCGGGCCACGACCGAGTCGATGCCGAAGGTCTCCCTCGCGACCCGGGCCGCGATGATGTTGGAGTTGTCCCCGGAGCTGACCGCGGCGAAGGCATCGGCGCGCTCGATGCCGGCCTTGCCGAGCACCTTCCGGTCGAAGCCCATCCCGGTGACCTTGATGCCGTTGAACTGCGGTCCCAGGCGCCGGAAGGCGTCGGGATCGGAGTCGATCACGCTCACCGTGTGGTTGCGCTCCTCGAGCGAGCGGGCGAGCGTGGAGCCGACGCGACCGCAGCCCATGATGACGACGTGCACGTCCCGAACGCTACTAGACCCCGGTGGCATACCCTTTTCCCCCGTGGGTGTCGGTAACGTCTCGAAGCGGATCCTGCTCGGACGCAAGCTACGCAGCTCGCAGCTCGGCGAGACGCTGCTGCCCAAGCGCATCGCGCTGCCGGTCTTCGCCAGTGACGCCCTGTCGTCGGTGGCCTACGCCCCCGACGAGATCTTCATCATGCTCTCGCTGGCGGGTGCCTCCACCTACATCTGGTCGTGGAAGATCGGCATCCTGGTCGCCATCGTCATGCTCACCGTGGTGGCGTCGTACCGGCAGAACGTGCACGCCTATCCCAGCGGCGGTGGCGACTACGAGGTCGCCACCGTCAACCTCGGCCCCACCGCCGGCGTGACCGTGGCCAGTGCGCTGCTCGTCGACTACGTGCTGACGGTCGCGGTGTCGGTGTCCTCGGGGGTGCAGAACGCCGCCTCGGCGATCCCGTTCGTCGGCACCCACGACGTGCTGGTCTCGGTGGTCGTCGTGCTGGTGCTGGCAGCGATGAACCTGCGCGGCGTGCGCGAGTCCGGGACGACGTTCGCGGTCCCGGTGTACGGGTTCATGTTCGGCATCCTCGGCATGGCGGCGTACGCCGCGGTGCGTGCCCTCGCCGGTGACCTCCCGAAGGTGGAGAGCGCGAACTACCACATCATCCCGGCACCGGGGTACGGCAGCGCGCTGACCACGGGCGCACTGGTCTTCCTGCTCGCGCGCGCCTTCGCGTCCGGCTGTGCGGCCCTGACGGGGGTGGAGGCGATCTCCAACGGCGTGCCGGCATTCCGCAGGCCGAAGAGCAGGAACGCCGCGACCACGCTGCTGCTGCTCGGGGCGATCGCGGTCACCATGCTGATGAGCATCATCGTGCTGGCCTACCAGATGGGCATCAAGTACGTCGATCCCACCGACCCCGAGGCGCTGAGCCGGCTCCGGGACGCGCACTTCCGCCCGCTGCCGGCCTCGTACGACGAGCACACCGTCGTCGCCCAGATCGCCAAGGCGGTCTTCGACAACTTCCCGCCGGGCTTCTACTTCGTCGTCGCGATGACCGGCATCATCCTGGTGCTGGCCGCGAACACCTCCTTCAACGGCTTCCCGGTGCTGGGCTCGATCCTGGCGCGCGACGGCTACATGCCGCGCCAGCTCGGCTCGCGCGGCGACCGGCTCGCCTACAGCAACGGCATCCTCATCCTGGCCGTCTTCGCCGCGGTGCTGATCGTCCTCTTCAAGGCGCAGCCGACCCGGCTGATCCAGCTCTACATCGTCGGCGTCTTCGTCTCCTTCAACCTCAGCCAGCTCGGCATGATCCGGCACTGGACCCGGCACCTGCGCAGCGAGACCGACCCGGCGACGCGTCGGCGGATGTACCGCTCCCGGGCGATCAACACCTTCGGCCTGGGCATGACCGCGGTGGTCTTCATCATCATCGTGATCACCAAGTTCCTGGCCGGTGCCTGGATCGCGATCCTGGCGATGGCCGTGTTCTTCACGATGATGAAGGGCATCCGGCGCCACTACGACCGGGTCGAGCGCGAGCTGCTCATCGGCGACACCGACCCGGTGCTGCCCACCCGGGTGCACGCGATCGTGCTGGTCTCCAAGCTGCACAAGCCGACCATGCGGGCGCTCGCCTACGCCAAGGCGACCCGCCCGAACGTGCTCGAGGCCGTCACCGTCGAGGTCGAGCGCGGCGCCGCGGACCGGCTGATGGAGGAGTGGGACGCCCACCACATCGACGTGCCGCTCAAGGTGCTCTACTCCCCCTACCGGGAGATCATCCGGCCGGTGGTGCAGTACGCCGTCGAGCTGCGCGAGGCCAACCCGCGCGGCGTCGTGGCCGTCTACATCCCCGAGTACGTCGTCGGCCGCTGGTGGGAGCAGCTGCTGCACAACCAGACAGCGCTGCGACTCAAGGCGCGGCTGCTGTTCACCCCGGGCATCATGGTCACCTCGGTGCCCTACCAGATGCTCGGGTCGGAGCGAGCCGAGGAGCGGGAGGACTGGCGGCTCTACCGGGTGCGTCCCGGCGACATCCGGCGCGGTCGCACCCGCACCTACCGCTGAGCCCGCCGATGATCCTGACCGTCGGTCCGGTCGCCCACGGCGGTCACTTCGTCGCCCGCACCGCCGAGGGCCAGGTCGTCTTCGTCCGGCACGCCCTGCCCGGGGAGAGGGTCCGGGTCGAGGTCACCGAGGACGACGGGCGCTTCCTGCGGGCCGACGCCGTCGAGGTGCTCGAGGCGTCGCCGCACCGCGTGGTGGCGCCCTGCCCGCTGGCGCGTCCGGGCGGCTGCGGGGGCTGCGACTTCCAGCACGTGGCCCCCGACCACCAGCGGGAGCTCAAGGCGGCCGTGGTCCGCGAGCAGCTGCAGCGCCTCGCCCGTCTCGACCGCACCGTCGAGGTCGAGGCGGTCCCTCCGGTGCTGCACTGGCGCAGCCGGATGCAGTACGTGCCGCTCCCCGACGGGCGCCGCGGGCTGCGCAAGCACCGCTCCCACGAGGTGATCCCCGTCGCCGAGTGCCTGATCGCCGCCCCCGACGCGCGTGAGCCGCACGAGGGCGTCCTCGTCGAGCACGTCGTCTGCGCCTCGGGCGCCCACGCGTTCGAGGTTGCCGCTGCGGGCTTCTGGCAGGTGCACCCGGCCGCACCGGCGACCCTGGTCGACGCCGTCACGGGCATGCTGCAGCCCCGGTCCGGAGAGCGCTCCCTGGACCTGTACGCCGGGGTCGGGCTGTTCTCCGCCTTCCTGGCCGGGCACGGACCGGTTGTCGCGGTCGAGGGCGACCGCCTCGCGGCGTCGTACGCCGAACGCAACCTGGCCGGCGCGCCCGACGCCCGCGTCGTGCACGGTCGCGTCGACCAGGTGCTGCAGCGTGGCCTCGGCCCCACGTCGGGACGCGACCGGCGCCCCGGCTTCGACCTGGTGGTGCTCGACCCACCGCGAGCAGGCGCGCGGCGCAAGGTCGTCGACGCGGTCGCCCGGCTCCGGCCGCGGGCGGTCGCCTACGTGGCCTGCGACCCCGCGGCGCTCGCCCGCGACGTGGCCTACTTCGCCGAGGCCGGTTACGGGCTGCGGGAGCTGCGTGCCTTCGACCTCTTCCCGATGACGCACCACGTGGAGTGCGTCGCGCTGTTCGAGCCGGCCGCGGGCGGGCCGGCTCAGTCGCCGGAGCGCTGAACGGGAATCCGCTGCCGGCGGTAGTAGTCGCGCCAGACCAGCCGGTGCACGGGGATCCATCGGGGGATGTCCCGCAGGCCCGGGATGAGCGGGAGCAGCAGCAGGCCGAGGGTGAGCACCGCCATCAGTCCCCACACCTGCGCGTCGGCGTTGTCGGAGGTGGAGAACGGCTTGACCTGGTACCAGAAGGTGTACAACCACATCCACGGCTGCCCGGGATAGTTGCCGGTCTCGTTCATCATCCCCCACTGGTCGCCACCGAGCTGCGCGGCCCGGGCCTGGTCCTCCAGCCACGCGCCGTCGGAGAGCAGCAGCAGGCTGCGGGTCTGGTCGCTGCCGTAGAACGTGCCCGCGGAGGTGAGCTGTCCCTCCAGGCCACCTGAGCGGGCGAGGGCGAGGAACGCGCCGGCCAGGAACGGCACCGGACCGTAGCGGCCGGGCGCGACCGCGGCGGGGTTGCCACCCGGCGCCTTGGCCAGCGCGCTGGAGTAGCTGTCGGCCCAGGCGATCCGCAGCGACCGGGGGGCGGCGTTCCACAGCGCCAGTGCCCGGGAGAGCAGCGGAGACGTGCTCGCGGCACCGGCGAGGGGACCCGTGACCAGCGCCGCGGAGTCGACCGGCAGCCGCACCCCGCCCCACTTCTGCAACGGCAGGCCGAGCAGCTTCTGCCCCTCGGCGGCGTTGTTGTACGGCGGCCCATAGGTCGCGCTG
>DATDNR010000213.1:0-3704 GCA_036518175.1 Marmoricola sp.
TTCTTGAGCTACATGACGATGGCCAACCTCGGCCTTGCCGTCGTCTTCGTCGCCGTTCCGTGGGCCTACCTCGCGGTGAAGGTCGCCGGCGCCGTCTACCTGCTGCACCTGGCCTGGCGTTCGCTGCGACCTGGGGGCACGGCGCTCTTCCAGGCGCGGGATCTGGCGTCGGACTCCCCGGCCCGGCTGTTCCGAACCGGCCTGCTGACCAACCTGCTGAACCCGAAGGCCGCGATCATGTACTTGGCGTTGATCCCGCAGTTCGTCGTGCCGAGCCAGGGCCACGTGCTGGTGCAGGGCTTCGTGCTGGGTGGCGTCCAGGTGGGCATCAGCTGCGCGGTCAATGCGCTGGTCATCTGCGCCGCCGGCGGGATCGCCACCTTCCTCGCCACGCGACCCGGATGGCTTCGCTGGCAGCGCCGCATCATGGGCGCCACGCTGGGAGGGCTGGCCCTCCATCTCGGCCTCTCCGGCCCCGCCCACGCGGCCTGACCGGACACCGTCACCGGCCGGCTCCTACGGCGCCCCCGGGCCCCGGCCGGTACGACGACCTTGTGTATGCTTCGTACCGTTCGCTCGTTCCGGAAGGACTGCCTGCACAGGTCAGACGGTCGATCCGGGAGCGGACGGGGGCAGGTAGCTCAGTTGGTACGAGCGTCCGCCTGAAAAGTGGAAGGTCGGCGGTTCGACCCCGCCCCTGCCCACCACACAAAGCCGCAGGTCAGACGACGTCTGGCCGGCGGCTTTGTTACGTCGACAACCCACGACACGCCGACGTCAGCCCGCCACCTCGGCGTGTCGTGCATCCCGCGTGCAACAGCGGACGGACATTCCCAGTGTCCCTCAGCGGCGTGCGGACACTCACGGTCACTCAGGGGGCATAACCGTTTCCACCCCAAAGTTGAAAAGGTCACCCCCCGGGGGCCGCCAGTAACGCAGCCGGTAGCGGCCTGCCGCTTGAGTTGACGGAGCCCTCGAGGCCGGGCACCAGCAACCTGGAAGACAATTACCCGTCGCAGCCCCGCAAGCCCCACGGATCCAGGCCACCGGAACGAGCGCTGGCTTAACCGGATGCCGATGACAGCGAGAGGATGGCCGGGCGTCACCGAGCGTGACCTACGGCCAGTTTCGTGAGGTCGACTAGTCAAGGCTCGTTGTGTTCTTTCCCGGGGTACCGTCTAAGTAGGTGCCCGCGACATCGCCTGTGCCCGGTCCAAGACCTACCCAGTTCGGGCCGGTCGGATCCAGCCAGGACGAGCAATCATGCGAGCAACGCTTTGGTCACACGAGACACAGTTCCCGGCAGAAGTCGAGAGCGTTCCGAGAGCACGTCACTTCGTCTGCACCCGTCTGATCGACCACCGGCTCCTCTACCTCGTGGAAGACGTACGGCTCGTGGTCAGCGAGCTCGCCACCAATGCCGTCCGGCATGCCGACACACCGTTCGCCGTGACCCTGGAGCAGGACGACCAGTCGGTCCTGTTGACCGTCACCGATGGCTCGGCCGCCCCTCCCGTCCGCCTCGCGAAGGACGTCCTGGACACGAGCGGACGCGGCCTCTCCATCGTTGACCTCGTGAGCCGGGACTGGGGCGTGGCCCGACGACCCGGCGAGGCCAAGTCGGTGTGGGCGTCTTTCGCGCTACGGGTTGGACATGCCTCAACGGCAGATCGACATGAATAGGGACCATGAGTTCGAGCAGCACCTGACCGCCGCCCTGGTGACCAGGCCGACCATCGAGCAAGCTGAAGCGCTCCAGGTTTGATGGCTCTTCATGATCGAGGGTGTAGTCGCGGCCTGAAGCCTCCGGTTTCGAGCAGGGATCTGGCGATGTAGTTGGTGAGGTTGCGGAAACCGAGGGCCGAGCCGCGGAGGTGTTCGAGGCGTTCGTTGATCGCTTCTGTGGGTCTGTTGGAGGTGCCGTCGCGGTCGAAGTAGGCCAGCACGTCGGCGGCACGCTTCTTCAGCGTCCGACCCAGGGTGATCAGCTCACGCAGCGCTGCGGGGACGCCGCGGCTGACTGAGGCGATCAGCTTGCTCATCATGTCTCGCCCCCGGGTTCGGTCGGGTTCTCGGTAGGCGGCGATCATGCGCTCGTAGATCCCCCAGGTGGCCTCGACCTCGACGTGGGCGTCGGCCGCGAACAGGTCTGCGAGTCGCTGCTTGTGCTTGTCGTGAGTAGGTCCGCGCCGGTGTGCAGGGTGCGCCGGGCGGCGTAGAGCGGGTCGCCCTTGTGGCCCCGGTGCCCGTGGATGGCCAGCTGGACCCGGCGTCGGCACCGGTCCAGGGCGTCGCCGGCCAGCCGCACCACATGGAAGGGATCCATTACCGCGACCGCGTGCGGGAGCTCCTCGCTGGTGGCGGTCTTGAAGCCGCTGAACTCGTCCATCGCGACGACCTCGACGCCTTGACGCCAGGCCTGGTCGCGTTCGTTGAGCCAGGTCTTGAAGACCTGCTTGGAGCGGCCCTCGACCATGTCCAGCAGCCGCGCCGGGCCGGTGCCGTCGCGGATGCCGGTGAGGTCGATGACCACCGTGACGTACTTGTCCCCGCGGCGGGTGTGGCGCCACACGTGCTCGTCGACGCCGATGACCTTCACGCCGTCGAAGCGCTCTGGGTCCTCGGTCAGCACCCGCTTGCCCTCGGCCCGGACCGCGTCGTTGGCGGTGTTCCACGACACCGCGAGTCCCCCAGCGACCCGGGCCACGGTCAGGTGCTGACACACGATCGCTTCTAGCGCCCACCGCAGTCCGCGTCGGGACAGCTTCGCGCGGGGCTCGGCCGCCTGGGAGGTGTCTTGGCGCCACACGTGCCCGCAGCCGGTACAGCGGTAACGGCGCACCGTGACCACCAGCGTGGTGGGTCGCCACCCCAGCGGTTCGTGCGCCAGCCGCCGGATCACCGTGTCGCGAGGCGTCCCCTCACACCCGCAGCGACGACACCACTGATCCGGCTCGACGACGCGGCAGGCCAACATCGCCCGATCCGGTTCCAGCCGTTGGCCGGTCACCTCCAGGCCGAGCTCCTCGAGCCGGCAGAACGTGGTCAGGTCAGGGCACGCGAAGGTAGCGTCGGGCACGTCGGGGTCTTCCAGATGAGCGGTGTAGGAACCTTCATCTTCGGAAGACCTCGACCCCTATCCGCTCGCCGACGCGCCAACCCCGCAGCGACGTGCGCTACACCCTCAACTGCGAAGAGCCGGTTTGATGCCGCTCCTGTTTGAGTCCAGGAGAATGAGCACCATGCCGAAGAAGATCGATGATGAGCTCAAGGCCAGAGCGGTACGTCTGGTCAATGACCACCTGGGCGAGTACTCCTCGCTGACGGCCGCAGCGGCGGTCGTGGCCAAGCAGCTCGGCGTCGGGAAGGAGTCGGTGCGCCGGTGGGGGTGATCCAGTCCCAGGTCGACGGCGGACAGCGTCCCGGCGCCAGCAGTGAGGAGCTGGCTGAGATCAAGGCGCCCAAGGCCAAGGCCCGCCGTACTCGAGGAAGACAACGCGATCTTGAAGTCCGCGACGGCCTTCTTCGCCGGGGAACTCGACCCCCGCAACCGCTGATCATGGCCTTCATCGACACCATGAGAGCCCAGGGCACGCGGTCGAGTGGTCCCGGAAGAACGCCAGCCAGCCGGCACCGTCCTCACTGGAGGTGACCTGCACCCCCAAGACCTCACCGGGGCCGTCGGCGTTCACGCCGGTGGCGAC
>DATDNR010000214.1:0-2536 GCA_036518175.1 Marmoricola sp.
ACGGCCGCCCGCGCCGATGAGCGGCGACATCGACGGCGAAGACGTCGAGCGCGCTGCGGACGAACGCCACGGCCCCGTCCGGGAGGCCGCAGGCGCCTCGTCCGGGAACGATGGAGAGCCAGTCGCGCAGCGCCGGCCAGGCCCGGTCGTTCCAGCGGCCGACGGCCAGCCGATGCAAGGCTCCGGCGATGGCGGGCAGTCCGTTGGCACAGGGTCCGCACTGAGCGGCGCTGTGCGCGGCGAGGTAGGCGGCGACGCGCGCGGTCTCCAGGACGCCGCAGTGTCCCTGGGGCAGGGCGATCACGACACCCGCCCCGAGCGCTCCCCCGGCGGCCCGCAGCGCGGCGCTGGAGAGGGACGTCCCGACGGCCCGCTCGGTCGTCAGCCAGCTGCCGGCGTAGCCGCCGACGAGGATGGCGGCGGCCTCCGCGGCCGCGGCACCTGCCTCGGCGAGCGCCTCCCCGAGGGGTGTGCCGCTCGGGACCTCGATCACGTGCCGATCGAGGCCAGCCGCGCTGACCGTCAGGAGAAGGGTCCCGGGCTGGGCAGGGTCGCCGACGCTGCGGAACCAGTCCGGGCCACGACGCGCGATGGTCGCGACGTGGGCGAGGGTCTCGACGTTGTTCACCAGCGTGGGCCGTCCGAGCACACCGGACTCGGACGACCGCGGCGGGGTGAACGTCGGCCTGGCCTGCCCGCCGTTGAGCCAGTGCACCACCGCGGTGGCCTCGCTGGCCACGTACGCCGTCGGCAGCTCGTGGACCTGCACCGGCACCGGATCACGCCGCTCGCGGATCGAGCTCCAGAGGCAGCGGGCCTGACCGGTTCCGGCGTGCACGACGAGGTGGGCCTGATCGGCCCCGACCGCCCGGGCGGCGAGCTGGATCCCGTCCAGCACGAGGTGGGGCGAGTGTCGCAGCAGCAGGCGGTCCTTGGCACTGGCGGGCTCTCCCTCGGCCCCGTTCGCCACGACGACGCTCCTGCCGCGCGAGGCGATGACGGAGCGCATCTTGCGGCCCGTCGGGAAGGCGCCGCCGCCCCTGCCGCGCAGTCCTGATGCGTCGACGGCGGCCAGCACCTCGGCACCGGTCTGCCCGGGCAGCGGTCCCCACTGCTCGTGGTGCCCGGCAAGTCCCGACACACCGGTCGTGCCGCCCCCGCCCCCCAGGAGTCGGGCGTCGGCGGTGGGCGAAGCGTTGCACGTGATCATGGGAGGTGTCCCCTGACGCTGTGCGGCGGACGCCCCTGCACGTCCGGCACCAGCCACCGGGCACCTGCGGCCAGGCCGAGCACGAGGAGGCACGTGCCTGCGAGATAGCCGCCCCAGCCTCCCGACGCAGCGTCGGTGCCGGCCAGCAGGAAGTGGAGGAAGGCCAACGGCCACGCGGCGTACGCCGTGCCGTGGAGGACACGCCAGCCCCGCGCCGACATCCGGTCGCGCAACAGGGAGGTGACCACCAGCACGACGATCAGGTCGAACGCCGCGGTGCCCAGGCCCACGGCCAGAGGAAGGTAGCCGGAGACGCCGGGAACGATCCAGGCCCACCAGCCCACCCGGACGTAGCTGTCAGCCAGGGTGCTGACCACGTGCACCAGCAGCAGGACCAGCGCGAGGAGGGTGACGTTGCGATGCATCCGCTGCGTGGCGAAGCGTGGCCACCAGCGACTGGCCAGCGTTCGCCGGGTCGCCGCCAGGCCGAGCCCGAACGCCGCGGTCAGCAGCAGGAACGCCGCCACGCCGGTCGCCCGGGTCACCAGCCACAAGGGACCGACCGCCAGCACGGACAGCAGCAGGGCGCTCACGACGCACCCACTGCCGGTGAGGGCCAGCCGGCCACGCAGCGCACCGCTCCGTCCTCGGCCACCAACCGCGCAGCCAGCCCGCGGGCCCGGAGCCACTGCGGGGCACCATCGCCGAGGATGATCGCCGCGGTCGAGGCGGCGTTCGCCAACCGGCACGTGGACGCCGCCACGCTGACCGAGCGGAAGCCGCCGCGTGCCGGCCGGCCGATCCGGGGGTCGATCAGATGGTGCAGGTCCGCCCCGCCCCGTCGCCAGCGACGGGCACGGGGGCTGGAGGTGG
This sequence comes from Marmoricola sp., assembly GCA_036518175.1. Classification (GTDB taxonomy): domain Bacteria; phylum Actinomycetota; class Actinomycetes; order Propionibacteriales; family Nocardioidaceae; genus Marmoricola. Next base: position 2,084 of record DATDNR010000214.1, read on the forward strand.
CCACCGCGCCCGTGGTGATGGTGACCGTCTGCTCCGGCCCCGCGTCCACCGGGAGATCGAGGCTCGCGGTGTCGCGCACGCTGATCACCCAGCCGTCGAGCGGGGACGGCCCCGCCACGGCGAGGTCACCTCCCAGGTTCACCAGGACGCCGCAGCCCGCGGCCGCGGCCGCCTGCTCCGCGGCCCAGTCGGCGGCGAGGCCCTTCGCGGTCGCGCCCAGGTCGACCACTGTCCCGGCAGGCACGCGGACGCGCATCCGGCGGTCGTCGAGCTCCACCTGGCGCCATCCCGCCACCGCCCGGACCCGCACCACCGGTCTGGGATCCACCGACGGAACCCGGGTGAAGGTGCGGTCGTAACCGAGGTCGATCAACGCGGCGCCGACGGTCGGGTCGACGAGCCCACCGGTCCAGGCGGCCGCGTCGAGAGCCACCTGCATCGCCTGGAACAGCG
>DATDNR010000215.1:0-41602 GCA_036518175.1 Marmoricola sp.
AAGTTCGACCTGCCGGTCTCGGGGTGGCGGGGCGCCTCCGAGCGGCGGCGGCGCAACAACGGCAGCTACGGCAACGGTGATCCCGGCAACGGAAGTGACAGCGGCTACCGGGGCACGGGCGGTGAGGGATCCCGGGGGGTGGTGCGGTGATCGAGGAGATCCGGATCAGCAAGCTGGGGGTCATCGACGAGTCGGTGCTCGAGCTCGGCACGGGACTGACCGTGATCACCGGGGAGACCGGCGCCGGGAAGACCATGCTGGTCACGGCGCTGGGCCTGCTCCTCGGCGGCCGGGCAGACACCGGCGCGGTCCGCAGCGGCGCCGCGGCCGCCCGGGTCGAAGGACTCCTGCGTCCCGACGCCGGCCTCGCGGCAGCGGTCGAGGAGCTCGGCGGTGACATCGAGGACGACCAGCTGCTGATCGCCCGACGCGTCTCCGTCGAGGGGCGCTCGAGGGCGTTCGTCGGCGGTGCCGCCGTGCCGGTCTCCACGCTGGGCTCGCTCACCGATGGGCTGGTCGCCGTGCACGGGCAGTCCGACCAGCACCGGCTGCTGCGGCCGGAGGCACAGCGCAGCGCGCTCGACGCCTACGCCGGAGCCGCGGTGGGCGGCCCGCTGCACGACTACGCCGCCCGACATGCCCGGCTCGCCGAGGTCGATACCCAGCTCCGCGCCGTGCGCGCCTCGGCGCGCGAACGGGCACGCGAGGCGGAGATGCTGCGCCTGGGGCTGGCCGAGGTCGAGGCGGTGGCGCCGGTGCCGGGAGAGGACGACGACCTCGCCCGCGAGGAGGCCCGGCTCGGCTTCGCCGACACCCTGCGCACTGCCGCCGAGAACGCCCGCGAGTGTCTCTCGGCCGAGGAGACGGCGCCGGGCGCAACCGTCACCGACGCCCTCGGCGCCGTCGGCGCCGCCCGCAAGGCACTCGACGCCGTGCGTGATCACGACCCCGAGGCGGGCGCGCTGGCCGACCGCCTCGCCGAGGTCGGCTACCTGCTCTCCGACGTCGCGGCCGACGTGGCCTCCTACGCCGCCGGGCTCGAGACCGACCCCGGACGGCTTGCTGCTGTCTCCGAGCGGCGGGCAGCGCTGACCGCGCTCACCCGCAAGTACGGCGAGACCGCCGACGAGGTGCTGGCCTGGAGCCGCACCGCGGCCGACCGGTTGCTGGAGATCGACGGCACCGATGACCGGATCGCCGCCTTGGAGGAGGAGCGGGCGCGGCTGCGCACCGAGCTCTCCGGCCTCGCAGCACAGCTGACCCGCGCACGCAGCCAGGCGGCCGGTCGGATGGCCGAGGCCGTGACCGAGGAGCTGCACGCGCTCTCCATGCCACACGCCACCCTCGAGGTCCGGCTGACGCGCGCCGAGGAGCCCGACGGCCTGGAGGTCGACGGCCGGCGCTGGCGGTTCGGTGCCACGGGCGTCGACGAGGTGCAGCTGCTGCTCGCGGCCAACGCGGGCGCCGAGCCCCGGGCGCTGGACAGGGGTGCCTCGGGCGGGGAGCTGTCGCGGGTGATGCTGGCCATCGAGGTGGTGCTCGCCGGCACCAGCCCGGTCCCCACGTTCGTCTTCGACGAGGTCGACGCCGGCGTCGGCGGCCGGGCGGCGGTCGAGGTCGGCCAACGGCTGGCGATGCTGGCCCGGGAGGCGCAGGTGCTGGTCGTCACCCACCTGCCGCAGGTCGCGGCCTTCGCCGACCAGCACGTGCTGGTGCGCAAGGCCAGCGACGGGAGTGTGACGACCTCGGGGCTGACCGTGCTCGACGACGAGGGGCGCGTCCGTGAGCTGTCCCGGATGCTGGCGGGGCTCGAGGACTCCGAGACCGCCGTCGCGCACGCCCAGGAGCTGCTCGACGTCGCGCAGGCGGGGCGTCACGCGCCACGCTGAGTGCGGCGATCCGCCCGGGATTCCGTTGCCCTGCATGACAAACTGACCCGGTCATGAGACTTCCCCGCCAGAGCGGCCGGTCGGCGACCGAGGCGGCCGCAGCCACCGTGCGCAGCAACCGACGCCTCTCCGCGGTCCTCTCCCGGCTCTCGCCCGGTGACATCGCGGTGATCCACCAGATCGACCTCGACGCCGCCACCGCCCGCGAGCTGGTCCGTCGCGCACCGCGAGCGGTGGTGAACACGGCCCCGTTCATCTCCGGGCGGGTGGCGAACCTGGGACCCGGCCTGCTGCTCGAGGCCGGTATCGAGCTGGTCGAGGCGCTCGACGCCGAGCCCGGGCAGGTCCGCGACGGCGCCGTGCTGCGGCTGGAGGACGGCACCCTGTACGACGGCGACCAGCCGGTCGTGCCCGGCAACGTGCTGACCGCCGAGGACGTCGCCCACCGCCTCGAGGAGGCGCGCACGGGGCTCGCCACGCACCTGGAGAGCTTCACCAGCAACGCCGCGGAGTACCTCCGCCGCGACGAGCCGGTGCTGCTGCACGGAGCCGGCCTGCCGGCGGTGCGCACCCCGCTGCAACACCGACCGGTGGTCGTCGTCGGAGCCGACGCCGATCCCGGCGAGCTGCGCGCGATGCGCCGCTACCTGCGTGACCAGCGCCCGGTCCTGGTCGCCGTCGACGGTGCCGCCGACGAGCTCCTCCGCCGCCGGCTGCGCCCCGACGTCGTGGTGGTGGGCGAAGAGGCGCTGGTCGGCCTGCGGGAGGGGCAGGCGGCCGTCAGTGCCCGCGCCCTCAGGCGCGCCCGTGACGTCGTCGTCCACGCCCGACGCCCCGGCGACAGCCCGGGGGAGAGGCGGCTGACCTCCCTCGGCGTGGACCCGCTGCGCTTCACCGGCTCGATCAACTCCTTCGACGTCGGCATGCTGCTGGCCCACCACGCCGGTGCCGACCTGGTGGTGCCGGTCGGCTCGCGCAGCGGGCTCGACGACCTGGTCGAGGGCAGCCGGGCCGAGCAGGCCAGCACCTTCCTCACCCGGCTCCGCATCGGGCCGCGCCTCGTCGACGCCGCCGCGGTGCCGCAGCTCTACGCCGGCCGGATGCGCTGGTGGTACGTCCTGCTCGTGCTGCTGGCCGGGTTGGTGGCGCTCGCGGCCGCGATCGGCACCACCCCGGTGGGCCAGGAGTGGTGGGACCAGATCCGCACACACCTCACGTCGCTGACCTCGAAGGGCTGAACGCCTCGTGCTTTCCTTTCGCTACCACATCGCCTCTCTCGTCGCGGTGCTGCTCGCGCTCGCTGCCGGTGTCGCGCTCGGTGGCGGCCCGCTGAAGGACATCGGCCGCGGCACGTCCGACCAGCAGCTGGCCTCGGCCCGCTCCGCGCTCGCCACGCAGCGTGCCCGCGCTGCCGACCTGCAGCAGCAGGCGGTGCTCGCGCAGCGCTTCGCGGCCACCGTCGGGCCGCAGGTCGTGGCGGGCAAGCTCGCCGGCCACACCGTGTCGCTGGTGCTGCTCCCCGGCGCGGACCCGCAGGTCGTCTCCGGCCTGCAGGCGCTCCTGCACCGGGCCGGGGCCCAGCCCGGCGCCACCCTGGTCGTCCAGCCGAAGACCACCCAGGCGGCGAACCGGCAGCTCGTCGACGCGCTGACCAGCCAGCTCGCCGCCCAGGAGAAGGACGTGCCCCTGCCCAGCACGCTGAGCACCTACCAGCGCCTGGGCGCCCTGATGGCCCGTGTCGCCGGCACCACGACCCACGGCGGGGCGGCGTACGACGCCACCGCGGTGAGCATCCTCGCCGGGCTGGACACCGCCGGCCTGGTCAAGGCACAGGGCCAGCCGCCACGGCGCGGAGACCTGCTCCTGGTCGTGGCCGGGAACCCCGACACCGAGGCCGACTCCCAGGCGGCCCCCACCATCGAGGAGACCGTCGCCGACGGACTGACCCGCGGTGTGCGGGTGGTGGTCGTCGGGCCGACGAGCTCGGCCGCACGCGGGGGTGTCATCGAGGAGATCCGTGGCGGCAGTGAGGCCAAACAGGTCTCCACCGTCGACTCGGCCGACACCGGCGCCGGCCAGGTGGCGTCCGTGCTGGCCCTGGTCCGGGCGGCCGCCGGGCAAATCGGGTCCTACGGTGTCGTCGGTGACGTGGACGCGCCGCTGCCCGGTGTGCCGGGGACCCCGGCCGCGACTTCTTGATAGGGTTGAATCCCGTGGAGCGGCAGCCGACCAAGCACGTGTTCGTCACCGGCGGGGTCGCCTCGTCGCTCGGCAAGGGCCTCACCGCCTCGAGTCTGGGCCGGCTGCTGAAGTCCCGCGGCCTGCGGGTCACGATGCAGAAGCTCGACCCCTACCTCAACGTCGATCCCGGCACGATGAACCCGTTCCAGCACGGCGAGGTCTTCGTCACCAACGACGGTGCCGAGACCGACCTCGACATCGGGCACTACGAGCGGTTCCTCGACACCGACCTCAACCAGATCGCCAACGTCACCACCGGGCAGGTCTACTCCAGCGTGATCGCCAAGGAGCGCCGTGGCGACTACCTCGGCGACACCGTGCAGGTGATCCCGCACATCACCAACGAGATCAAGGACCGCATCCGGGCCATGGGCACCGCCGTCGACGGGCACGGCGAGGTCGACGTGGTCATCACCGAGATCGGCGGCACCGTCGGTGACATCGAGTCGCTGCCGTTCCTCGAGGCCGCACGGCAGGTGCGCCACGACATCGGCCGCGACAACTGCTTCTTCGTGCACGTCTCGCTGGTGCCCTACATCGGGCCGTCGGGTGAGCTGAAGACCAAGCCCACCCAGCACTCGGTGGCCGCGCTGCGCTCGATCGGCATCCAGCCCGACGCCATCGTCTGCCGCGCCGACCGGGAGCTGCCGCAGTCGATCAAGAGCAAGATCGCGCTGATGTGCGACGTCGACGACGAGGCCGTGGTGACCGCCGCCGACGCGCCGTCCATCTACGACATCCCCAAGGTCCTGCACCGCGAGGGGCTCGACGCCTACCTCGTCCGGCGCCTCAACCTGCCCTTCCGTGACGTCGACTGGACCGAGTGGGACGAGCTGCTGCGCCGGGTGCACCACCCCGACGAGGAGGTCACCATCGCCCTGGTCGGCAAGTACGTCGACCTGCACGACGCCTACCTCTCGGTGGTGGAGGCGCTGCGGGCCGGCGGGTTCGCCCACCGCACGGGTGTCCACGTGCAGTGGGTGCCGTCGGACGAGTGCGCCACGCCCGAGGGCGCGGCCCGGCACCTCGGCGACGTCGACGGCGTCTGCGTGCCCGGAGGCTTCGGCATCCGCGGCATCGAGGGCAAGCTGGGTGCGCTGCGCTTCGCCCGGCTGCACGGCATCCCGACACTGGGGTTGTGCCTGGGCCTGCAGTGCATGGTGATCGAGTACGCCCGCAACGTGGCCGGGCTGGAGAAGGCCGCCTCCACGGAGTTCGACCCCGACTGCCCGGAGCCGGTCATCGCCACGATGGAGGAGCAGAAGGCGATCGTCGAGGGCGCCGGCGACCTCGGGGGCACCATGCGTCTGGGCCTCTACCCGGCCGACCTCGCCCGGGACAGCCTGGTGGCGTCGCTGTACGGCGACACCCGCGTGCTCGAGCGGCACCGGCACCGCTACGAGGTCAACAACGCCTACCGTGACCAGCTCTCCTCGGCCGGGATCGTCTTCTCCGGCATCAATCCCGACCTGGACCTGGTGGAGTACGTCGAGCTCCCCGCCGACGTGCACCCGTTCTACGTGGCGACCCAGGCACACCCGGAGCTGCGGTCGCGGCCGACCCGCCCGCACCCCCTCTTCGCCGGCCTCGTCGGCGCGGCCCTCGAGCGGCAGCGTGAGCTGCGCATCCCGATCGACGAGTCGGGACTGCGCCGTCAGCTGTCCGACGACGAAGACTGAGCCCGGTCGTGGATCCGCTGGGTGACCAGCCGGCCCGGTGGCCGGTGGTCGGGACCCGCGACCTGCACCGCGACGACTGGGTGGTCGCGGTGCGCGAGGATGCCGTGCAACGTCCGGGGCACCCGGAGGAGACCTTCCCCCGGCTCGTGGTGGAGCACCCGGGGGCGGTGATCGTGCTCGCCGTCGACGAGCAGGAGCGGGTCTGCTGTCTGCGGCAGTACCGCCACGCGGCCGGTGGGGTCTTCGTCGAGCTGCCCGCCGGCCTGCGCGACAACCACGGCGAGGATCCGCTGGAGACCGCCGTGCGGGAGCTGCGCGAGGAGGCCGAGCTGCAGGCGGCCGACTGGCGCCACCTGCTGACGCTGCGGCCGAGCGCGGGCATCACCTCCGAGGAGCACGTGCTCTTCCTCGCCCGCGGCCTCTCCCATGCCGACCGCGGGAGCTTCCCGCTGCTGCACGAGGAGGCCGAGATGGAGGTGTTCTGGACCCCGATGGCCGAGCTCGTCGACGCCGTCCTGGACGGCCGGGTCACCGAGGCTCCGCTCGCGGCCTGTGTGCTGGCCTATGACGTGCTGAGACGACGCGGGGAGCTCTGACCCGGCCCTCCCGGGGCTCAGCTCGTCGTGGGCAGGGTCAGCACCTGCGCCGGGGAGCCCGTGCTGATCGTCACCGGCGTGGGGGTGAGTCCGCCGCGATAGTTCACCGAGCCGCCGGCGACCACCAGCCGGAGCCGGTGGCCGGTCGCGAACCGGTGCACGAAGGCCGGCATCGTCACGGTGAAGGGGCGGGTGACGTCCGGCACCCGCACCGGTGCGGTGAGCGCATGGATGTCGTGGGCGGTCCCGTCCGGGGCGACGTCCTGGATGCGGGCGAAGAGCACCAGCTGTCCGGCAGGCCCGGCCGCCTGGCTGGTGGCCGCGGACGGGGCGGACACCTGCAGCCGCAGCCGCGGCGCGCCCACCACGTCGAGGTGCCTGCCCAGCGGGCCGCTGGTCCACGACGCCGACGTCCCGGGCGCGTCCTGCTCGGGGCGAGGCGGATCGAGATAGGCACCGAGCACGTCGGCGCTCTCGAAGGTGGTGGGGGCGCCTGCGGGCGGGGTCAGCAGGCTCTGCGTCCCGGGCGCCAGCGCCTTCGTCGACCGGGTCAGCGCCGTGCCGGACAGGTGGAAGGCGGTGGGAGTGCCGACCGGGAAGCGGCGCGCCGTGCCGTACGCAGGGGTGGCGATGCCGGCGTAGTGCACCCAGTCGCGGAACCAGGCGAAGGCCGGGCCGGTCGGCGCGTCGGCGTCGTCCTTCAGGTAGTGGTCGAACCACGCCAGCACGCGGCGGGTCTCGTACTGCGTGGCGGGATCGGGGTGGGCCTGGTCCCACTCACCGGGCGCCGGGGTGCTGTCGGAGTGGCCCCAGGACTGCCAGATCATCCTCACCGGGGTGCGCTGCGCCTTGAGCGCCCGATAGGTCGCGGCAGCCTCGTCGAGGTTGAACAGCGTGTCGTGCTCGCCCTGCATGAGCAGGGTCGGGATCCGGATGCGGTGCAGGTAGCTGGCCACCGAGGCGTGCCGCAGGTGCGCCACCGTGCCGGGCTGGGGAAAGCCGGTGCTGCCCGCCGTGGCGAGCGCGGGGCAGACCCAGGCGGCGAAGTTGGGGCAGCCGAGGAGGCGTGCGGGGTCGTCCTGGGCCCCTTGGGCGCCGTCGACGACGCCGAGAGCGGAGAAGCCGGCCGCCCAGTTGGTCTTCAGGGCGCCCGGCGTCCGGCTGCTGACGCCTGTGGCCTGGTCGGTGCCGTTGGGGGCCAGCGAGTAGCTCAGGTCGTTCCAGGTGATGACCGGCACGAGGGTGTCCACCCTCGGGTCGACCGCCGCGGCGGCGAACTGCACCTCGCCGCCGTAGGAACCGCCGATCATGCCGACCCGGGGGTCGTGGGCCGAACGCCGTCCGCGGTGGTCGCGTCGGTCCCGGCGGACCACCTCGAGCGCAGCCGCGGGACGGGTGTGCTGCCGGTCGGTGTAGGCGATCCCGCGGGCGCCGCCCAGGAAGCTGACCAGCTGGCGTGCGGCCTTGCCGTCCCAGTCGGGGTCGTCCAGGGTGATCTTGCAGCCCGAGCCGCCGAAGCCGAGACCGGAGTAGGAGAGCACCTCATAGCCCCGGTCGGCCAGCGCTCCACCCAGGGCAGCCTGGTCGTCCTTCGAACCGCCGAAGCCGTTGGTGGTCAGCACGGCCGGGACCCGGTGGCTGCGCGAGGCGCGCCTGGGCGTGTAGAGGTCACCCACCACGTCACATGGCGTGGCGCCGTGGGGGCCGACGTGCACGAGGAAGTGCAGCGTGCGGACCGTGTACGGCGTCGCAGCGCCTGCCGTGGTCGCCGGCAGGCCGGCCACGCTCACGGCAGCGGCGACCACGCCGGCCGCGAGAGCCGGGGCGAGGCCACCGCGCCGGTGCCGCGCCTGCTGTCTCGGGTGCTGGTGTCGCACGGAACCCCCTTCGCCGGATGGTGACGAAGGGCTCAACGATCCTCCGCGCGAGCGGTTACTGAACGGTAACGGACGAGGCGGCCGTCCCCGGTCCTGTGGTGAGGGTCACGACTGCCTAGAGTGTGCTCTGCCGCCCCGATGACGTGGCGGCGCCCCTGAGGGCCAGGGGCCTCGTCTGGGAGGAGTGTGCGTTGAAGGTCGGCGTACCCAAGGAAGTCAAGAACAACGAGTACCGCGTGGCGATCACGCCGGTCGGTGTCCACGAGCTCGTGGCGCACGGGCACGAGGTGCTCGTGGAGAGGTCCGCCGGCGTGGGCTCCTCCATCGAGGACGAGGAGTACGTCGCGGCCGGCGCGCGGATCATCGACTCGGCCGACGAGGTGTGGGCCGCCGCCGACATGGTGCTCAAGGTCAAGGAGCCGATCGCCGAGGAGTACCACCGGATGCGGCCGGGCCTGGTGCTGTTCACCTACCTGCACCTGGCCGCCGACCGCCCGCTGACCGAGGAGCTGCTGGGGCGCAAGGTCACCGCCCTGGCCTACGAGACCGTGCAGCTGCCGTCGGGCGCGCTGCCGCTGCTCTACCCGATGTCGGAGGTCGCCGGCTGCCTCGCGCCCCAGGTGGGCGCCTACTCGCTGATGAAGGCCCAGGGCGGACGCGGCGTGCTGATGGGCGGCGTCGGCGGCGTCGCCAACGCCAAGGTCGTGGTCATCGGAGCCGGGGTCGCCGGTCAGAACGCCGCCAACATCGCCCTCGGCATGGGCGCCGACGTCACCCTGCTCGACACCGACCTGGACAAGCTACGGATGTCGTTCTGGCGCTACAACAACCGGGTGCACGGGCTCGCCTCCTCCCAGCTGGCGATCCGCCAGCAGGTGCTCGAGGCCGACCTGGTCATCGGGGCGGTACTGATCCCGGGCGCGAAGGCGCCGAAGCTGGTCAGCAACGACCTGGTCGCGGAGATGAAGCCGGGCTCCGTGCTGGTCGACATCGCCGTCGACCAGGGCGGCTGCTTCGAGGACACCCGACCGACCACGCACGCCGACCCGACGTACGCCGTGCACAACTCGACGTTCTACTGCGTGGCGAACATGCCCGGCGCGGTGCCGAACACCTCCACCTACGCGCTGACCAACGCCACGCTGCCCTACGTCGTGGCGGTGGCGAACAAGGGCTGGCAGGCCGCCTGCCGCGACGACCGTTCGCTGGCGCTCGGCCTCAACGCCCACGACGGCCGGCTCACCAACGCGCCGGTGGGCGAGGCACACGACATCTCCGCCGTGGCGCTGGAGGAGGTCCTGGCCTGAACGCCGCCGCGGTGAGCCCCCTGGTCCGCGCGGTCCGCACCTACCTCGACCACCTCGCCGTGGAGCGCGGCCTGGCGGACAACACGCTGAAGTCCTACCGGCGTGACCTGCGCCGCTACCTGGGCTTCCTGCAGTCCCTCGGCGTGGAGGACCTGCCGCAGGTGAGCGAGCAGACCGTCGCGGGATTCCTGATGGCGTTGCGCGAGGGCGACGCCGAGCACCCCCCGCTCGGCGCGGCCTCCGCGGGGCGCACACTCGTCGCTGTGCGGGGGTTCCACCGGTTCGCGGTCCGGGACGGGCTGGCGACGGTGGACCCGTCCGCTGCGGTGAGCCCGCCGAAGCCGGCCAAGCGGCTGCCCAAGGCGCTCTCGATCGCCGACGTCGAGGCGATCCTCGAGGCCGCGGGGGAGCCGGGCACCACCCTCGCGCTGCGTGACCGGGCGTTGCTGGAGGTGCTCTACGGCACCGGCGCCCGGATCTCGGAGGCGGTCGGGCTCGACGTCGACGACCTCGACATCGCCCCCGACGGCAACGAGGGCACCGTGCTCCTGCGCGGCAAGGGATCCAAGGAGCGGGTGGTGCCCGTGGGGCGGCTGGCCTGCGAGGCGGTGGGCGCCTACCTGGTGCGCGCGCGCCCGGAGCTGCTGGCCGCCGGCAAGGGGACGCCGGCGGTCTTCCTCAACGCCCGGGGAGGCCGGTTGTCGCGGCAGAGTGCCTGGAGCGTGATCGTCAGGGCGGCCGACCGCGCCGGGGTGACCGCCGAGGTCTCCCCGCACACCCTGCGCCACTCCTACGCCACGCACCTGCTCGAGGGCGGCGCGAACGTGCGCACGGTGCAGGAGCTGCTCGGGCACGCCTCGGTGACCACGACGCAGGTCTACACCCTGGTCACCGTCGACAGCCTGCGCGAGGTCTACGCCGCCGCCCACCCCCGGGCGCTCAGCTGAGCGGCGAGGAAATCGTCGAAGTTCCGCGCCGCCGGTGAGTCGGCTTGAGACCCGCTCCGCGCGCGTGCCAGAGTCGCCGCAGGTTAGCCATATGTCGACAAATCCGGACCCCGGCAGGTCCGACAGCAGCGATGGGAAGTGTGCGATGAACGGTGCCGAGGGATACGGCATGAGTCACGGCAGCAGCGCCCCGGCGATCCCTCCGCGGTTCACCACCCCGGCCCCGCCGGTCCACGACTCGGTGCCGGCGGAGCCCGCCGAGTCGGCCGAGCCGGCCGAGCCGCTGCCGTTCGCGCCCCGGGCGCAGGAGGTGCAGCTCGGCCCGACCGGCAGGCCGATGCCGCAGCTGCCCGACCCCAGGCCGGTGGCGACACACGGCCACGCGCGGGTCATCTCGATGTGCAACCAGAAGGGCGGGGTCGGCAAGACTACGACGACGATCAACCTCGGTGCCTCCCTGGCCGAGTACGGCCGCAAGGTGCTGCTCGTCGACTTCGACCCGCAGGGCTCGCTGTCGGTCGGGCTCGGGCTGAACCCGCACCAGATGGAGCTCACCATCTACAACCTGCTGATGGAGCGCGACGTCACCCTCGACGACGTGGTGGTCCCCAGCGGCGTGCCGGGCGTCGACCTGCTGCCCTCCAACATCGACCTCTCCGCGGCCGAGGTGCAGCTGGTGCACGAGGTGGCGCGCGAGCAGACCCTGCAGCGGGTGCTCGCCCCGGCCATCGAGCAGTACGACGTGATCCTCATCGACTGCCAACCCTCGCTCGGTCTGCTCACGGTCAACGCGCTCACCGCCTCCGACGGCGTCATCGTGCCGCTGGAGTGCGAGTACTTCGCGCTGCGGGGCGTGGCGCTGCTGAAGACCACCATCGACAAGGTGCGGGAGCGACTGAACCCGAAGCTCACCATCGACGGCGTGCTCGGCACCATGTACGACGGCCGCACCCTGCACGGCCGCGAGGTGATGGAGCGGCTCGTCGAGGCCTGGGGCGACACGGTCTTCCACACCGTCATCCGGCGCACCGTGAAGTTCTCCGACTCCACGGTGGCCGGTGAACCGATCACCAGCTACGCGTCGGGCTCTGCCGGCGCCGAGGCCTACCGACAGCTGGCCAAGGAGGTGCTCGCGCGTTGTCTCGACGGGTGACGCTGCCCTCGGCCGACGACCTCTTCCGGCCGACCGTGCAGCCGGCGGAGGCTGGTCCGCGCCCCGTCTCCGCGGTGCCGGACCCCGCGGAGGCCCCCGCCGGGCAACCAGACGCGCAGGCCGAGCGCCGGTCCAGCGGCCGGGTGCGGCACGACGAGAAGATGACCGTCTACGTGACGGCCGATGAGCTGCTCGACCTCGAGCATGCCCGGCTCGACCTGCGCCGTGACCACGGCCTGGCCGTCGACCGCGGGCGGCTGGTCCGCGAGGCCATCGCCATCGCGCTGGCAGACCTCGACCTCAACGGCGACGACAGCGTGCTGGTGCAGCGGCTGCGCTCGCGGTGAGACGATGAACCGATGACCGAGACCGCGGTGGCCGGCGGGCCGGCCGCCACCGGGAGCAGCGACGTCGGCGTCGACGCCGTCGCCGAGGCGGGCAGCGGTGGCTTCGCCGTACGCCTGGACAACTTCGAGGGCCCCTTCGACCTGCTGCTGGGCCTGATCAGCAAGCACAAGCTCGACGTGACCGAGGTGGCGCTGTCGAGGGTCACCGACGAGTTCATCGCCCACATCAAGGCCGCGGGCGACCTGTGGGACCTCGAGCAGACGACGTCGTTCCTGCTCGTCGCCTCGACGCTGCTCGACCTCAAGGCCGCCCGGCTGCTGCCGCAGGGCGACGTGGAGGACGAGGAGGACCTGGCACTGCTCGAGGCCCGCGACCTGCTCTTCGCGCGCCTGCTGCAGTACAAGGCGTTCAGGCAGGTCGCCGGCATCCTCGAGCAGCGGATGACCGCCGAGGCCCGTCGCCACCCCCGGTCGGTCGGGCTGGAGGAGCGGTTCGCCACCCTGTTGCCCGAGGTGCTCATCGGGCTCGGGCTGCAGGAGTTCGCCGGGCTCGCCGCGCGGGCGATGGAGCCCAAGCCGGAGCCCGTGCTCACCCTCGCGCACATCCACGCGCCCGCGGTCAGCGTCCGCGAGCAGGCCGCGATCGTGGTCGGGCAGCTGCGCAGCTCGGGCACGACCACCTTCCGTCGACTGGCGCACGACGCCCCGGACACGATGACCCGGGTGGCGCGGTTCCTCGCGCTGCTCGAGCTCTTCCGCGAAGGCGTGGTCGCGTTCGACCAGGTCACACCGCTGGGTGAGCTGACGATCCGGTGGACGGGGTCGCAGGACGAGGAGATCGAGATCACCGACGAGTTCGACGGCGCACCGCAGGCTGAGCCCGGTGCCCCGCAGGAGAAGGACGACGCATGACCGAGCTCCACACCGAGGCCGGCGCCCAGCCCGGCACCGAGCCCGAGACGCTCGCCGTGCCGGTGACCGAGCTGCGCCCGGCGCTCGAGGCGATCCTGATGGTGGCCGACGAGCCCCTCGACGAGGTGGCGCTGGCGACCGCCGTGGGCTATCCCGTCGCCGAGGTGGCCGACGCGCTCGCCGGCCTGGCAGGGGAGTACGACGCCCAGGGGCGGGGCTTCGAGCTGCGCAACGTCGCCGGCGGCTGGCGCTACTACACCCGCGAGGAGTACGCCCCGGTGGTGGAAAGGTTCGTGCTCGACGGCCAGCAGGCCAGGTTGACCCAGGCGGCGCTGGAGACGCTCGCGGTGGTCGCCTACAAGCAGCCGGTCAGCCGCGCCCGGGTCTCGGCCATCCGCGGCGTCAACGTCGACGGGGTGATGCGCACCCTCGTGACCCGCGGCCTGGTCGAGGAGGCCGGGACCGATGCGGAGACCGGTGCCCACCTCTACCGCACCACCGGCTACTTCCTCGAGCGCATCGGGGTCAGCACGCTCGACGAGCTGCCCGAGCTCGCGCCGTTCCTGCCCGACATGGCCGACCTCGACCTCGACGAGCAGGAGTCGGCCGCCGACGTCGTCGCCGACATCGCCGCGGACGGCGCCGGCGCGTCGGATCCCGGAGAATGACCGACCCCGACGACGCCGGGCTGGTCCGGCTGCAGAAGCTGCTCGCCCAGTCGGGGGTGGCGAGCCGCCGCAAGTGCGAGGAGCTGATGCTCGCCGGCCTCGTCGAGGTCGACGGCGAGGTGGTGACCAGGCTGGGCACCAAGGTCGACCCGCGCACGGCCGTGGTCCGGGTCGAGGGTCGTCGGCTGCCACCGGCGAGCGAGCACGTCTACCTGGTGCTCAACAAGCCCCGCGGCGTGGTGTCGACGATGAGCGATCCGCAGGGGCGTCGTACCCTCTCCGACTTCGTCGCCGACCGCCCCGAACGGCTCTTCCACGTCGGCCGGCTGGACACCGACACCGAGGGCCTGATCATCCTCACCAACGACGGTGACTTCGCCCACCGGTTGGCGCACCCGTCCTACGAGGTGGACAAGACCTACGTCGCCGAGGTCGACGGAGACCTCGGCAGGCCGGCGCTGCGGCGGCTGCGAGAGGGGGTCGTGCTCGAGGACGGTCCGGTCCAGGTCAGCAGCGTGCGCGTGCTGTCGCGGCAGGGCGGCCGCTCGATCGTCGAGCTGGTCATCCACGAGGGCCGCAACCGGATCGTCCGGCGGCTCCTCGACCACGTCGGTCATCCCGTGCGCCGGCTCACCCGCACCCGGATCGGTCCGGTGGCCGTCGGGGAGCTCAGGCGCGGCAGCCTGCGCGAGCTCACCCGCGAGGAGCTGGGTGGTCTCCTCGACGCCGCCGGCCTGTGAGCGCCGGCCTGTGAGCGCCGGCCCGGAGCGCTGTCCAGCATGTGCCGCCGCCGGCGGGCGGCGGCGGTGCCGGCACTAGGGTGCTGGGCGGCGGGAAGGAGAGAGCCGATGCCGGTCCGTGCGATCCGTGGCGCCACCCAGCTGGACGAGGACGCTCGCGAGCACATGCTCGAGCGCGTCGCCGAGATGGTGCGGGACGTCATGGAGTCCAACGACCTGGTGGTCGACGACTTCATCAGCATCCTCTTCACGGCGACCTCCGACCTGCACTCGGAGTTCCCCGCGTACGCCGCCCGGCTGCTCGGCTTCACCGACGTGCCGCTGATGTGCGCTCGTGAGCTCGAGATCGAGGGCTCGATGCCCCGGATCGTGCGGATGCTCGCCCACGTCGAGACCGACCTGAGCCGCCAGGAGATCACCCACGCCTACCTGCACGGGGCGGCGAACCTGCGACGTGACCTCGCCCGGGTCCACGCGGTGCCCGATGAGTGAGGCGGCAGCGGGTGAGCGCCGATGAATGACCCATCCGGGCGCCTGGCCGGGCCCGTGCTGGTGATCGGCACCGGCCTGCTGGGCACCTCGATCGGGCTGGCGGCGACCCGGGCCGGCCTGGAGGTCTGGCTCCGGGACAGCAGGCGCAAGCACGTGCGCACGGCCACCGGGCTCGGCGCGGGTGCGCCCGCCCCCGAGGGTGGTGTGCCGCAGCTGGTGGTGGTGGCGGTGCCGCCCGACCACATCGCCGACGTCGTCGTGGACGCACTCGGCACGGGCGCGGTGGTCACCGACGTCGGCAGTGTCAAGCAGCAGCCGCTCGAGCTCGTCGCCGCCCGGGTCGCGCCGGACGTGCTCGCCCGCTACGTGGGCAGCCATCCCATGGCCGGCAGCGAGCGGTCCGGTCCGCTGGCGGCGAGCGCGGCGCTGTTCGACGGCCGTCCGTGGGCGGTCACCGCCCATCCGGGTGCGGCTCCCGACGCGGTGGCCGTGGTCGAGCGGCTCGCGGTGATCTGCGGGGCGCAGCCGGTGCGGTTGACCCCCGGCGAGCACGACCGCGCCGTGGCCCGGACCTCACACGTGCCCCACCTGCTCGCGGTGCTCGCCGCCGGGCGGCTGGCGGCCGCGCCGCCGGAGCACCTCAGCCTCTCCGGGCAGGGAGTGCGTGACGTGACCCGCATCGCGGCCGGTGACCCTGATCTCTACGGGCAGATCATCAGGGCCAACCGGGAGGCGGTCACCGAGCTGCTCGGTGAGGTCCGGGCCGACCTCGACACGGTGATCGCGGCCGTCGAGTCCGGCACCACCGCGGACCTCGCCGAGGTGCTCGACCGGGGCGTCAGCGGCACCCAGGCGATCCCCGGGAAGCACGGCGGACCCCCGCTGGAGACCGCGCCGGTCTACATCGCGGTGCCCGACCATCCCGGCGAGCTGGCCCGGCTCTTCGCCGACGTCGGCGAGATCGGCGTCAACGTGGAGGACGTCCGGATCGACCACGACCCCGGTCGCCCGGTGGGTGTGGTCGAGCTCCAGGTCGCCGACCACAGTGCCCGGCAGCTGGAGGCGGCGCTGGAGGAGAGGGGCTGGACCGCCCACCGGTAGGCTGCACCGAGGCTTCGAGGATGGACCGGCACCAGAGGGGGCGGGCGTGAGCAGCAGCGTGGTCGTCGCGATGGACGGCCCGTCGGGATCGGGCAAGTCGAGCACCTCTCGCGGTGTGGCACGGGCGCTCGGGCTGCGCTACCTCGACACGGGCGCGCAGTTCCGCGCGATGACGCTGTGGATGCTCGACCACGGGGTCGACACGCACGACCCGGCTGCGGTGGCGGCCCGCTGCGCGATCCCGGTGATCGAGTCCGGCACTGACCCCGAGGCACCGGCGATCAGGCTCGACGGCCGCGACGTGGCGCGGGAGATCCGCTCGGCCCGGGTGACCAGCCACGTGAGCGCGGTCTCCGCCGTACCCGAGGTGCGGCAGCGGATCCTCGGGCTGCAGCGCGCCATCATCGGTGACGGTGGCATCGTGGTGGAGGGTCGCGACATCGGCTCGGTGGTCGCTCCCGACGCCGAGGTCAAGGTCTTCCTGACTGCGGACGCCGCCGCCCGCGCCGCGCGCCGGACCGCGGAGAACGGCTCGGGCACGGTGGAGGCCACCCGCACCGACCTGCTGCGCCGTGACGCCATCGACTCCGGCCGCACCGCGGCACCGCTGGTCATGCCCGAGGGCGCCCTGCACATCGACACCACCTCCTTCACCCTCGACGACGTCGTCCGCCAGGTGGTCGCGCTCGTCGAGGAGGTGACGGGGGCCCGGTGACCACCGTGGAGCAGCCGGCGCGGTACGCCGGCCTGCCGCGCACCGACGGGGTCAGGCCGCCGGCCCGGTTGCTGCTGCACAGCCCCCTGCGTGAGGTGATGGGCACGGTCGCCCGACGTCGCTGGCAGATCGAGGTGCGTGGCGCCGAGCACTTCCCGGAGACCGGCCCGGTCGTGGTGGCCGCCAACCACATCGGCTTCCTGGACGGGCCGCTGATGGCGGTGCTGACCCCGCGACCGGTGCACGCGCTGACCAAGCGGGAGATGTTCGAGGGCAGCATGGGCGCCTTCCTCACCGCCACCGGCCAGATCCCCATCTGGCGGCGCGCCGCCGATCCGCTCGCCGTGCGCCCGGCGCTGCGGGTGCTGCGCGAGGGGGGAGTGGTGGGTGTCTTCCCCGAGGGCAGCCGCGGAGCCGGTCAGGTGACGCGTGCCGAGGGCGGTGCGGCCTACCTCGCGCTGGTGACCGGCGCGGCGGTGGTGCCGCTGTCCGTGCTCGGCACCCGAGAGGTGGGAGGCGCGCTGAACTCCGTGCCGCCGCCGGGCACGCGGATGGTGCTGACGTACGGCGCCCCGCTGCACTTCCCGCAGCGCGACTGGCCCCGCCGGCGCGTCGATGTACGCAGGGCCACCGACCGGATCCGGGCGGCCCTGCTGGGCACCATGCGCGAAGCCGAGGAAGCGACCGGCCTGGCGCTGCCGGGGCCGATCCCGCCGACGAACCAGAAGGAACAGCTGTGACCGAAGCCAGTCCCGGCACCACCACGACCGTGCGGGTGCCGATCCTCGCCGTGGTCGGCCGGCCCAACGTGGGCAAGTCCACGCTGGTCAACCGGATCATCGGCCGACGCGAGGCGGTCGTCGAGGACCGGCCCGGTGTCACCCGTGACCGTGTCTCGTACGACGCCACCTGGAACGGTCGCGCCTTCACCGTCGTCGACACCGGCGGGTGGGACCCCGACGCGCGCGGTCTGGCCGAGCAGATCGCCGCCCAGGCCGAGGTCGCCGTCAACGCCGCCGACGCCGTGCTGTTCGTCGTCGACGCGGTCGTCGGCACCACCGACACCGACGAGGCGGTCGTCCGGGTGCTGCGCCGTGCCGGCAAGCCGGTCGTGCTCGCGGCCAACAAGGTCGACGACCAGCGCACCGAGGCGGAGGCCTACGCGCTGTGGAACCTCGGCCTCGGCGAGCCCTATCCGGTCTCGGCGCTGCACGGCCGCGGCTCGGGGGACCTGCTCGACGCGATCCTCGCGGCCCTGCCCGAGACCCCCGAGGTCGACTACGAGGAGGTCGGTGGCCCGCGCCGGGTCGCCATCGTCGGCAAGCCCAACGTCGGCAAGTCCTCCCTGCTCAACAAGCTCGCCGGCGCCGAGCGCGTGGTCGTCGACGACGTCGCCGGCACCACCGTGGACCCGGTGGACGAGCTGGTCTCCCTGGGCGGGCGGGCCTGGCGCTTCATCGACACTGCCGGCCTGCGCAAGCGGGTCAAGCAGGCATCGGGGCAGGAGTACTACGCCTCGCTGCGCACCGCGAGCGCCGTCGAACGTGCCGAGGTGGCGGTGCTGGTGATCGACGCCTCGCAGCCGCTGACCGAGCAGGACCTGCGGGTGCTCAGCACGATCGCCGACGCCGGGCGAGCGCTGGTCATCGCCTTCAACAAGTGGGACCTGGTCGACGAGGAGCGGCGCTACTACCTCGACCGCGAGATCGAGCGGGAGCTGGTGCGGGTGCAGTGGGCGCCCCGGATCAACATCACCGCCCGCACCGGCTGGCACGTGGACCGCCTGGTGCCCGCGCTCGACGCGGCCCTGGAGGGGTGGGAGACCCGGGTGACGACGGGCTCGCTGAACGCCTTCCTGGGGCGCCTGGTCGCCGAGCACCCGCACCCGGTGCGCGGAGGCAAGCAGCCACGCGTCATGTTCGGTACCCAGGCATCGGTGGCGCCGCCGACCTTCATCCTGTTCACCACAGGTCTGCTGGACGCGGCGTACCTGCGCTTCGTCGAGCGGCGGCTGCGCGAGGAGTACGGCTTCGTCGGTACGCCGATCCACCTTCAGCAGCGCGCTCGGGAGAAGCGGCGCCGCTGAGCCCCTCGGGCCGGTTCGAAGAGCCGGTCGCTCCTGCGGTAAGGTTCCAGTCGGCCCGCCGCAGTGCGGGCCGATCGGGCTGTGGCGCAGTTTGGTAGCGCACTTGACTGGGGGTCAAGGGGTCGCAGGTTCAAATCCTGTCAGCCCGACCGGTGCGATGTCCCGAGACACTGTTGACAGGTGTCTTGGGACATCGTTGCGTTTCGACCCGGCGCTGTCCGCAGAGCTCGGGCGGAGGTCGGCGCTAGCCGTTGCGCTTCTTGGCGCGGGGGAGATAGCACCTGAACCTGCGTACCACTGGCTCGTTGGTGCGGTGGTTCGGAGCCACTTCGAGGATCCCGTCAGCGAAGACGCCGCGTTCGGCCTCCTCCGTCAACGTGTCCCAGGCATGCGGCGGCAGGTGGGTCGCCCCCAACTTCCTCGATCCGAGCATGACGTCGGCGGCCGGGGCAGGAGCCTGCGCAAGCAGCCAGACGTTGAGCTTGCTCTCGTCGGTGTCATGGTCGACGGGCGGGACTTCACGGATTCCGAACCGCAGCAGTTTCTCTGTCTGCGGGATGGGGAGCAGCTCCAGGTCGACCAGATCAAGTGGCTCATGGAAGTACCTGAGCAGCACATCGGTGCTGCGATGGACCTTGCTCAGAGCCCGATGCGCTTCCGGCATCCTCATCCACTCAATCTCCAGACTCAACAGCTCGCGGAGACCGCGCATGGATCGGCGAAAGCGGCTTTGTGTAGTCCCGGGAGAGGTTGTGCGCTCATCGGCTACTGCGCCTTGACCCTCCGCAGCAGCGCGTGGCGTGGCGGGTGCGGCACGGAGAGCAAGCCGGCTTCCCATCCGCGGTTGCCTGGGATCCGGTAGCCAGAGGTAGCTGCCGGCGGGCAGAGGGTGCCGGGCAGTGACGCGGCGGACGGCATTCACCGCGGTCTGGACGTCGATGGCCCGGACAAAGAGCCGGTAGTCACCTCCGGTGCTGGCTGCCTCAGGGCAGTCCCCCTGCTCGCCAAGAGCGGCGCTGATCCCGTCCATGATGGCGTCGACCTCCGGGACACCGTCGTCGGTCTCTGACCCATCGGCCGCGACACGGAACCGCAGCTCCAGGACGTGCTGACCAACGGCAGCAGCTTCTCGCTGCGCAGAACGCGTGCTGGCGCGGGACAACGATCGGGACGCAAAGCGCCAGCCCAGGCCCAGGACAACGGCGTAGCCGCCGTACAGCCCGGCGACACCAGCCACGGTGTAGAAGCCGACCGCAGGCCACCCTCCCATGGACACGCCCCCGGCAACCGCGCCGGCCGCGACGGCAACAGCGGCCCCGCCGGACACGTACAGCCCGACCGGGTCCTGCCCCTCCGCCAGGGGATCGCGCTCCAAGCCGGACGCGTGCGGAACCGAGGACTCTGCCACAAACCACACTGTAGGCAACACTGATCGGGACAAGCCCTTGCCAGGCGCTCGGTCTGCCGAAATCCCCCGCACGCCGCGGCATGAGCGCGCTCCGATGCTATGCCCTCAGCGCGACATGTCCGCGCGACGCCCACTGTGCGTCGCCAGCATTCGCCGATGGGAGCGGCTGGAGGGGCTGTTCATCGCCGGGGGTTTGGGCGGACCAGGAGCCAGACATCTGCGGCGTTGTGGTTGCGCGTGACGTGGAGTCGCCAGCAGCCGGGGGCGGGGAAACTGTAGCCGGCACCCCATTCAGCTCCGGGGCGCCTGTAGCTGCTGCTCAGGTGCGCGGTCGGTCCCCAGGCTAGGGGGATGCGGCGGTGGTGTGGTCCGGTCGTCGACAGATGGAGGCTGCCGCGGCCGGTCATGCGCCAGACCACCTTCAGTTGTCGTCCGGCCACGACGAAGTGGTGCTTGGTGAACAGCAGCCCCCACAGCTGGCCGTGGGTGGACTTGCCGTGCACCTCGGGGAAGCCGTAGGCGCTCGCCCTGATCGCCGTCGGATGGCACGGTGGACTCGCGTTAGTCGGCGAGCCTCCGCATCCGGCCCAGACCAGGCAACCGAAGACGGCCGCGACAGCCGCAGCGTCTGTCCGCCACCTCACCTCTCGAGGGTCGCCGCGCACGCCGGCCTCCGCAAGGGGCCGGGCGGACGGTGGGCCCGTGCTGAGTCCGCCCCTCACACCGGGCGGGTGCTGCCACAGCAGCACCACCGATCCATCTGAGTCGCCACCCTCTGTCGCGGGAAGCCTGGGTGCCGGGACGCCGGGCCGAGTTGCCCTGGGCTCAGCAGCCGAGGGCGAGGAAGGTTGCCGGGCTGCCGCCGGAGCCTCAGCGGTACGACCGCACCTCGACCGGAGCGCGGATCGCGGCATAGCGACCGTTCCTGTCGGATGTCCGTGCTTCGATCAGGGAATGGACAGGGTCGTTGTCGGAGCGCTGGTTCGTGAAGGTCGTGTCCTCCTCGTGCATCGGCGTCCGATCAAGCGTGCGCGCCCAGACCTGTGGGATCTGCCCGGTGGACTCATCGAGGCTGGCGAGTCAGAGCTGGACGCCCTCACGCGGGAACTCCACGAGGAACTAGGCGTGCAGATAGCGACAGGTTCGGCCTCCCACCTGTGCCGGGTGACCGCAGGGCCTGCAGAACAGGCGGCACTCCTTAGCGCCTGGGTCGTGTGCGGCTGGAAGGGAACGCCAGCGAACGCCGCTCCTGAGGAACACGACGACATCGGATGGTTCGACTCTGAGGAGCTGCCTGCTCCGCCCCACGTAGTGGTGCGAACGGCTCTGCTGAGCGCGATGAGGGGTTGCCGCAGCTGAACGCAGCGCGAGGTCATCGACATGACGGGGTTTCCCTCCCGGCGGGAAGAGCGGACGTTCGGACTGCTGCGCTGCGCCCACACCTTCTTGACCTTGCGCTCGGACGCCGCTGGCTGACCGGCGGAGATCTGGCGTTCGCTTCAGGAGGTGCAGCACAGTCCGGTAGTGCTCTGTGACAACGCCGCCGAGGTCCTCGGCAGCCCGGGCCACGAGCTCGACCTCCTTGTCGTTCCAGTCGCTGAAGGTTCGAAACAGCCGGCGTACCTGGTCGACGTTCAGTTCGATCGACCACTGCCACTGCTCGGTCCTCACGGGTGAGAACCAGCCTCCCGTCGTCAACTCGCTCATCGTGGGCGGGTCGTCGGAGCGGTGCGACGTGGGACTGGTCGAATCGCGCTCCGCCACCACTTGCCGGACCCGTCGACGGAACTCCGTATCGAAGCTGTCGTCGCCGAAACGGTGGCGCCACACGGCCAACCGGCCTTCGTCACGCAACGCCGCGTGAAGAACCGGAAGACCGAACGTCAGGTCCACCCAGTGCATCGACGTCGCCGCCACCGCGGAGTCGAACGAGGCAGAGGGAAGCACGGCGTCTTCGAGGGTCGTGACGATCACCTGAACTCCCGGGACGCCGTCCGCAAGCACGCCGGCCAGGACACGACCGGGCTCGATCGCCACAACCTCGCTCCCGGAGCGGACCAACTCCTGGGTGGCCAACCCAGATCCAGCGCCGACCTCCACGACCCGCTTGAGAGGACCGATGACCCCTTCGGTCCTCAGCGATTCGAACAGGCTCGCCGGGTACGGCGGCCGAGAGCCCGCGTACTGCGCGGCCATCCGCTCGAAGTGCATTCCGGACACGCACCCGACGCTACTAGCGCTGCGCATTCCGGTTCGCGGTCCGGAGGCCGAGCAGCGTGCTCCGCGTGGACTGCGTTGAGAGCCTCCCTGGCATCAGCATGAAGGCGCGGTAGCGGCATGAGAGTGCGCTTCGGGCTGACCTGCTAGGGCGCAAACCGTCCCAGCCATCGCAAACCCCGGCCAACGATCTTATTCTGGTGCCAGCCGCGCCTCACTACGTTCTTGCGTACCTGCCTGATCCCACCCCGAGCACGCACGGCGAGCCCGGTGCGGGCCTGATCCTCGATCTCCCAAGCCCACCTGCTCAGTGAGTGGGCGCAGCGAGTGCACACGACGACCTCGGGATGGTTGCCGAGGTGGACCAACCTCGCCGCGTCCTCGATCGCTCCGCAGCACCAACACGGCGAGGGACTCGACCCTTCGTCTTCAACCGCAGCCCGGTTCGTCATGTCCGCTACTCGCTTCCTACTGCCAGGGTGGGCAGACGACGGTTCCGTACGAGCGGAACACAGCAGTGGCCTTGCCGGGGTCGTAGGTCTTGGCCGCACCCCCGACAACGGTGGAGGTGCCATCACGCGTTTTCGGGCATCGACTCGACCGCCTGTGTGCCACACAGCGGCAGGTGATGACCGAATCCAGGGCCAGGGCCACGCGACGAGCCTACGTGCCGCACATCGGCATGTTCGCGCTTTGACTCTCCGCGGCATGAGCGGCCGTTGCGACCCTCTCCTGAGCACCTCGATGACGCGCCAGAAACGACCCGTAGATGGGGCGATCGCCTCATGTGCGGGCACGAGTTTGCTCCTTACTGTGCAATCACGGTCGCAGTGAAGGAGCGAGACCATGCCCAAGGTATCCGCAACGACAGCCGCGAAAGTCGACGACTTCGGTGTGGCGGTCGACCGCAACGACGAGCTCGATGGCTACGCCTTCAGCTTCGTAACCATCAACGAGGATCACAGCCTGGGGCCGATGCTGTCCGGTCTGCCCGAGGGACGCTGCTGGTGCCCTCACTGGGGCTACGTCTTCAAGGGCCAGATCACGGTGACCTACGCCGACCGCGAGGAAGTCTTCGAGGCCGGCGATGCGTTCTACATGACGCCGGGCCACGTGCCGGCCGCGAGGAAGGGCAGCGAGTTCTTGCAGATCAGCCCGGCCGAAGCCCTGAACGAAACCGTTGCCGCGATCCAGGCAGCGATGCAGGAGACGTAGGCGCCGAGCAGAAGCGCAGAAACTGCGACGCCTCGTCGTCATGAGCGGATAGCGGCATGTGAGTGCGGTTTCCCCGACTGCGAGGCCGATACTGAGACGTGCTTGAAGCGGTTATTGAGGTGCTCGTGGCCCTGTACGCCCGTGTCGTGGGTCGCCCGTGGCAGCGGCGACGTGCCGAACGGCTAATCAAGCAAGGCAAGGTCAGGTGCATCTTGTTCGATGCCGACGAGGGTGCCCTCCCTCGTCGGTCCGTCGACGGAGTGGCTGAAGTCTCGGACAAGCGGCTGCGTCTGCAGGACGTGGACCTGTGGGTGCGCGGCATCGAGGGACCTCCCGGGCAGGGGCCGATCGACCCGTTCGAGGGCGACGGGACCTTCCGCCCAACCGACGGCAACTTGCCTTTCCAGCCCCCGACGCGCATCTACAGGCTCCGCCTGCATAGCGGGGCCACCGTGGGGTGGGTGGTGCTCGCGGCCCAGGCCGACGAAGCCGTCGGGCTCCTCGGTTTCGGTGATCGTTCGACGACGCTGGATTCCCAGATCGAATAGCGCGCTCATCGGCAGTTCCGCGCACCTCGCGGCAGGTCTGTGCGCCCTCGGTGCAGGGCGCCGCCTCCTCTGTGTGCAGTGCTTGCGTCGTCGGCCCCACCCAGTCGCCCTAGCGGCCTGCTGCGTGAGCTCGCGGCGCCGCGCGGTCGGGGGACCCGCGGATCAGTCGCCGCGAAACGGGTAATCCGTGTAGCCCTCGGCACCACCGCCGTAGAAGGTCTCAGGGTCCGGCTCGTTGAGCTCGGCGCCGGTCTGCCACCGAGCGGGCAGGTCCGGGTTGGCCAGGAAGAGCCGACCGACGGCGACCGCGTCGGCGAGGTCCTTGTCGAGGATCTCCTGCGCCGACTCGCGCGTGGTGATCTCGCCGAAGCCGTCGTTGGCGATGACCACGCCGCCGAAGGCGCGGCGCAAGTCCTGGATCAGGTCCTGCTTCGGGTCGGCGAGGACGCTGAGGTAGGCCAGTCCGAGCGGCGCGAGGCCTTCGACCAGGAGCCGGTAGGTAGCGGCGACGTCGGCCGGGTCGTCCTCGGTGGCGCCCTGGATGTTGTGGGCGGGGGAGATGCGGATGCCGACCCGTTCGGCGCCGATCGCGTCGGTCACCGCCCGGGTGACCTCGAGGGCGAAGCGGACCCGGTTTTCGGGCGAGCCGCCGTACTCGTCAGTGCGGTGGTTGGAGCCAGGCGCCAGGAACTGGTGGATGAGGTAGCCGTTGGCGCCATGCACCTCCACGCCATCGAGGCCGGCCTCGACCGCGTTGCGGGCGGCCTGCGCGTAGCCCTCGACGATCGAGGGCATCTCCTCGACGGTGATCGCGCGCGGAGTCGGGAACGGCTTCATCCCGTCGGCGGTGAACATCTCGTTCGGGGCGGCCACCGGGCTCGGCGCGATGATCTCCTGACCACCGGTGTTGTCGGGGTGGGAGATGCGGCCGACGTGCATCAGCTGCGCGACGATCCGGCCGCCGTTGGCGTGCACGCCGTCGGCCACCCGGCGCCATCCGGCGAGCTGCTCCTCGGAGTGGAAGCCGGGGGTGTTCAGGTAGCCCTGGCCCTCGGCGGTGGGCTGGCTGCCCTCGGTGATGATCAGGCCGGCCGAGGCGCGCTGGGAGTAGTACTCCACCGCGAGGTCGCCGGGCACCGTGCCATCGGCACGGTTGCGGGTCAGCGGTGCCATCACGAGGCGGTTCGGCAGCGTCCACGCGCCAACGTCCAGGGAGTCGAAGAGATCAGCCATGACTCGTACAGCGCCTGCGCCTCCCGAGTCTGTTCCGGCCGCACCGGTGATGAGCCTCACCGTTTGACGTCCACAAGGGGCGGATTCACCACTCGGACCCGTTTGTCCTCGAGTGCCGGACCGACGCGCTCCTGGTCGCCAGTCACGTGACCCCTGAACGAAGGCAAGACCTCCGATGGTCGCGTCGCTGTCATCGGCAGATCAGGTAGACACAGCTGGGTTCAGCCTTAGTTGCAAACGGGACACACCCAGTCAGAGCGGCTTCGTCGGCTTGCCGGTGCCCGGCATGAAGGCAGCCCACAGCCCGACACTGGCTCCGACCAGCGGCGCAAGTACCAGCATTGCTGCGGTGTCGGATTCTGGTGACCAAGGTGTCGTCTCTATCAGTCCGTGGGTCAACCACCAGGACGTACTCAGACAGACGCCGGAACCCATGAGCGAGTGAAGGAGTCCCTTTCCTTTCAAGCCGCAAGCGACGATGAGCCAAAGCGTGGGGGCGCCGATGGTCAGGACGATGAGTCCCAGCCCCATGCATCCGTACGGGTTCGATCGGGTGGAAGCGCATGCAGCGCCCGGCAGCAGGGTGTCGTAACCGACGCCGAACCCGGCGACACTGGTGCTCGCCACCAAGGCCGCGCGCGCCGCTCTCCATCGGCCAGGGGTCTTGCCCTCGGCGTTGTCGTGCTCGTGGCCGCTATCCATGCCGCCCACCTTTGACGATGGACGCTACGTGGCACCTCCGCTCTCGTACTCAATCGGGATGAGCAGTCATCGCGGCGAAGTGACGCAGGGTCGGGGTCCGATGCTCGGGCGCGAGCGGCGACTTGCTTGTCGCCCGAGTGGCAGGGTGCGACGATGCGAAGGTGATCGGGTCGGGGAGAGACTGGATCAAACTCCTCGTGGAAGCCAACGACGAGTCTGCTCGGCGGCTGCAGCTCGTCGGCCCCGAGGACTGGCGGCCGCCGACGCCGTGCTCGGAGTGGGATGTGCGTGCGCTGGTCGATCACGTTGTGGGCTCGATCTCGGCCCACAGCAGCGGGCGTTCGCGCCGGCGGACGCTGAGGTTCCGCTCAACGCGTCACCACAAGTTCAGCTGCTGCACCGTCTGGGCCGACGCCCCGACTTCACCGAGGAGGCCCGATGAGCGACACCAAACAGTTCCTCGACGAGATGATGCCTCGCATCCACCAGGCCGAGACGGCTCTTCACGACGGTGACTGCGGTCCGCGTTTCGCTATGTGGTCGCACACCGACCCGGTCACCGTCTTCGGCGCTGCCTTCAGTCCGATCGGGTGGGCCGAGGTCGCCCCGATGTTCGAGAGGATCGCGGCAAGCTTCTCGAACTGTCACTCATGTGAGTGGGAGGTGGTTGCTGCCGACGTAGGCGAAGACTTCGCATATCTGCTCGCGATCGAACGAACGACCGCATCGATAGGGGGATCCGAACCGACGCCGTACATGCTCCGCAGCACGACGATCTTCCGGCGCGAGAACGGCGAGTGGAAGGTCGTGCATCGCCACGCCGATCCGATCGACGAATCCGCAGAGCTGCTCGCGCGCTTGCATCGCAGCCAGTGAACGGACCAAGGGCCGGCGCACGCCGCCCGGCCGCCTCACGGCAAGCTGGTCACAGCTCGGTCGCGACGCCCAGGAAGACTCCCATCACCAGAGAAGCGGCTGCCAGCCCCCACAGGATCATTCGCAGCGCCCGGGCGTTCTCGCTGGGATGCATGCGCCATGCAGGCAGCAGCAGCACTACCCCGAGCACCAGGGCCAGTGGCCACCAGGCCGTGGCCATGAGGATTGCCTGCGTCCCCACGGCGACCATCGCCAAGCCGACGATCCCGACGAGCCACATCGGGTCCCGTGCATCAGTCGACCGCACCTGACCTCCTCCACCGATAGCCCGAGACGTGGGCAAGTCTCGCGGTCAGCCGCCGTGTTGTCCATCGAAGCACTGTGGCGATGCTCCGTGCAGCAGTGGCGCCTTCATGAAGCCTTCATCTGCGGCTCCTAGTTTGCCGCTGATGGTTGGTCGGGTTCGGTGCTTTCATGCATCCGTGAGACGTCTGTCGGGAGCCGGAGGGGCTCACCGGCACGTCGCCGGCGGGATCGCACGCGCGTGAGCTCGCCGCGGACGCTTGCTGGGGCGCGCACCTCCCGGGGCCGGCTGGGATGGGTGGCCCGGATGGTGGCGGCGCTGCAGTCTCCGCCCTGGATCGCGCGACTGGTGGGGCTGGTCGGCCTGGTCACCGTGCTGAGCGCGCTGTCGCCTGCGATCCGAGCGCGCGCACACCTGATCGCGCAACTGGTGCCCGCGGGATTCCCCGCCGCGGCGACCACGGGCGCCGCTGCGGTCGGGTTGGTCCTGGTCGCGCTGTCGCGCGCCCTGCGGCGCGGGAAGTTCCGCGCATGGTTGCTGGCGACCGTACTGTCCCTGCTCGCCGCGGTGCTCAACGTGGTCAAGGGCCTCGACGTCGAGGAGGCGGCCCTGTCGGTCGCGGTGCTGGTGCTGCTGCTGACTGCGCGGCGGAACTTCACCGCGCGCCCGGATCCCCGCTCGCTGCGACGCTTGGTGGGGGTGCTGGTCGCGGGGCCGGTCATCGCTGCGACGGCCGGCTGGATCTGGCTCAACCTCGACCCTGAGGACCAAGCGGCCGGGACGGGGCAGGGGGACCGCTTCCTCCAGGCAATCTCCGGGTTGGTCGGGATCCCCGGACCGGTCCGGTTCACCACCCCGGCGCATGCGGCACACGCCGCGACGGGGATGCTGGTGCTCGGGGCCGCCGTCGCGCTGACCGCGCTGCTGGTCGCGGTGCAACCGGCCGATGGCCCCCATCGCCTCAGCCAGGAGGACACCGACCGGCTGAGGGGACTGCTGGAACGCTGGGGCGGGATCGACTCCCTGTCCTACTTCGCCCTCCGGGGCGACCGCGCTGCGATCTTCTCCCCGTCGGGCAAGGCAGCGGTGACCTATCGGGTGGTCGGCAGCGTGTCGCTCGCGGCCGGGGATCCGATCGGTGATCCCGAGGCCTGGCCGGGCGCGATCGACCGATGGCTATGCGAGGCGAGGTCGTTCGGCTGGGTGCCCGCCGTGCTCGGCGCCAGCGAGCCGGCCGCGAGGGTCTATCGTCGCGCCGGCCTGGACGCCCTCGAGCTCGGGGACGAAGCCGTCGTGCACGTCGCCGACTTCAGCCTCGAGGGGCGCAGCATGCGGGCGGTACGGCAGGCGGTCTCCCGCTGCACAAGAACGGGTATGACCGTGCAGTGTCACCGCATGGCCGAGCTGAGCCCCGAAGAGGTGGCGGAGATGTCCCAGCTGGCCGACCGCTGGCGCGATGGTGAGGTCGAGCGCGGGTTCTCCATGGCGCTCGGCCGCTTCGGTGACCCGGTCGACGGTCAGGCGATGGTGGTCACGGCCACCGATGCCGAGGGCTGTCTGCGGGGCCTGTTGCACTTCGTCCCGTGGGGGAGTGACGGGCTGTCGCTCGACCTGATGAGACGGGACCGGACCGCGGAGAACGGCATCGTCGAGCACATGATCGTGGGACTGGTGCAGGCGGCGCCCGGGCTCGGAATTCGACGCGTGTCGCTGAACTTCGCGGTCTTCCGCAGTGTGTTCGCCCGTGGGGAGCGGCTCGGTGCCGGGCCCGTACTGCGCGCCTGGCACTCGGTGCTGCTCTTCGCCTCCCGCTTCTGGCAGATCGAGTCGCTGTATCGGGCCAACGCCAAGTACCAGCCGGAGTGGGTGCCTCGGTTCGTGTGCTTCCGCTCCTCGGCCGACCTGCCTCGAGTCGGTGTCGCCGGCCTGCGTGCCGAGGCCTTCCTGGTGGCGCCCCGGTGGGCCAGGAGGGTGATCCGCCCATGACCACGCGCGCGCCTGACGACGTCCTGGGCCTTCGCGCCAGCGCGTGGTGGCTCGGGGGGTTGATCGCCGCACTCGTGGTCCTGACCGCGGTGCTGGCGAGCGCCTGGCACCCGGTCGAGGCCGTGGACCATGCCGTGGCGCGGTGGGGATACTCGCTGACCTACCGGCACGGCCTCCGCGCAAGCCTGTGGAGGACGGTCGCGGTGGTCGGGCAGCCGATGGTGCTGCGCGTGCTGCTGGTGCTGACCGGCGTGGTCCAGCTGTTGCGGGGGCGACGGGCGCTCGGCGTCTGGCTCATCGCCGTGCCTGTGGCGGAGAACGTCATCGCTCCATTCTCGAAGTACCTGCTCAATCGCCCTCGTCCGCACTGGCTGCATCCGCTCGCGGTCGAACACAGCACTTCGTACCCTTCCGGGCACGCCGCCGGTGCGGGCATGTTCGCCTGTGCGGTCGCCCTTGTCGTCCTCACCACGGCCCGTGGCAGGGCAGTCAGATGGACGCTGATCATCGGCGCCGTCGCCGTGGCAGTGGTGATCAGCGTGGACCGGATCCTCCTCGGAGTGCACTACCTCAGCGACGTGGTCGGCGGCAATCTCCTCGGCGTCGCCATCACTGTTGCCGGCTGGCTGGTCCTTCTCCTGGTGCAACGTCGACGCGGGGCGGCTCGTACGCCGACTGCTCCTCGTCGGTGACCACCCGGCTCGTCCTCCTGCCGACCACCACGGCGGCGCTCGAGGCGGCCGCGCCGAGCGTCAGGGCAGCCAACGACCACCTGGTGCCTTCCAGGTGCATGCCGAGCGCCGCGTCCAGAGACAGTTCCCCCGGGCCGCCCTCGGTGAGGGCCAGCAGTGCGGCGATGAGGACCAGGTTGTACTCATAGCCCCCGCCGGTGTTCCACGGCCCCTTGGACCAGTGCACCTTGCGAATGGCCGTGATCATCGTGCCGACCAGGCTGGCGCTCGCCAACGGGGTGGCCAGTCCGGCCGCGAGCAGAGCCCCGCCTGCCGTCTCGGTGAGGCCCGCCGCCAAGGCCTGCGCCCGGGGTGGATGCAGCTCCAGGGACTCCATCATGCCCTCGGTGCCCGCCAGTCCGGGACCCCCGAACCACCCGGCCAGCTTCTGGGTGCCGTGACCGACGAAAAGGCCACCGATGATCAACCGTGCGCCGAGCCGGGCGACTCTCATGGTTCCTCCAGCTGCTTGTGGTCAAGACGAGTTGCATTACCCCGGGCGCGGCACTTGCATGTCAGAGCTCCGGCACGCGTGCTGACCGTCTCGGCCCCCCTTCCACCACTGGCCTGTCTCAGGTGCGCGATGGACACTTGCTGCATGGCGAGCGACAGGGGCGATCGAGCGGCGGAGCGGGCCAGCGCCGCTCTCCGCCGCGCCGAAGAGCTTGCCGAGAGGCTCACCGAGCTGCACGAGAGGAGGCACAGTGCAGGCGCGGCGTCCGAGCAGGTCGAGCGCACCGAGCAAGCCCTCGACCGTGCACTGCGTGCGATACGCGAGGCTGCCGAAGCGCACCACCGTGCTGCCGAGGTCCACCGGCGGCTGGCCTCCCTGCTCGATTCGATCGGGGAGCCGACCCGGGCCGCAGAGCAGCGACGGCTGGCCGAGGTCGACGACGGGGCTGGAGATGCCGATGACGCGAGGAACTCCGAACGCCGCATCGGGTGATCCCTCGGGCAGCGGTGGGCGAGGGACCAGCACGTGTCAGTCGGCCACGGGAGCTCCGCCGGTCAGTCCCCGGCTGGGACGACGCCGTCGATGGCCACCTGCAGGTGACGCGGCCCCCGCAACACGGGGTTCGCGCGGTACGGCGGCGGGTCGACCATCAGTCGTGGATTCACGAGCCGACGCGCCAACTCCACGAGGGCGACCTGCGTCTCCAGCCTGGCCAGTGGCGCACCGAAGCAGTAGTGGACCCCGCCGCCGAAGCCGAGGTGCTGGTCGGCGTCACGGGTGAGGCCGAAGCGATCGGGGTCGAACCGGTCAGGGTCGAACCGGTCGGGATCGCGCACGTGCGCCGGGTCGCGGCTGCCGGAGGCCAGGACGAGCACCACGCGAGAGCCCTTGGGGATGGTGGTGCCTGCGATCTCGATGTCATCCAGCGCGGCCCGGTACGGGATGAGGTGCACGGGAGGCTCATAGCGCAGGAGCTCCTCCACCAGGTGGATGACGAGGTCGGGCTCGCGGCGCAGCCGCTGGAGCACCTCCGGGTGGCGCAGGAGGGTGAGCATGCCGTTGCTGATCAGGTTGACGGTGGTCTCGTGGCCGGCGATCAGCAGCAGGAACGCGGTGCTCAGCAGCTCCCCGTCGGTCATGTGGCCGTCGGGATCGTCGTCGGTCATCAGTGCGGAGAGCAGGTCGGCGCCGGGGGAGCGGCGGTGGGTCTGGAGGAGACCGGCGAAGTACAGCCCCATCTCCTGCTTGGCGGTCGTGGCCTTGTGCTGCACCTCGGCGGGGTCCGCCCCCGGGTCGAGCGCGGACACGAGGGCTTCCACCCAGACGTGGAAGCGGGGCTCGTCCTCGCGAGGCACTCCGAGCAGGTCACAGATCACCGTCACCGGGAAGGGGTAGGCGACCTGGTCGACGATGTCGATCTCGGACCGACCGGCGAGGCCGTCGATCAGCCCGTCGACGATGCGGCGCAGGTCCGGGAGCATGCCGTCGACCCGCTGCGGCGTGTGCGGCGGGCCGAAGTGGTGGTTCGCGACACGTCGCAGCCGATCGTGCTCGGGTGGGTCGGTGCGGATGAACGCCGGCGGCAGACCCGGCACGTCGTCGAAGGCGGCGGCCGCGTCGCCGGGCAGGTTGTGGGGATCTGAGCTGATCCGCGGGTCATGGAGCAGGTCGACGATCTCCCGGTAGGTGGAGACGATGTAGGTGCCGTCGTCCTCACGGGCCACCGGGGTCTTGCGCAGCTCGGCGTACAGGGGATAGGGGTCGGCGCGGTTGGCGGGGTCGAGGATCTGCGCGAAGAGGCTCGCTTGTGCGGTGGTGACCATGACGTTGACCTCCTTCAGGCGCGGGGTCGGGGAATGCGGGCGCTCCCGGCTGCCGCCTCCGGGGACTTCAGGGCGACGCGCCGCTCGGCAGGATCGTGCCCGGTGACGACCACGGTGGCGTCCTGGGTGGGGATCGGGTGGCTGGGGAAGCCGGCAGCGAGCAGGTGCCGGTCCGCGGGCTGGTCCACGGTCCGGTAGGTCGGCGGGAACGCGGCGCCCTGCTCGATCTGGCGGCCGTAGAACTCCAGCCACTTCGACTGGTTGAAGGTGACCGCGCCGACAAGGCGGTCACGCTGGCCGTAGGCGGCCACGAACCGGCGCTCGGCCACCGAACCCTGCGTGATGACCACCTGGTCAGCGATGCTGGGAACGCCGACGGACTTGATCTCGGTGCCGAACTGGGTGGACCAGAAGATCGGCATCGCCAGGTGCGGCCACCGGTGCGCCTCGTCGCTGATCATGTTGTGGGCGGCCACCTCCGCCTGGGCCACCGCATTGCCCCAGTGCTCGAGCGCGAGCATCTGGTAGCCGAACAGCGGCTGCGGGGCGCGGGCGACGTCACCGGCGACGAAGACGTGATCGGTGACCAGCCCGTTGAGGTCGAAGGCGCGGCAGCCGGCATCGCAGGCCACCCCCCACTGACCCGCCGCGAGGCCCGAGCCCGCCAGCCACTCGACGTTGCGCACCCCGCCGAGCGCGGCCACCACCACGTCGACGTCCAGGGTGCTGCCGTCGGTCAGCTTCGCGCGCCGCAGCCGTCCTTCCTCACCCTCCAGGGCAGTGACCATGACCCCGCAGCGCAGGTCGACGCCCGCCTCGCGCTGCATGTCGGCCGCGATCGCACCGACCTCGCCGCCCAGTGCAGCCGCCAGGGGAGCGGGGCCCGCCTCAGCCACGGTGACCGGCACGTCGAGCTCGCGGCAGACCGAGGCCACCTCCGAGCCGGTGAACCCGGCCCCGATGACCAGCACCCGGCTCGGGCGTGCGGCGAGCATCCGGCGGAGCCGTTCAGCGTCCGCGCGGGTGCGCAGCACGAGCACCCCCTCCAGCGCCGCTTCGGCCGGATTGGGCCACGGTC
Source organism: Marmoricola sp. (assembly GCA_036518175.1). Lineage (GTDB taxonomy): Bacteria > Actinomycetota > Actinomycetes > Propionibacteriales > Nocardioidaceae > Marmoricola. Next base: position 33,326 of record DATDNR010000215.1, read on the forward strand.
GTGCCCGCACCCCGGTGGCGATCAGCAGCCGGTCGAAGCCCACCCACGAGCCGTCTGCGAGCTGGACCTGCCTGGCAGCCAGGTCCAGTCGCGTTGCGGGCACCCCCAGTCGCCAGTCGGCATCGATGGCCTCGCGGCGCGGCAGCCCGGTCCGCCCGGCCGGCACCCACCCCGACAGCACCTGCTTGGACAGCGGGGGGCGGTCGTAAGGGTCATCGGGTTCGTCACCGATGACGGTGAGGGACCCGGTGAATCCCTCGTATCGCAGCGCACCCGCGGCCCTGGCGCCCGCGAGCGAACCTCCGACGATCACGATCCGGCCGCTGCGCAGGAACTCCACGTCCACGCCGCCGCGACGCGCCGCGGCCGCAGCCGCCCGTCGGTCACCGTTCTCGGCCGGCCCCCGATCGAGCATGATCGCCTGCACCGGGCAGGCAGCTGCCGCCCGCAGGACCCGCTCCCTGAGCTCTTCGGCCGGATCTGGGTCGTACAGCAGCGCCTCCCCCTCGCCGTGCATGGTGAAGGCATCAGGAGCCAGGAAGGCGCACTGCGCATAGCCCTGGCACCGGGTGAGGTCGACGACGAGCTTCATGGCGATGCTTCCCCTCAGACGGACCTCAGGCCAGCGTGGAGTCGCGGCCGTCTCGGGGTCATCCCCCGAGGCGGGTTAAAACTGGCTTCCGGGCCGGCCCCGGTCGGTGTGCTGTCCAGCGTGAGAGGCTGCGAGCATCAGCTGCCGGTGCGCGGCTGTCTAGCGTTGGGCCCGCTCGTCCTCGAAGAGCACGCGCGCGGCGGTGCTGGAGCTGCCGCGCTCGACCTCCTCGATCACCTCGCGGACGCGGTGCCGGTCGGTCTCCTCGCACTCGACGAAGAGGCGCTCGTCACCGCTGGTGTCCATCGCGGTCACGAAGCCGGCCCGGGCCAGGGCGCCCCGCAGCACCGCCGGGTCCTCACCCTCGGGCACCAGGTAGCTCACCTTGTGCGTCTGCGGGGCCCGGAGCCGCTCCTCGACCTGCTCCTCCCCCCGGCCCCAGCGACGCAGGGTCAGCACGAGGAAGGCGGGTACGGCGAGGACCACGACCATCATCAGGATCACAGCGAGAAGCATGGTTCCTCCTCTTCTCGATCCCCACGGTCCGCCGCCGCGGTCGCGTGCACGAGGGCCCTGCGTCACCTGCCGCGGTGCCGGAGGTCCTGCACCCGCAGTGCGCTCCTGGCCGGCTCACCCATGGCCAGGGTGGCCACCGCGACAGCCCCACCGGACCAGGCGCCGACCGCCGCGCACCGGCCCACGACGCACGAGACGCCGTTGAGCGCACCGGCCGCGAACCCGGGCGGGTGAGGAGCGGGAACCAGCCGCCAGCGGTGGCCGCGCCAGCTCTCGAGGAAGTACGCCGGGTGCCCACCCGGGGCGTAGGCGCCGGTAGCGGTGCACGCTCGCGCCGAGGCGCAGGACAGCGCGTTGAGCTCGACCTCCCGCCGGCTGGTCGTGGAGTCGGCCGGGAAGGGCGTGGGCTGGATGCGCCAGCGGACGCCGTTCCAGCGTTCGGCCAGCGTCGGGTGCCTGTTGCCGAAGTTCGCGCCGGTCGCTGTGCAGGCGTTCGGCCCGGTGCAGGAGACCGCGGTCAGCATCCCGCCGGGGGAGCCGGCCGGGAGCCGGACCGTGTGCCGGTGCCACGTGCCGCCCCTCCACAGCTCCACCAGCGGGCGGGTGCCATGCACACGCGAGGTGCGGTAGCCGACGGCCATGCAGCGTCGCGCCGTCGTACACGACACGGCGAGCAACGGCGTGGATCCGGCCAGCCGCGGCAGGTCCTGGAGACGCCAACGGATGCCGTTCCAACGCTCCACCATCGCCACTTCCCGTCCCTGGGGGGTGTCGTAGTGGCCGACGGCGGTGCAGGCCCGCGACGAGGTGCACGAGACGGCGTGGAGGGCGTCGTTCACCGAAGCACGCGGATCGGGCGTGGGCACGACTCGCCAGTGCCTGCCGTGCCGGATCTCGGCGAGGTTCAGGTTTCGCCGCCCTGCCCTGTCGAAGACCGTGCCGACGGCCATGCAGGCGGAGGCCGATGGGCATGAGACGCCGAAGAGCGTGGCGCTGGTGGCGGTCCGCGGCATCGGGGTGTGCTGGATCCGCCATCGCCGGCCGTTCCACCGCTCCGCAAGGGCGAGCGACGGCCGGGACAGGTCGACCGCATGGGATCCGACCCCTGTGCAGGCCCTCCGCGTGGCGCACGACACCGCCGAGAGTTCGTTGATGGTCGCCCCCCTCGCATTGGGCGTCGGCTGGACCCTCCACCGGGTCCGCGCCATCCCCGCGTGCTCCGCCCTGGCCTGCGCCGCACCGGAGGTGGCGCCCGGGACGACGACGACCAGCAGCGCCAGGAGGCCCAGCGGCCCGAGGAGCTGCCTCCAGACGGCCGCCGGCTGACGCCGGTCGCACCGGCTCCGGCGTGAACGCGACGGATTCGCCATCACGAGCCTCCTGCCTACCCCACGGGATGGTCTCGGCTCGCCACCGTCGTGGTGCCCAACCCAAGCGCTGATGGCGACCAGGACACAAGGGCACAAAGACTTGCATCGGCGAGCAGGGAGCCCTCCGCTTCGCCGCCGCGTCCGCGTCGGGCCGGGATACTGGGCGACATGAGCCAGAAGGCCGGCACGGGTGAGGACGGGGGCCTGACGCAGCCGACCCGCGCTGCCCTTCAGACGTTGCGCCGGGAGCTGCGCGGCAAGAGCCTGGAAGAGGCCCAGGCTCACCTCGGTGTGGTGCTCCGAGAGCAGAAGGTGTTCCTTCCGGCCGCGGTGCTGCGCCGGCTGGCACGTCAGCTCCTCGACCCGTGGTGGGCGTTGAAGCATCCACTCCGCTCCTGGTGGGAGCTCCAGCGCGCGGCGGGGGAGGACGCAGTGATCGAGACAGCAGGGAATCGCCTGGAGGAGCTCCAGTCGCGACTCGAGTGCGTGCCTGAGCTCCGCGCCGTGCACAGCACCCTGCTGGCGTCCGGCGACGTCGGGTACGTCGTCACCGTCGAGCCGTGGACTCCCGAGCTGGCGGCACGGATCCGGCTCCTCGCCGCGCCCATGCAGGTCCACGTCCATCCCGTCGAGTAGATCAGTGCATCCCCCCGGGCATCGGTGATCGGCACCGGTCACGGGAACCAGGCGCCTCCGCCGGGCACCGGTGTCAGGCCGCAGCCGGCCGGGTACGTTGGCAGCCGAGTTCACGATCCGGAAGGAGTGCCATGACCACAACCCCCGAGGAAGGCGCCCAGACGCTGTCCGACGAGGACATCGAGACCACCGCGAGCACGGCGCCGACGATGCAGACCGGGGACGCCGACGGCACCGACGGCGACAGCACCGACACGGTCGACGGTGACAGCACGGACGGCGACAGCACCGACACCGTGGACGGCGACGGGACGGACGGCGGCGACGCCGACGGAACGGACGGCGGGGACGCCGACGGCACCGACGCCTGAGAAGTGGACGCGCTCGAACTGCTGAGCGGTGACGCCCAGGCCTTCCTCGACAAGGTCTGGGCGTCACGCGTGCACGTCCACCAGGCTGATCCCGCCGCCCTGGAGGGGATCCTGTCGCTCGATGACGTCGACAGCCTGTTGACGACGGCGGGGATCCGCACTCCGGCCCTCCGGGTCGTCCAGGACGGCAGCGTCTGCCCGGCGTCCGCGTTCACCCGGTCGGCGACGATCGCCGGGTCGCCGCTGACCGGGCTGGTCGACCCGCGCAAGGTGCTGCAGATGTACGACGACGGCGCGACGCTGGTGCTCCAGGGACTGCACCGCTACTGGCCGCCGTTGACCGAGCTCGTCCGCCGGCTCGAGCTCGCCCTCGGCCACCCCTGCCAGGCCAACGCCTACCTCACCCCGCCCGGGTCGCAGGGCTTCGCTCGACACAGCGACACCCACGACGTCTTCGTCTTCCAGACCCATGGACACAAGCACTGGCAGATCGTGGAGGGCGGCGAGCGCGACATCATCCTCGAGCCCGGCCTGAGCATGTACCTGCCCACCGGCACCCCGCACTCGGCCCGTAGCCAGGAGGAGGCCTCGCTCCACGTCACCATCGGAATCAACCGGCTGACCTGGCGCGACCTGCTCCAGCGCGAGATCTCCCGGCTGCTCGCCGACCAGCGCTACGACGCGCCGCTGCCGGCAGGCTTCCTGGACGACCCCGCGCGACTCTCCCGTCCTCTGGCCGACGTGCTCTCGGCCCATGCCGACGACGTGGCCGCCCTGGAGGCCGCAGCGGTGGCGGAGAGGGCCGCGGACCGTTTCCTCACCGACCGGTCACCGGCCCTGGCCGGCGGACTGATCGACCGCACGCTGCTGGACGCCGTCGGGGACAGCACGGTGCTGGCGCATCGTTCGACCGCGGGCTGCGAGCTGCGGCCGGACGGCGACCGCCTGCGCGTGCTGCTCGGTGACCGTGAGCTGCGGATGCCCGCCCGGCTCCAAGGCGTGATGGAGCACGTCCGCGACCACGACAGGTTCGAGGTCGGTGAGCTGACCCCCTGGCTCGATGTGCAGGGCCGGCTGGTGCTGTGTCGCCGCCTCGTGCGCGAGGGCCTGCTGCGGATCGTGCGTTGACGGGCCCGGTCAGCCCCGACTTCCGTTGCGCACAGGCCAGTCTCGACGCGGGGGACGACCTCGCCGGGACCGCCTCGACGCTGCGCTCGTTCCTCCTGATCGAGGCCGAGGGTGCCTGGGGCGTGCAGGCGCTGCGCGCCGGGCTCCTGCCACCGGCGGCGAGTGAGTGGCTGCGCGGCGTGGAGTCGCGCCACCGCGTCCGCCCGCTCCTGATCCGCAGGTCGGGCCGTCGCACCGACGGTGCCGCGCCGGTGTCGGTGTTCGTCGCACACACGGCGCCCGGGAACCGTTTCCTGGAGCACCGGGTGCTGGACGACCTGCAGGCCCTCCCCGAGCTCGACACCGACGTTGCCCGGGTCGGCCGGGGAGAGCGACCCGGCTGGTCGCCGTACGCCGGATCGCTCTTCCTGACCTGCACCCACGGCCGCCACGACGCCTGTTGTGCAGAGCGGGGCCGCCCGGTGTGGCACGCCATGCAGCACGCCGAGCCCGAGCGCAGCTGGCAGGTCTCGCACATCGGCGGCGACCGGTACGCCGCGAACGTCGTCGTGCTGCCCGAAGGCCTGTACTACGGCCGGCTCCGACCGCGCGATGCCCCAGGACTGGTCGAGGCACACCGACGCGGCGAGGTGCTGCTCGAGCACCTCCGTGGGCGGACGGCGTGGCCGTTCCCCGTCCAGGCGGCCGAGATCCACCTGAGGCGGCACACCGGCGAGCTCGGCGAGGACCGGCTGCACCTCGTCGACGCGCACCGCAACGGCTCCCTCACCGTCGCGCGCTTCGCCCTGGACCGCCGGGAGTGGCAGGTCACCGTGCGCACGAGCGCTCTGCCTCCCCGCCGACTGACGTGCAGCGCGAGCGGCCCGGCCGGGTCGCTGCTGCATGAGCTGGTCGACCTTCGCTGACCATGCGGCGCTGATCCCTCAGGGCCGCGGCACTACGCCGATCAGACGACGACACCCTCGGCGCGGTCGATGACAGTTGAGGTCGTTGACAGCCACATGCAACGGGGGATTGAGGGGTGCAGCCATGCACCATTGGACTTCGCGCCGTCCCGTGATCCGCGCCGGGGTGGTGCTCACGGTCGTGACCACGTGGTGGGCGGTGAGTGCGGGCGCCGGCGACGCGGCCGGGACCAACCTGCTGAAGAACGGCGACTTCGAGGGGACGGGGAGCGGCTCGACCGGGTACTGGACGGCGACGAACGGAACGCTGAGCCTGGCCAACGACGGTGTCGGTGGCGGGCACGCCGGCAAGATGACGGACACCACGGCCGGGACGCTGAAGCTGACCGCCTCGCCGAAGCCGGTGAAGAGCGGCACTGCGGGTGCCCAGTACGCCGCCAACGGCTCGGTGCGCAGTGACACCCCCGGCAAGTCGGTGTGCCTGCAGGTGGTGGAGCAGAACGCCACGGGCAACGTGGCGACCACACGGCAGTGCACCACGACGACCACCGGCTGGACACAGTTCCCCGAGGTCGACGTCACCGTGCAGACCACCGGCGACAGCCTGGCCTTCTACGTGCTGCAGAACAAGGCCGTCGTCGGCGACAGCTACGAGGTGGACAACCTCTCGATGGTGAACCCCAACGCCGACTCCACTCCTCCCTCGGCCCCCACCGGGTTGCAGGCCAGCGCCCCGACCTCCAACGAGGTGGACCTGTCCTGGACAGCCTCTCCGGAGAGCGACGTCGCGAGCTACTCCGTCTATCGCAACGGCGGCAGCACAGCGATCGCCACGGTGAACGCACCGACGACGTCGTACAAGGACACCTCCGTCTCCGGATCGACGACCTACAGCTACACCGTCGCCGCGACCGACACGTCGGGCAACACCTCCGCGAAGTCCTCGGCGGTCTCGGTGACGACGCCAGGCTCGTCCGGCGGCACGTACGACGTCTGGCACATGGACGAGACCAGTGGCACCACGATGGTCGACTCGGCGGGCAACCACCCCGGCACGTTGCACAGCGTGCTCCTGGGGCACTCGGGTGACCCGGCCTACGCGGCGGGGACCTCCTACGGGTTCAGCGGCAGCGGGTCCTACGTCACCATCCCCACCGCGAGCGACCTCAACGACGCGTCAGGCGCCGACGTGCACATCTCCTTCAGCCTGCGCACCACCACGGTGCCCGCGACGCCCGACTACGACCTCTTCCGCAAGGGTCAGTACCCCGGGCAGGAGTACAAGGTGGAGATGCAGCCGAACGGGCAGGTCTCCTGCACCTTCCACGGCTCATTGGCGAACACCACGCTGCAGGCGGGGCCCGACCTGCACGACGGCAAGTGGCACCACATCGTCTGTGAGAAGCTCGCCACGTCGGTGCGGCTCACCATCGACGGGACCGTCTACACCAAGAGCAAGACCATCGGGTCGATCACGACCACCTACAACATGATCATCGGGGCCTACCCCAACGGCGACTACTACAAGGGCGACCTCGACGAGGTCACCTTCAAGATCGGCTGACGAGCGACGTGGGCCGGGCCGCGTGCCCGGCCCACTTCCATGTCGAAGACATGTCGAAGCGCGCAGCCGCCCTGCCAGGCGGTCAGCGCCGCGGGTCGTGGGCCCCGCGGTCAGCGGCTAGCTGCGATGCGCTCGCGGGCGAGTTCTTCGACGTCGTGCCGCGGCATCAGGCGGACGCCGCTGACGTGGACGATCGAGCGGATCCGGCCACGGTCCACCAGCCGGCGCACCACAGTCGGAGGCTGCTCGAGGAGCCGGGCGGCCTCTCCGACGGTGACCCAGTAGGAGTCGCGGTCGCGGACGTGCTCGCGCCAGCGGTAGTGCTCGCGGGCCGCGGCCTCGACCTCTCCTGGCGTCACAGGGCGGCCACGCATGACGGAACGGAACTCGTCCTCGTCGTGGAGGCCGAGCACCGACAGGAAATCGAAGCGCGATCGGGACATCAGCTATGCACGCTCCAGTGCCGAGGGTTTCGGGGGGTCCGCCCCCATCCATCCACATCCACTGTCGGGACAACAGGGACAAAGGTCCCGCGGCGTGGCCCTGGCCGGTGACCGTCGGGCAGCCCGCCGGCCCCTTCAGATCCCGGCCTCTCCCAAACCACGTCGATGCTGTGGTTTTCACCCGTCACAGCGGGGTACGGAAAGTATTCAGAACGGTCCGGGAGGGACCGTTCGGGAGGGAGCATCAATGTCTGCCACCACGCGTGTCGGAACGGCACTTGCGGCAGGTTACGTACTGGGCCGTTTCAAGAAGCTGCGACTGGCCCTGATCGTCGGGTCGGCACTCGCGAACAAGAACGTCCGCACCTCCGGCCTCGGCCTGCTGCAGCAGGGCGCCGGGCGGCTCACCTCATCGCCGCAGGGCCAGGAGCTGAGCCGGCAGATCACGGACCAGCTGCTGCAGGCAGGTAAGGCAGCAGCGATGACGATGGCCTCCTCGGGCGTCGACCGGTTGAGCGACCAGCTGCAGGAGCGCAGCCAGCGGTTGCGCGCCGTACCGCAGGCATCCGAGGAGTCGTCCGACGAGGAGTCGGAGGAGCAGGCAGACCGTCAGCCTGAGGAGGAGCCCGAGGACCGGGACGAGGCCGCGGAAGAGCCCGAGGACGAGGCCGCGGAGGAGCCTGAGGACGAGGCCGACGAGGAGCCTGAGGACGAGGCCGACGAGGAGCCTGAGGACGAGGCCGACGAAGAGC